>JAQBPA010000228.1 GCA_028287765.1 Bacteriovoracaceae bacterium
AAAAATTTTTTCATTCGAAAATTTTCGCGTAAGAAAATTGTTAAACTGACTTCCTCCAATAAATCCAACCGAAAGAAGAGCGAAGACTCCACCGTAAGCTTTTTTACTTAAGTGAAAGGTATCGATAAAAATGGAGGGAGAGCCTGTGACGTAAACAAAAAGACCCGCAAAAGAAAAGGACCCCGCAAGCGCATACCTAAAAAATTGGGGGTGTTTAAAAATCAATACCATATCCTTAAAAATGAGCTTTGGATTAAAAGAGACGGAAGGGTCAGGCAAATGACCTTCAGGAAGAAAAAAATAAGTAGCGAGCGTAATTAAAAATACGATCAGTGCCAGTAACCCAAATACTGCCTGCCACCCCATCGCGATCACCACAAAACTTCCAACCGACGGCGCGATCAAAGGAGAAACAGAGATCATTAAAAACAAAGCCGAAAAAATTCTCGCTGCGTCTTTAACCGGAAAGAAATCTCGAACCATGGCGGTACTAGCCACTTGTGCTGAACAACCGCCGATGGCTTGAATAAAGCGAAAAGCAATGAGAAGCTCAACACTCTTTGCACTCATGCACACAAGACTTGAGAGAAGGTAGAGAGTCAGTCCAAAAAAAAGAGGTGGCCGTCGGCCGAATCGATCGAGAAGCGGCCCGTAAAGGATTTGTCCAACTGCGAGGCCGATAAAATAGCTAGAAACCGATAGCGAGACTTTTGCGACATCCGTATGCAAATCTTTCGCGATTTCGCTAAACGCAGGCAAATACATATCGATCGAAAACGGGCCAATGGTGCAAAGTGCCCCTAAAATGACAAGGATCTTGAAACGACTTTGATTTTTATTTTGATCGATCATTTGCGTGCTGAGAATTAATTCTGATGTGAAAATAGAATTTCGCCAAGACCCGTTTTGGCCCGCTTCGCCTCAGGCCAAAACGGATTCCAATCAAGGTCGAATTATCTGCATGCTTGCAAATTCTCTTCAATGCGGGCACAACATTTCCCTGTGGGGACGGGCTTGCGCATTCGCTTTAATTATTTCACTGCTTTCTTCCTTTTTTTTCTCACCTCTCAGATTTATGCGGTAGGAATTGGCGATATTTATAAAAGTGATCTGGGCGCCACTTACGAAGTTGAACAGTATTTGGGCCAGGGCGCTTTTGGAACCGTTTGGGAAATTCGCGATCTTAAAACTCAGGAACATTTCGCTGGAAAATTTTTTTCTAATCGAACACCAAAGACTTCCACGCTCGATGCATATGGTAGAATTGCTGATCTTCAAGCGAAGGGTTTATTGAATAATATTTTAAGGGTTTACACACCTGAAGTATTTTCTTTAACGAAGTCAAAAAAGGGCGACACCGTCGTTGCTCGATCGGAACTTGCGAAAAGTAATGTTGAAACTTTGCAAAAGAAAAATTTTTTGATCACTAACCAAGTCTTAGAATTAGAGAGAGCCGAGCGAGTTCTGCATGCATACCAATTGATGCATTCTGTTCTCAGAGGAATACTGGAATTAAAAAAAGCCGGGCTCAATCATCACGATCTCAATCCTAGAAATATTCTGGCCATGAATACCGGCTACAAGATCGGCGATCTCGACGAAGTTCGAGACCATGGCGTAGCGCCTCGCAACAAAGGGTGGGAAGACCAGTCTGGACCACTCGAATATGACCTGCCAGACTTCGACTATGAAGACGACAATACAAGCGATATGCATCAGCTTGGAAACGCACTCTACACACTCCTTTTTGGTGAATCGCGGCTTCAGCACTTACTGAATGTTAATCCTCAGTATCAAAATGTGGTTCAAATGCGTGCGGCTCTCAATACATTAAAGTCTCTTCGGGAATTTGACGTGGCTCTCAGTGAAGAAATCAACGAAGTAAAATTCAAACTTTTTCCAAATAATTTCTACGGCCGAAGTCGAGCATTGAATCTGGAGCAAGTTTTCGAATTTTTGGAAGCCTCTCTTAAGCTGGACTTCGAACATCGAGTCGATGCTCTCGCAAGGCTTCCTTTTCTAAAAGATTTTAAACTTGATCATTGGAAGCTCGAAACTTCAAACGAGTTGGATCCTCCCACCGAGCCCGTCTCCAAACGCGGTTGGTGCATTCATACTTTAGCGCATATTCGGTAGGGGTCAAACCGGTTAAGTGCCAGGTCTCTCCGACTCTGCTTCTATTTATTTATTTTCGACGTGTAGTATTCCTAGAAGTTTCGCGCCGAATGGCCATGCTGGTAGCGAAGCATTGACGACAGAAAACCTGTAGTCGCCAGGTGACGAAAAAACAAATGATGCAAGATTCTCGGGAGCAAGCGTTGTAGAAGAAGACGTAAAAATAAAACCTGGGCCTTCCAAATCGATATGAATTTCAAAATTTGCATGATTCAAAAAAGTAATTCCGCGAGAGCCAACCGAAGCATCGAGAATCCGATGAAAACAATCATCTTTAATATCGCGGCAGCGAAAATCATCCGATTTGAGTTTTACAATTTGAGCTGGAACCAAATCTCTCTCTTTCGTGTCGTGAATATTGGTGGGCAATGGCGGCATGAGGAATGAGTTTTGATTAAAAGTTGTGAATACTCCGTAATGATCGCTCAACCAAACTCCATCACGCGGTGCTGTGAAAACAAGTTGTGAAGAAACAGCGGTGAGAGTCGGACTGCGAACGAGAATATAATCAAGTCTCTGGTCTGGAGAAAAAACCGTTTGGGCAGGAATTTGTCCGGCTCCAACGGTGATCGGATTAAAAAACGGCTTCGAAGGAACCGAGCAAAAGCTGCAGCTCCTATCTCGAGGATGAACGACTGCAAACGAATCTCGATATCCTGCTTGAACCGCAGCAACAAGGCTCGCCTCTGTGGGAATCGAATTAAAATCCCCGCCAATCAGGACATGCACTTTATCTATGCTGAGCTGATCGGATTCAGCTCGCTGCCGAATATCTTCATCAATTGCCCGAAACTGATCGGCACGCTCATCTACGCTGCTCGCAAGAAAATGCGTCGAGTATGCATAAAGAGTTTCACCATCGGGCAAACTCAGTTTAACTCCAATGGCATAACTGATCGCGCCGAATCCGATATCCCAAGTTTTTCCGTTTCCAATTTGAACAGAACTATGCGGAAGTTTCAGATCGTGCTCGGCAGTCATTAGAAGACTTTTTTTTGCTAACACTGCATTGCTATCGTAAAGATACGCGGGAAACCCTAAATCTATTCGATAAGCGACGTCGTATCCTATTTCTCTCGCAATCGTAAGAGCTACAGAAGGATCACTCCGATAATCCCAACCTTCTTGAAGAAGAATAATATCTGGATCGTACTCACGAACCCAATCAACAAATGCTGCATAACGAAGATCGCAAAGCTTATCGTGGTTTTCAGAAATGGAGGACTCGCTATTAAAATTAAAATTCAAAACTTTAAGGGATTTAGAATCGGTAGAAGCCCACAAAAAATTGGAAGATTCAGAGCTAATCAAAACAAACGATAAAATAACGAGCCAAAAATAAAGACGGCGAAAGAGCACGCTAAAATTCATTGTATGATTTCCCCCTCAGGACCGACTCCACCCACAAGTCAGAAAGCATAGACGCTTCATGTAAAGTGTATATCGCCCGGTTGACCACGACAACGCCTTCAAAAAAAGATAGGAATTTTAATGAGATGACGAAGGGATCACCTCAGTGCGAGTTCAATTGAATCGCCTTGGTGCGTCTGCCTTTAGTCTGACTTCATCGCAGCTCCAGTTAACTTACGTCGACGGTCGACCGAAAGTCAGAGGCCGCAGTAACTGAAGAGTTTTCTAATAATCACATGAAAACTATAAAATTAAAAAAACACAGCATTTTTGGTTTAACAATTTTCGCCTTCATTTTTATTAATTTAAATATTTCTCTGAAGGCCATCGATATTGAAGAAGATGGAACTTGGACGACGGGTCTTAAGCCCATTTATGTTGGGCAGGAATCTTATTTAAGAGATAACTCCGTTTTCTTCGGATTTTTTGATATCCCTACAAAGAAGAGATCGGGTCGTGATCAGGGCAATATCGCGGGTTTCTCTCTGCAATATTTTAAACCTCTCAGCTCATATTCGAGTTGGTCGATAAAACTCCCCGCCTACACTGCCACAAGTAATGCGACAGGAATCAAAGCCGATACAAATATCGGTAATCTGAGTGGAACGATCAAGTGGAGTAAAGAGACTCTTACCAATACGGGAAGTTTTTGTGGTTATGGAATTGCAGCTGATCTCTTTCTTCCTACGGCAAGGCAGCGAGAGGCTGGCGCAGTCGCGTACAGTACGCCGACGCAAACTTTCTTGGACTATTCGCCCTTCACAACAAGCATTCACCCGAGAGCTGGAATTTTTATGGGCCGACAGTATTGGTTCCTAAAATCAGATTTAGGATATGCCTATCAATATATTTCAAAGGATAGTTACGCCATTCGCGGTAAAAATCGGAGTAATTTTACATGGCAATCTGCGGCAAGTTGGCACCTCGTCTCTTTTGCAAATTTAAATCTAGAATATAATGTTCTTGTGATGGGCTATAAAAATGCTGATCCAGGAACTGTGTATCGACATGCTCTTGTTCCATCGCTTTCAGGAAAAATTGGATCTGCAGCAGGTAATCTTTTCATTTCAATTCCCCTAGACCAACCTTCTCGCGATATTTCAACTTTTGCATTTGGTCTTAAAATGGGACTCGTTTTTTAAAATAATTTTTTATTCTTAGGCGCTTGAATACCCGACTGGATCAATAAGTTTTAAATCGAATTCCTTATTGAGCTTTTTCACAAGAGGTGTTGAATAAGCCGTTAAAAAAAGTTCGACCGTTGGAAAGACGATTGCCTCAATCAGGTGTCCTCCGATCACTCTTCCGTCTCTCAAACCTAAATTCATATGCGCATGGACAACAGGCTTTCCATCAGAAAGCGCTATATTTCCGATCAATGATGTTAGCTCGGCGGGTTCCCCCACCTGATTGATGCGATAAACTTTGAATTGGGTGTCGAACCATCCAGTTGCCGCGTTCTTAAGAGCTCCAATGCCAGTGAAACGTGCTGATTGAATCTTATTTTCAGTGGCGAAAGATGAAATTCCTGAAAGGAGTTCGTCTCCTTTTCCAAAGATCAAAACGTATTCTTTCACATTTTGATTTTGAAAGAGAAGTTTCGTTTTGAGACCCGGGGCTTCACCCCGAGGGCCACTTCGGATGGGGGGCTGTCTTCAAATGGTTTTGCAATTTTCATCCAGAATTTTTTTTCATGCACATAAAAAATCGTCAATGGACCAAAGAGCTACAAACCGTTTCCATCAAATAGTCCGGTTATAATTTTTATTAAAATTTCGGCTTCAGAAATGCTGGCACGTTCGTCTTCAATTCTTCGCCTTGTAAACTTGGATAATAAGGGTAAATAAAGCTCAGGCTATATGTTTCGTAGAACTCTAGGCATTTTTGGTGGCGTCCTGGTTCTGGCTCTAGCCAGTGCAGGTTATATTCAATATAAAGAGCGACCACAAATTAGAGTATCTCAAAACTGGAGTAGGTTTTCAGGTATTGACGTCGGCTACATCGGAGACAGTCTTTCAACCGGGATGGTTCGAAGTCATCGCAATTTGACGGATGCAATTCGGCTTATCCAATCGACTCCCCAAAACTTGGTGATAGGTGATTTTGAGTCTTCTTCGGGTCCCGTGAGCTTGTTTGAAATGATGGAGAAAAAAGTTCCTCTTCGAATCATAAACTACTCTCGCCCCGGATCAGATGTTTTTGTGCGTGAAGTCGTTCATGAACCAAATGCCTTTGTTCGTTGGTTATTGAATATTCCTCATCTTAAAAAGCAAGTGAAGCAACTGCTTTCACGATCCGACTTTCCCGACCTCGTTGTTGTTTGGACCGGGCATATGGAGCCTTTGGATTGGAATGATTTGAAGAGAGTTCGTGATCAGGGTGAACTTAAGGAGTTTAATGATTCTCGATTTGCTCATGAGAAAGATCGTGACGAAGCGCTTCGAAAATGGATCGCTCAGAAATTTTCATCCGATTATGAAGCGCAGATGCAAAAAATTCTAAGCCGAGCACAAAAAGAAAATCGTCCTTTTTCATTAGTCATTTTTGCACTCTATAATTGGAGGAATTTAACTGACATTACGGAGGAGATCCAACGAATGAAACGTTCGGGCTTTCAGGGTTTTACGGAAGCGAGAGAGAGGTTGGATCCAGAAGGTTCGCTTAAACTGTATGAGCGACTGAATCAAGACCTCGAGAAGATTGCTGAAGATCTTACGCGAGTGAATCAGTCGAAGAATATTCACATTATCTTTAATGCTAATATGGCCAGCATGAAAATGGGTGTTGTTGATATTGAAAACGATGGCATGCACCCCAATGTAAGTGGAATGAAAAAAATATCTGAGCAAATCGCTCGCGCCATACAGCCGGAAATCGAAAGAATCCACTGAGCGCAGTTTCCAGTGGCGATCCTTAACAACAAAGACAAATCAAAGAGTAGTGGTCAGACCCCTACTTCAGTTCTGGGATCTCGGAGACCTTTTGTCTTCTCCAATACGCACCAAGAACATTTCTTGACTTGAGAATCAATGCTGATAGTTAAGTCGTCCAATTGGAGGCTAATGCCATGAGTAGAATTATTATTTTATTAATTTCTTTTTCGAGTTTGCTGATTATTGAACGCCCGGCAATGGCGATGCTTTACAAAGGAGGTATCGTAACAACTTCATGGACTGAGCACATCGATTACGAGTGGGGTCGCAAACTCGACAGTTTGATAAAGCAGCTTACTCAAGAAACCGACCCGCTAAAACAAGTCTTCTCGATAAATCAAATTAGTAATTATTTTTTACCCCTAGCCGAGAATATTCAAAAACACCTTTTCCCGAAAATTAACTCTCCAATCGAAGTTCTTGGCCGGCATGCCCTAGATCCACGTGTGAGTAGGAGTGCTCGAAATTTTTACGTTCAACTTAATCGTGAAAAAGTAATCAATGCGCTTCATACAGGAGACCCTTCCGCAAGAAAGGAGGCCGCTAAATGGCTCGCCGGAAATTCTGGTTACGAAGTCGACTTAGTAAATCAATTTTTAAGCGAAGGTAATAATGATGTTCTGGTTCAACTGATTCGTTCACTTTCTGAAATAGACCAGCTTAACCATCCGCTTCGAGATGAAACGATTGATTTATTTTTAAAACTTACTGCTTACAAATTCAAAGATCCTGTCGTGAAGAAAGAAGCAAAACTCGCACTTATTAAAATTCACGGTGGAGCCCGCACAAGTGGCTACAAAAACGAAATATATCGAATCGACCGTATTTTGGGATGGGCCGCCGACAAAATCGTCCACGGGCGAGCTCGTGCAGTAGTTGTCCTCGAAATTTCACTATACAAATGTCTAACAGCACTCCGTCGTATTCGATAAATTCTTTTTAAGAAGGAATCGATTCGGCTGCCCACGCTCCAATGTCCGTTGAGCATTCGTTTCCTGACAGATCCTCAAAACTAATTCAAGCTCGGTGCTACTGACTCCTGTCCCAAAACGAGAATATCGAGCGGATCGTTATCATCACAATAGGTTTGGGGAATAAATCCGTAATTGGAGGGATAGTGAACCGAGCTAAATAAAATTCGGTCCACTCGAATGAGCCCGCTTGCCTTATCGAGTTCATACTTAACCTTCGAGCCGCGACAGCTGGCTCGGTTGATATCGGACCTTTAGCAGTTTCCGGATAAGCGCAAGCACTTCAGAATCAGTGAAAGTCGAATTTTTATCGACTGAGACAAAAATTTTTTATGACATCTACATTTAAAATCCATGTCTTCGATGAAACTCTTCAGAAATCAAATGAATGGATTCGAGATATTCTTGTGGATGCTGGTTGGATAAGTCCGCAAACAGCTTATTCCGCCTTGAGAGCTGTTCTTCATACTTTAAGAGATCGACTCCCTATTGAAGAAGCAAGCGATTTGGCTGCGGAGTTTCCCATGATTATTCGTGGACTTTTTTTTGAAGGTTGGACTCCTGCTAATAAATCCAAAAAATCGCTTCGAACAGCCGATGATTTCTACCGAGAAGTTCACCGCCATTTTCAAAATGATCCAACCGTAGATCCTCAAAAGATTGTCGCAACTATTTTTAGGGCTCTCCTTAACCATGTAAGTATTGGGGAAATGCGCCAGGTTCAACTTAGTTTTCCTGAAAAGATGCGGGAAATCTTTTACGCTGAAATGCCAAATCCTCTCGGAATTCCATCAGTGTCCGAAGCAATGGAGGCAGAAAAAGAATCTCAAAAAAAAGACGAGAAATATGAGAACTGGCTCAATCAAATTGCCAAGCTTCCGTTTGTAGAAAATCGTGAGAAGGCAGATGCATCTATTAAGGCTGTCCTCGGAACCCTTGCGAGTCGAGTGGATGCTCCACGCGCTTTAGAGATGGTCGACGAACTTCCTAGACCACTTACATTTTCAAAATTGCGTGGTCATCAAGAGACCGGTCTTGGAATTTCCTTCGATCAATTTGTAAATCAAATATCACGCCAATTCAAAATTCGAACAGCGGAAGCTTATGAACTCATCGAGCAAGTTTTTCACTTGGCAAAAAAGGTTTTGGATCCTTTGGTTTTAAAAGACATTGAATCATTTCTGCCTCCAAGTTGGACTAAAGTGATAAAAGCCGTTTAGCTTCCGTTATAATAGCATCACCTTACTCTCGGTTAAATATTTTGAATGGTTTTGCTCTTTGCACTCGGCTTAAAGATCGGAACCTTTCCTTTAACGGGAGGTTGCCCATGGCGTTTTCGGCGGACGCTTTTCGAACTTCTAAGTCCTTTGTTCTCGTTCGATGTCATAAGATTTATTTTCGCAAATTTTTTTATCGAAGGACTCTAACCAAGGTTCAGTTTCTCGAGAAGACCCATCTTCGCTCAACTTGGACTAGCTAAAGTCAGGTTTATACTTTGAAAGAGCTTATTACTTTCGAATATCCATGGAGACTAGCACATCAGGCATTAAACTTTTTGCTTTTCAATCGGAATTGGAATTCGCAAATAAGATTGCCGCTCAACTTAAAACTGAACTTAGCCCGATCGAAGAAATAAATTTTAAAGACGGCGAGCACGCAGCTCGGCCGCTTGTAGATGTTTGTGGTCAAGATGTATGCGTTATTCAGTCACTACATTCTGACAAAACAAAAAGCGTCGACGATAAACTTATCCGTCTTCTATTTTTTTTTGTACCCTGAAGGACGCATTGGCCAATCAGATCTCCGTTGCCATCCCCTATCTCGGGTATTCTCGTCAGGATCGAAAAATTAAACCAAGAGATCCTGTGAGCACTCGATATTTGGCTCAAATTTTTGAGGCCGCGAAAGTGAACTGCGTTATTAGCATGGACGTTCACAATCTTGCCGCATTTCAAAATGCATTTCGTTGTGCAACCGAACATTTGGAAGCTCGATCAGTTTTTATGGACTACTTGCTATCGAACTTGAATTTTGATGGAGAGATAACAATTGTATCCCCCGACGCTGGTGGCATGAAGCGAGTCGAAGAGTTTTGTGATGCTCTTAGCCAAAGAATTTCAGAGCCCATTCAACCTGCGTTTATGGAAAAAATTAGAAAAGATGAAAAGCTTTCTCGCAGTACACTGATCGGAGATGTTTCTAATCGAACGGCGATCATATTAGATGATATGATCACGACAGGTTCAACTTTGGACCGAACTGTAAACGCCTGCCATCAGCACGGAGCTAAACGAATATTCGCGATGGCAACACACGGTCTTTTTTTAGAGAGTGCAAATTCACTTCTAGAAAATCCATTTCTCGAAAAAATCATCACCACAAACTCTTTGCCCCCTCCTCAGTTTGACCCAAAGCTTTTATCTCAAAAATTAGTTCAACTCGATATTTCACCCCTATTTGCTAAAGCTATTCAAAGGCTTCATCCATTGAAAGGGGGTCAAACCGGTTAGGGGCCAGGTTAATTGAAAAGTTAACTGGCTCCTAACCGGTTTGACCCCAACATGTTTTTCAAAGGTAAAATAGATCCTCTATCGGTTGAGCATTCGTTTCCTGTACAGCTCCTCAAAATCAATTCAAACTTAGATAATAAAAAACGATATGAAATCCATTGCCTGTCACTGCAAAAAAGAAATTCATAGCTGTAAACTCATCGTGGTTACAGGAGGTCCTGGCGCGGGTAAGACCGCTGTGCTCGACGCCGCAAAGAAAATGCTATGCCAACATATTGGAGTGCTGCCCGAATCGGCGAGCATCATCTATAATGGAGGCTTTTGGCGCAAAGAAAGTTTGATTGCAAGAAAGGCTGCACAGCGAGCCATTTTTTCAGTGCAACGAGAGCTAGAAATTATAACTCTTAACGAAGGTGAATGGTCGATTGGGCTTTGTGATCGCGGGTCTTTAGACGGTCTCGCTTATTGGCCAGGTACAGACGAAGAATTATTCTCGCACTTTCAAACTTCGTTATCGAAGGAATTTGATCGCTATGCAGCCGTGATTCATCTTTGCACTCCAAGTCTTCACGAGGGCTACAATCATCAAAACCCTGTTCGAATCGAAAGTGCAACCGAAGCCATCAGAATTGACGAAAAAATTGCGCAGATCTGGAAAGGCCATCCGAATTTTGTTTCGATTCCGAGCACTCACCACTTTACCGAAAAACTAAATATTGCGCTGCGTTTGATAAAAAAAGAAATAGCTGAATGTTGTGCTGATTTGGTTTAATCATTTTAACTGAAACAAGAAAGGACTCTTATGTCGAATTATGTGATTTGGTTAGATTCTGAAAAAGCTCATATTTTTAATCTGACAACTAAAGGAATTGTAAAAACCCATCTAGAAAAGAAATCCATTGATCATCATACGCATGACAAACATCACAACCATGGAGATCCGGGTACGGAGCATTTTTTTCATCACCTGGCAGATTTGTTTAAGGATGCCGAAGAAATTTTACTTTTAGGTCCGGGCTTGGCTAAAAACCATTTCAAAACTTATTTGGAAAAGCATCATCAAGACGCTTTAGGAAAAAAAATCATTGGAACGGAAAATTCCGATCACCCCACGGACAATCAGATTTTAGCAACGGCGCGGAAGTTTTTCCAAAGATATGATCTATTCAATCATCCCATGGCGTAAAAAATTTGGTAAAGTTTCTCCACTCGGAGATTCAGCCCTCGTTACCCAGACGTCGAGTGGACTCATATAGGAACCAACTTCGACGCTCAGTTTCGTCGACCCAAACTTCGATCAGACTCGCGGTGGCGATATCGTGAAATTCTTCACAGACATTGTGCGCTTCTCGAAGGGCGATTGTCAGTTGACGATTGTCTCCAAGAAGTTCGGCGAGCATGTCTTGAGGCGTAACGAAATCAGCATCGTTATCGTTGATGCGCTGAATACGAGAGATTTGTCCAGTTGAGCGAAGAGTACTTCCTCCAACTTTTCGTACACGTTCGGCAATGGTATCCGTCATCGCAAAAATCTGACTAGCTTGCTCATCCAGTAATAAATGATAATCACGAAAATGCGGACCACTCATATGCCAATGAAAATTTTTAGTCTTCACATAGAGAGCGAAAACATCGGCCAGAACCAAATTGAGAGCAGCAGAAATATTTTTTGTAGCAGGCACGCGAAGGTCCGTTGGTGTTCTAAGTACAGTGCGTGCATCAATCGACATGACAAGTTCCTTTCAGTTTAGTGAGACTCTCTTCGTGGATAAAAAAAATGTCACTAGACCAACGGCTACAGTGCCAGCGACATTTGTCGGTATTCGTTCGGCTTCAAATTCAGCAGTACTGCTTTATGCTGTCGAGTTATCGAGACCGCCTGTTTCACGGTAGAACAATTATCTTTGGAGCACATCCAGACGACGAGATCATCGGCATTGGAGGTCACCTCGACCTATTTGAAGAAATCATTTTAGTTCACGCGACCAATGGGTCTCCATCCAATCTTGTCGACGCTCATGCTAAGGGCTTCGATTCAAAGGAGGCGTATGCTTCTGCACGAAAACAAGAAAGTCGAAACGCTCTCGCCGTCGTAGGAAAAAAAGTTTTAAAGTATTTTCAATTCGAACTGGATGATCAAAAAGCGTCTTTCGATTTGACCTCGTTAACAGAACAATTGATCAACTTAATACGCCATCTCAAACCGTCCTCCATTCTTACGCACCCGTACGAAGGCGGCCATCCCGATCACGATGCTGCCGCATTCACAGCACAGTGTGCTGTGCACTTATTACGCTGCACAGCAGATTTCGAATTCGAAGTACCCGGCCGATTTGAATTTACCTCTTATCATTCGGAAGGAGGGCAATTAAAAACAAACGCCTTTCTTCCACATCCTACTTCGCCCTACATCAGCATCCTTCCGCTCTCATCGGAGCGTTTTAAAATGCGTGAGAAAATGCTCGATTGTTTTGTGAGCCAGCAAGAAACCTTAAAGCCGTTTCGAACAATCTGGAATGAAAAAATTAGAACGGCACCCACATACGATTTCACTTTACCTCCGAGATCCGGCGCTCGGCTTTACTATGAAGATTTCAATTGGGGAATTTCTGGATCGAAATGGAGAGTGCTCGCCAAATCCGCTCTAGAAAAACTTTACTCAAGAGTAGCTGCATGAAAAGGCAACTCAAAGTGCTCAGCATTGCTTATCCTTTTTCGCGGGTGACATCCGATTCCGCCGGAGGAGCGGAACAGATTTTGTCGACCCTGGATAAAGTACTTGCAAAAAAAGGACATGAGACCGTCACCATTGCAGCAGCGGGATCTGAAACGACAGGAAGACTCATCTCGGCAGATCCACTCGTATCCAAAGATTTCTCGGATGAGATTCGCGCGAACGTGCATAAGCGCTACCAAGAACTCATTTCAAAAACTCTCGAATCTGAATCCTTCGATTTCATTCATATGCACGGAATTGATTTCAGCTCGTACCTTCCAAAAACAGAGACGCCCATTCTCGTAACACTCCATCTTCCGCCGTCTTGGTATCCGTCGAAAATCTTTAATTCCGAATCCAATTCCTTTTTTTTAAATGCTGTCTCTTACACGCAGCGAAAGGAATGCCCTCACGCTCCGCATCTCCTCGGCGTGATAGAAAACGGAGTTCCCCTCGAAGACTTCGAGATGAGCGCTCTTAAAGAAGACTATATTCTTTGTCTCGGGAGAATTTGTCCTGAGAAAGGTTTTCATTTAGCTCTAGATATAGCAAAAAAAGCAGATCTCCCGCTTATATTGGCAGGACAAGTTTTTCCTTATCCTAGTCACATTCACTATTTTGAAAACGAAATCGCGCCAAGATTGGATAAAAAAAGAGAATACATCGGGCCTGTTGGACTTTCAAAAAAAAGAACACTCCTCAATCGTGCTCGATGTTTACTTGTTTCGAGTTTGGCGCCCGAGACGAGTTGCCTCGTTGCAATGGAAGCACTTGCTTCGGGAACTCCGGTCGTCACCCTTCGCACTGGCGCACTTCCGGAGATTATTGAAGATCGAGTCACGGGAAGAATTGTGGACAGTCCAAATGAATTTGCAGAAGCGATTGAAAGTTGTTCCGACATCGATCCTCTCCGCTGCATTCAAAGCGCAAGAAATCGTTTTTCTGCAGATCGAATGGTGGAGAGCTATCTTCAATTTTACGACGACGTGATTGAGTTTTGCTTTACGAAAAGGAAGAAAAGCCGTGTCTTCGATTGCTTCGGCTGATTTTCAGATTTCAAGAGCAGGTGTCGTTAAGGCGAGAACTCTCCGAACGACAGCTGAGCTTGAATCCATTGCTTCCGAATGGTTGGAACTATGGCGATCGCTGCCGAACTCTACCCCCTTTCAGTCTCCTCAATGGCTTCTTCCATGGTGGAGAACTTTCGGCTCTGATTCTCTTCTCACTCTCGAGATACGGCTCTCGGGGGTCTTGATGGCTCTCGCCCCTCTCTATATATATGCAGACGGAAGTGTGCGTCGGCTCTTATTTCTCGGCACCGGAAATTCCGACTATCTCGACCTCTTGATCAGTCCGGCTCTCGACCGAAATGAATTCAATCACCACTTGAATGAATTTTTGTTTGAACACGACAGCCTCTGGGATGTCGCCGACTTTCAGCAAATACAAGAGCACTCCTTAACGGCGTTCATGAATACGCCCGATGAATTTGAACGGAGCATCTTTGTTCAAAGTTATTGTCCACTACTAAAGCTCGACAGGATTTCCAAATACGCGATGAAAAAATTAGAATATTATGAAAGGCGCTTAAGCTGTCAGGGCAATTTGGGTATTCAACTGGTCTCTGCCAAGGAACATCTGAACGATGCTCTTTCTCGCTTCTTCGATCTGCATTCAGCACAATGGCAAGCTAAGGGACTTCGAGGAGTGCTCGACAACGAACGAGTGCGAAATTTTCATCGACTGGTTGCAACGAATCTCAACGAAACGGGACACCTCCGATTTTATGAATTGAAAGTGAATGGAATTTCGATCGCCTATGTTTATGGATTTCAGCACGCGAGACGATTTTATTCATACCTCGGCGGAGTCGATCCCGATTGGACGCGCTTCAGTGTAGGATCGCAGCTTATCGGACATGCCATTCGGGAATCTCTTCGAGAGGATTGCGCGGCATTCGATTTTTTGAGAGGCCGAGAAGCCTACAAATATTTTTGGGGCGCGGAAGATACAATGAATTATCGATGTGAAATTAGAAGAAGAGTTTGAAGTCTATGGACGAATATAAAAATAAGTTGGGCATTCGTTGGACGATAGGAGATGTGAGTGATTCAGGATTCGAAGCTCTCAGACTCTCTGTTTGGGGTGCATTTAGAGCTTTCGGCTCTGATGTTTCATACGCCATCTATGTCAATTCGATTGATTTAGAAGTGGCCCGCAGAAAAACGGGAGATCTGCCCGAAAGCGCAGAGTGGAGAAAAAGTGAGATCGTAAATATTCCAGACTTTCTCGCAAAACGTTTAGATCCCAGAATGGCAGAAGGAGTCGCCTGGAAATTTGCACCGCTTCAAGCATTTCCCGATCGATACGAACTCGCGCTCGATAATGACTGCATCCTCTGGGAAGTGCCGAAGACAATCGCTGAATGGCTCAACAGATTGGATGAGACTCAATGCCTTGTCGCGGAAGACGTGCGCGCATGTTTTGGAAAATTTGAAACCTATTGCGGATCACAGCCAAAGAATTCGGGCATTCGCGGACTTCCGCCTCAGTTCAGTTTGGAAAAAAAAATTCGTGAAATGATGGAACTCCATCCCGTTCGTCTCGAATCTGAACTCGACGAGCAAGGACTTCAAATTGCAGCCCTCTCGAGAGTCGCTCCTCTAGCAGTTGTATCCATTGAAGAGGTTTCGGTTTGCTCTCCATTTCCCCCCCATATGCCCAATCTTGGAATTTACGGTGCACATTTTGTAGGACTCAATGCAAAGCAGCGTCACTGGAATTACGACGGAAAACCCGCCGAAGAACTCACCCGTGAACATTGGAAAAAATGGCGACCCGAAGTTTACAGACGTGTCGGAATCTCTCCGACTTAAATTAAAAGCGACCGACGTCACACTACCGAAGGTCAGTAGTTGATTCTATTTCTTCTGACTCTTGTTTGCTTCTTCAACCGACTTTGTAAAAGCACGAACAGTCATCAAAAGCTCGCCAAGCTCTTCTTCTTTTCCAATTTTGTTTTGGAGAATCTGCAGTTCCTTTAGCACATCATTTTTATTGAGAGTGAGAAGTGCATCCTTGATAGCTTGATCCCTGGCCTCCGTAGCGCGAAGAAGAATGATCGGAACATTCCAACCCAATTTCTTATACTTAAGAGAAGAATCTCGGTGCATGGACGCATTCGAAATTAAATCAGAAATTATATAAGGTACGGCCTTGTCTTTATACACCGCAATTTTTGCAAAGCCATCGTCTTGCAATTTCTTTATTTTATTTTTGAACACTTTGTCGTGAGACACTTCATCGTATTGATTCATGAGATAGGCATCACCGATCATTTGAAGACCCATAAAAATATCTGTATAGACACCATTTTCGAAAATGAAACTCTTTGACCACTCGTCTGAAAGTTTATCGAATGCAGTTCCGCCTGAATCTTCTTTAGGTTCGTCAGCGAAAACTGGCTGATAATTGAGACCTGATAGGGCAGTTCCTAAAATGAACGTCGCGAACACCAAAACGAATTTGCAATATTTTTTACACACGAGGATTCTTTACCGCTACTTTGCTTTTTCTGCAACATACCTAGATTCTTGATCTGGGTATGTTTTACAAGCCTTTGGCCATCGGAATATGCTGAACTTGATGCAAGTAGGAGTTCACTTCATCGTCGGATACCTGCTCGAAGTTGCTGTACCAAAGACCCACGGCCCAGAACTGTTCAGGTTCAAAAAGGCAGATTACTTCATCCAGTTCTTTTCTGAGTTGCGTTGCACTCTCCGGCGCGCAAACAGGAATTGCTAAAATAATTCGTTTCGCTCCCTTTTGTTTTAGATAGTTTGCACCCACTTTTGCCGTGACCCCGGTGGCCAGACCATCGTCGACAAGAATGATCGTGCGATCCTTCACAGAAGTCAGAGCTCGATTTCCGCGATAAATTTTGACTCGACGCTCTACTTCTTTACCTTCTCTCTTTATAAGATCATCCAAATCTTCCTGCGAGAGAAAAAAGGGCGCTCGCTGAACTGTCGGGTCCACCCAATAATATCCCTCTTCGGTAATCGCACCGATTCCATATTCAGGTTGAGAAGGCATTCCCAGTTTACGAACCACAAGAACATCGAGCGGCGTATTTAAGGCTTTTGAGATTTCGTAAGCCACAGGAACTCCGCCACGCGGAAGAGCAATCACCACAGGATTTTCAATTTTTTGAGAAGCGAGTTTATGCGCTAAGAGTTTTCCCGCTTCTGTTCGATTCTTAAAGACCATTTAGGACGCACTTTTAAGATGCAATCTGTTCCAAATCGACGTTTTCGAATGATTTCGGCGCCAAAAAAAATAAGCTCCTGCGGCTGCTAAAGTCCCGAGTACTGCAGCGGAAGGCCCCATAATTTTAGGTCGAGCCAAGGCTTTCAAAGGCACACTCCAAGCGTGCATTTTCATAATTCCTCTAAGAGTTTTTGCCGCAAGCTCGTTCTCTCCTTTCACCAAATCATCAAGTGACAACAATCCCACTAATCGATTCTCGCCATTCAGGATCGGGAGTCGGCGGATATGTTCCTTCTGCATGAGCTCAGCAGCCTCTTCCAAATTTTGATCGTCATATCCAAAAATAATTTTAGGACTCATGACATCTTTAACCTTTAAATTTTCAACGCGATCGAAGTCAGATCGAATCACAATATCTCGATCCGTCAGTATGCCCCTCAGTTTATGGCCATCACACACCGGAAGAGCTCCGATATTATACTTCTTCATCTTGCGTGCGGCCACGCGTAGAAATTCCTCAGGATGAATCGTTTTAACATTTTCAGTCATTAAATCTCGAATCGTTTGCATATAATCTCCTTTCGCACATTTCAAAATTTTCGGCGCATACTCTTTGCATAGCCACTTACTTTAGATGGAGCTTCAACGAAAGTGAGAGGTATAAAAATAAAAAGGCATCGCATTGATCTATGAAGGGGGATGAAATTGCGACTTTGTTAACCCTTGCAAGATTTCTATAGAGACTCTTCGAGTAGAGTCAAACCTTCCTCAGCGACTGCCCGTTCGATATTGAGTGCGGGAAAGAGAGTGAAGCCATTTTCACTTTCAGATAAAAGTAGGCCTTTTTTTTCTGCAGTCTCAACTATTTTAGATCCATAGTTTTCGTCGCCATGAAAGTTGATTCCTATGGCAAGTCCTTTGATCCGTATATTGGGCGCACTTTTGAAAGGCATATTTTCAAGCCGCTCTGAAAAATACTCAGACATCGAGTTCGTATTTTCTTCGATTCGATCCCGATGCTTCAGCCAATATTGAACATTGGCGATTGCCGCCTCCACCGAAAGAGGATGCCATCCGTATGTAGAATAATAATATTCCACTGATTTTGCGACCTCTTCGGTTGTCACTGTCGCGCCAAGAGCTGCGTACCCACCCGTAATGGCCTTGGCTAAACAAAGAATGTCCGGCTCGAGATCGTAATGTTCAGAAGCAAAAAGTTTTCCTGTTCTGCCAAAACCTGTCGCGACTTCATCCATGATCAAGAGACTCCCATATTTGCGGCAAAGTTGTTGGGCGGATTTCATGAAGTCGGAATCTGGAATCAGTACGCCTAAATTACAGATGATGGGTTCCATGATGAATGCAGCGACATCCTTCTTCTGAAGGACTCGTTCTAGCTCACCGGTTGCTTTCTTATCGAGCGGAGGTTTGATTCGTTTACAATCCAGTAAAGAATTTTTTCCGCCCTTTGGAAAGTCCGAAGACAAACTCATCGTTGCGAGCGAGTCTCCATGATAGCAACCATCGATCGAAACGAATTTGATGCGCTTTGTATGCGATATCGCTGCATTCAAAGCTACCTCGACGGCTTCGGTTCCGCCCGTCGCTCGAAAACTTTTTTTTAAATTTCCCGGGGTAATGTCAGCCAATAAATTCGCCAGTTCTGCCCAACGTTTGTACAGCATGGACGGCGTCACATAGTCAGGCCCCTTGAAAGATTTTAATTTATTTTTAATTGGGTCGAGACCCCAACCCAAATTTCCCACGCACCAACCCATGACGAAGTCGATATATCTTTTCCCATTAGCATCAAAAACGAAGCTGCCACTCGTCTTAACAACTTCAATGTCTTTGGGATCAGAGTCTCGCGCCAAATATTTTTGATCGAGTGATCGAACGTTCAATTTAGATAATCGCTCGAAGTCCTTCTGCTTTCTTTGCGGTTTTGAAATTCGGTGAGAACGAGGGCGGGAAAGAATCATAAAGTCATAAGAGCTTTTTCGACGATTTTGTCTTCTGCCTTAAGGGGGATCTAGAAAGCTATTTCACTTCAAGATGGTTTTCGACAGCAATGACTCCGTCGACGCCGTCACAAATATTCGCAATCGAGAGTTTTGCTAATTGGCTATCAACTCTTCCAAAAAGTTGAACACTGCCCTGCTGCACTCGAATATCCAAATGCGAGGGATCTTCTTCGCCTTCTTTGGAAAGACGCACAAAAATATCTCTTAAAATGTGACCATCAGACCTCGGTTCCGCCTCGGGAGGATTCGGATGGTGATAGGATTCAGCAATAGGAGTACGACGATGAACATTGGGACAATGAGATTGTTCTTCGAGGTAAGTTTCGAGATCTTGACCTGTTTCGTTATGATGGATTTTATCCATAATAAATTTACCTTAGCTTTCCGAAGTCTTGAGAAGATCCGCCCAAAGTCGTGGTCATGCGTGTCTACTTTTTTTTAATCGACTTGACGATTAAACTCGCTGATTGTCTTTTATGGAGCGAAAAATAAAGAGTCCCATACGCTGTAAATGGGCAGAATCGAATGAGCTATTCTTAGACTATCACGATAAAGAATGGGGCGTTCCCGTCCATAACGATCGACTTCTTTTTGAAATGCTCAATCTAGAAGGCGCTCAAGCAGGCTTAAGTTGGCTTACCATTCTTAAAAAGCGCGCGAATTATTTGAAAGCCTTTGATCATTTTAACGCTAAGAAAATTATTAAATATGATTCTGCTAAGAAAGCCGCTCTTCTTAAGAACGAAGGTATTATTCGCAATCGTTTGAAGATCAAGGCAGTTGTAGAAAACGCAAAAGCCTATTTGAATGTTCAACGTGAATTCGGAAGTTTTGATAAGTACATTTGGAATTTCGTGGATGGAAAACCGACAACCAAAAAAAAGGCGCCAGCGATTAGCGAACAAATGAGCAAAGATTTAAAAAAACGCGGCTTTCGATTTGTAGGACCCACGATTTGTTATGCATTCATGCAAGCGGTCGGCATGCTGAACGACCACTCCGATTATTGTTTTCGTGTGAAGCAAGTTTGATCAGTTATTAGAGAGGTGCCGCCACAAGATTAAGCGCGTAAACGCAACCTGATGTCACTGCCAAAGATCCAGCTCCGTAAAGCCATCCGCGAAATCTCTTATCACGAAGTTGAGGCCACTTTTTTTCTGCGAGATGGAAGCCTGTCCAGCTAAGAAATCCGCCAGCAGATCTCTGGGTTTAGAATGGCGAAGAGCCAACTATGACCAATTTTTTTGTGCATTTCCTAAAAGTTTTTCAGAATTTCCAAGCCAATTCCTTTGGCCTCCAAATAACCTGGCGGAGTCGACGCAGATACGCTTCCGACAGATAAATGCGCTAGGAGTAAGCAAAAATAGAGAATAAGGCTTCGTGCCATCTTCTTAATATACTTGCAATTTCTATGCCAAATTCGAGCACCTTGAAAAGAATTCGATTCGGTACCGATCTAAATTCGCAGAGGGGCGGCCTAAATGAGCTCATTTGCAACCCCTTGACATGCAACCAAATAGTTGCATAATAGAAACATGATCGCCGATGAAGACAAAGTGTTCAAAGCTCTCGCCGATGTCAGTCGTCGAAAACTACTCGACCGACTGCATAAGAAAAATGGGCTGACTCTCAATCAGCTCTGCGAGAAGCACGACATGAGTCGTCAGGCGGTGACCAAACACCTCATCTTGCTGGAAGCGGCAAAACTTGTCGTGACTCAAAGACGGGGGCGCGAAAAATTGCACTATATTAATCCGGTACCCATAAATGAAATTTATATGCGTTGGATCGGCAAATTCGAACAAGAGCGGGTCCATGCATTACACAACCTCAAATTAGCTTTAAAGGAGAATGATCATGAGTAATCCCGAATTCATCTACACGACCTATATTAAGACCACGCCCGAAAAACTATGGAAGGCCATTACAAATCCTGAATTCACCCGCCAATATTGGGGAAGCGATAATGTTTCCGATTGGAAGAAAGGCTCAAAGTGGAGCCACGTCGTGAACGATGAAAAACGTACAGTCCGGATTGTTGGTGAAGTCCTTGAAAGCCTTCCACCCAAACGTCTTGTATTGACTTGGGCAGCTCCAGCGAATGTTGAGGATAAATCTGAACATTCTCGAGTGACTTTCGAAATCGAACCAGTTGAAGACATGGTTCGACTCAACGTGATTCACGACAAACTCAAAGCGGGTTCTGAAATGGCACGCGCAATTAGCGGCGGATGGCCACGGGTTCTTTCGAGCCTGAAATCACTTTTTGAAACAGGTATGGCT
>JAQBPA010000070.1 GCA_028287765.1 Bacteriovoracaceae bacterium
CTATAGCACGTCCAATGGTACACCTAAAATTTAAAAAACTTTTAAGCCGAGTTTCATTTTAAACGTTCTATAAGTTCAAATGAACATAGGAATGGGAAGTGTACCATTCAGCAAAAATGTGGAATAAACGTGTGTAAGCGCGCCTCTCTCTGTATGAGTTTTTTTAAGCCTGTTTCCAGGTTCCCATCGCTTTGTCTCATTACTTGACGTGCAAAATGCCTGCCATCCGCTATCCGTAAAAATAAAGCACCTTCTACATTTACTCATTTAAAACAGTCTTAAATTTCAGGATTTTCTCTAACGGAAACCTTGCGGAAAAAAAAGCGTCAAGATTCTCATTTTCTATGATTGGAAGAGAGTGAAATGACATGTCTTTTTTCTATTCATTTTTCGCCGAAGAAAAGGAACTGCCAATTCCCTGCCACCGTTCCATGCGCATAGCAGCAAACATTAAACTGAACTGACGCACTGACATAATGCAACGCGTGAGGGTGGTATATGGGCAAATTAAGTTCTAAAGAACAATTTCGGAAGACGTTATTAACGTTACAACAAAAATATTTGAAATCTCGTCCACAATATAAATCAAAACAATATAACGAGACAGACGTCCGATTAGAATTTTTAGATGTTCTTTTCTCGCAGCTTGGTTGGGATTTAAAAAATGAATCAGCTCTACCGCCGATAGATAGAGAAGTAATCTTAGAACGCGGAGACTGCAAAGGAAAGAGACCCGATTATAATTTCCGTCTGAATGGGGAAACAAAATTTTATCTGGAGGCAAAAGCCCCGCACGTCACATTGAACTCTCCAGATCCGATTCATCAAGCGAAGTCGTATTCGTGGAGTACAACCGCATCCGTGGTGCCGATCGCAATTCTCTCTAACTTTGAAGAAATTTTCGTTTTTGATACAACTCTCGTTCCAGATTACGAGTACCCAGACCGAGGCAAAGTATTTCATTTTAAGGTTGAGGAGTATTCAAACCCAAATGTCATTGATCAATTATGGTCCCTCTCAAAGGAAGAGATGATGAAGGGCACTTTAGAAAAACGAGTATCAATGGATAGCCGTTGGTCGTCATTTAAGGAGCGACCTGACGATAGACTTCTCGTATTGCTTAATGACTTTAGACTACAACTTTCCAAATCTATTTTTTCAGAAAATCCTAGAATGTCACTGGATGAGATCCAAGACGTAGTTACCACTATCTTGCACAGACTTTTGTTTATTCGAGTTCTAGAAGATCGCGGGACTGTAGACAGAGCCGAATTGAAAGATTTAGTTGAAGAATGGCAAGAAGCTCGAGGAGCAAAAGGCCCTCTCCTGATTGCCTCACTTGCTAAGCAGTTCGATTATATAAACAGCAATTTCAATGGAAAGTTATTCGTCGGCAATCCATTTGAAGGCGTTAAAGTAAATGGGTCCGAGTTGGCTGGGGTTATAAAGAAACTTTACGGTCGAAGCTGTCCGTTTGCATTCAATAGATTAGATCCAAATACGCTTGGACATATTTACGAGAAATTTCTTTCCGAAGAACTTGCTAAGTCTGGTCGGGGGCTAAAATTAGAAAAGCGAGAATCAATTAGAAAAGCCGGTGGCGTCTTTTATACTCCAAAAGAAATAGTTCGCCTCATTTGCTCAGAGACTTTTGGAGATCAGTTAAAAAATGCTAATAATTTGTTAGATATTCAAGTTTTAGATCCGGCTTGCGGATCGGGAACGTTTTTGATCACGGCATATCAGATGTTAATGGAAGAGCAGCTGAGACGGTCAGGTAAGCTTGAGCGATTATCATTTGCCACAAAAAAGGATCTGCTCCTTCAATGTATCTATGGAATTGATATCGACTCAGAAGCAGTTAAAATCGCCATACTATCTCTGTGCCTTTCGGCACTCGAAGATGAGCCCCACATCTCTCAGGGGAAAAGATTGTTGCCGAACTTGAAGGGCAATATTTTAATCGCTGACTCACTTCTCCACGAGAATAAATTTAATCGACAATTTGTAGATCACGCACAGTTTCCACCTAAGCAATCCAATCTGACAATTGTGGGCAACCCACCTTATCTAAATGTTAAACGAGGTTTCTTTGAAGCTAAGTATAAAGATTATCTTGAAACTAATTATACAAACTCTGCTGTAAAACAATGGGATACTTACGCTGTCTTCTTTGAACGTGGTCTGCAATGGGAGCCTAAAAACTTTGGATTAATCGTCCCTAAACCCATTCTAACAAATTCTAATCAAGCCTCGGTTCGAAAATTATTAGTTGAAAACAACCTCTCACAAGTGATTGATGTTGGAGCTGTGTTTGAAGATGCGTCAGTCGAAACTGTTGTAATGATCTGCAACGAAAATACGTCGAATTCCATAGTTACTGCCAAACTGGAAACCGACGGTCTTCAAAAAGTAGGTGCGGTTAAGAGAGATAAAGTTAGTGAAGGCCAAATTATTAATTTACAATCGAATCCAAAATTGGAAAAAGTTTTCGAAATGCTCGATCGATCAAAGCTTCGGTTGAATGACATTCTGCAACGGCCTGTCCTGAGAGGAATTGAAAAAGGCAAAAATGCTTTGGAATCTAAAAAAAGCAAAACTGGAATTCCATGTTTTGCTGGCGAGGAAGTTCAAGAGCGCCTAGTTGGAAAACCTAAAAATTTCATTTCAGTGGATTGGAAAATTAAGAAGGATTTTAAAGAACAAAGTTTGTACTCGGGACCCAAGATATTAGTCAGACGAGTTACCAATGATTTAAAAGCCTGTGTCGACTATTCGGATTCAGTCTGTCTGAACACTCTCTATGTTGTTAAGCCTGGAGCTGGTGTGGACACTGAACTACTGGCTGCATTATTAAACTCAAAAATTATTCGCTTCTGGTTTAGATACAAATTTGTAAATGACGACGTTTTGTTTCCGTATATTCGTACGGAACAGATTGCTAACATTCCTATTCCAGAAAAATTCAAAGAATTGGATGGAAAATCTTTTGGTCTCGCGCAAGAAATACTCCACTCTGATTTCTCTTCCGAAGATGGGGACGTCGAAAAATTAGATGCGATTTTGGCGCGGGCTTTTGGACTCAGTATCAGCGATCTGAAAATCATTGATGAAGCATTAAGCACCCTGCTTCGACGAGCAGCTTAACTGTCGTCACAGATACTTGGACGTATAGGAGCACCAATCTATCCCACGGCGGGAATTAGCCTTTAATTTTACATTGGGGATTCGCTTAGTATATGAAATCTTCCATCCCCATTTTTTCTTATCTTTACTCCAGGCGAAGATATCGCTTTCGGAAACTAGATGAGACTCTTCATCCCTTTTGAAATGCGCTTTATTTTTATACTGAAAGCATGAGCTGAACTTAACAATACCCACAACTCGAGCAGTTTTAGCGTTGCTAGGATATGTTTCGATGATGGCAATGAGCTTGTTAAGATGCTTAGAGGGGATGGGATACGTTCGCGTCTCGACAGTCTTTTTATGATCAATGATTAACTGCGCCCATGGCTCCTGAACATTCAGGCCAGGAATTTGCAGTTCCTTGAGACCCATTTTACTTGCCGGCAACTATCTGCAAATCAGCAGTCACATTTTTATTTTTGTCATGCAAATGCAAAACATCATGTGCGGATGCCTGAAAGCCGCTAACTTTTCCGCGAGCGTTACAACAGTCAGATTTATTTTCCCAAAGATCCTGATACTGAAAATAATCTTTCTCACCGTTTCCGATGTAACAGGTAGTGAATTGAACGCCCTTCTTGCGACAGTCAATCTGCAGCTGTTTGTAATAGTAAGCGATCTCGCTATCTGAGAATCGCTTATCACCTCGTTCCTTCAAAGCATTCGCGCTGAAGAATTTTGAATAATCCTGACCGATGGCAAGACTGAATTGTTTTAATGCTACTGGTGACAATCGCACTACACCCGCAAGAAGAGTTCCAACATTATGCTCTGCAACCGCATCAACCAGATCCCACGTAAAATAATCTAATTTTAGAACGTCTTTTCGATCAAAAG
>JAQBPA010000009.1 GCA_028287765.1 Bacteriovoracaceae bacterium
CTTCGAAAGCGAACCCCTCAATCGTTAGTGTCGACATTCATGGGTGCACATGCGCGGCCCAAAGAATTTAATTCGAATGCAGACTATCTTCTTTATCTAGAAAAAAAAATTCTTCCTCAAGTTGAAGGTCTGGCTTCCTTTCAGGATATTTTTTGTGAAAAGGGCTATTTTACAGAGGCTGAAACTGTTTCTCTTTTAAAAGCGGGAAAAAAGTTCGGGCTTCTTCCAAAAGTGCATGCACATGAGTTTGGAAGAACAGGAGGAGTCCGTGCAGCGGTGAAAGTAAATGCGATTTCCGCCGATCACTTGATGTCTTTGGATGAGAGTGATATTCAACTTCTTGCTCAATCAAAAGTGATTCCCGTTCTTCTTCCTGGCAGTTCTTTTTTTCTGGGTGCTAAAAGTTTTGCTCCGGCGAGAAGAATGTGGGACGCCGGGTTAAAGGTGGCGATTGCTTCGGATTTCAATCCAGGCACGAACCCAAGTCAAAATTTTCCTCTCTTTGGTACGATGGCGGCTATTTTTCAGGGGCTTAGTCTTGAGGAGGTTCTGTGTGCACAAACTCTTCACGGCGCTCTTGCTCTCAATCTCCACGACCGAGGCACTCTAGAGCCCGGAATGCGTGCAGATTTTATTGCGTGGGATTATGAGCATTTTGAAGAAATTTATTACAGTTACGGCAGTTCGAGGGTAATTTCGGTTTATCTTGGCGGTAAAAAAGTTCTCTGATTTATTTGCATTTGATCTGGATGGAACGCTCGTTCACGGTCTGCCGTCGGGCGAGCGTGGAATTCCCCCCGCTCTTTTAAAGGTTGTTCATAAGCTTGCCGACCGAGCAGCTATTGTCGTGGCTACGGGTCGCCGTTATCGTTCGGCCTACCCTGATATTTTAACGCTGCCAAAAATGCCCTATTCGATTCTCCACAATGGGCTCGTGATTAAAGATCAGAAGGGCAAAACCATTTTTAGGCGTGAACTTTCGACCAAGAACGCTTTGGTTATTTCTAAAATTTTAGAGAAAAAGAATGTCGATTTCTTTTTCTCTACGGACGCCCATGAAAAGAAAATTGATTTTATTTTTTTGAAAAATTCTTTAGAAAATTCGGCATCTCTTCAAACGGTGTATGAACGAACGAAAGGTGTGAATCGTGTTTTTAAAACACTCGACGATCTCATTCACTTTAAAGCGGCCCCTTTAGTCGAAATTACATCTGTTGCTCCGCATAAAGAGCTTTTAAAAATTCAGAAGTCGATCAGTCGATTACTTCCCCGGCCTTACCGAGTACTTGTTGTCAAAAATATTGGTTTTTCAAAGTATGGGGCGCTCGAAATTTTTCCAAAGACTTGTTCAAAGTGGACGGGGATTGAATTTGTTCGAAAACGACTAGGAGCTCGTCGCGTCATCGCGGTAGGAGATGACGAAAACGATATGGAGATGATAAAATCAGCTCATATAGGTCTCGTGATGAGTCATGCTCAGCCACATGTAAAGGCGGTGAGTCAGAAGCATATTAAAGGTCACGAAGGACTGAGAACTTATTTGAAGGAATTCTATTCATTATGAAACGTGTTGATCGCAGTCGTTACTTTACTTGGCTTTTTCAAGCGGCAGAAAATTTTTACGAACGGGGTAATTTTGATAAAGCGCTCAAGTATTTTGAGAGACTCATCAAACAGCACGGAAAATTTTTAGAAACAGCGATGAAGGCAGATTGTTTTGCTTATCTTGGAGATATTTATCTTTTTAACGAAGATTTTCCAAAGGCCGTCGATTATTTAAATCGAGCCATCGCTCTTGATGGAGACTTTTCGCATTACTACTATCTCCTTGGAATGGTGTACCAAACCCAAGAAAATTGGAGGCGAGCAATCGAAGAGTTCGAGAAGGCCGTTAAGTTAGAGCCGAAGAACTCCATTTATTTGGAGGAGCTCGGTCGTACGTATGTGTTCACAGGTAATTTATACGAAGGTGAGCGGCTTCTAAGAAAGGCTTGGAAGCTCGATATCACCAATATCGGAGCAGGCGTTGAACTTACCGGAGTTCTCCTTTCACTTGGAAAATTCAAAGATACTATGGTTCTCGTGGATGAAATCCTCGACAGCGGAGAGAACCTTCACGACGGGATTGTCGACTATTTAGAAAATATTCGAGTAGACGCAGAACGTGGCTTAGAGGAGAAGGCTAGGCGACGTCGAAAGTCTAAGAAGCGCAAGCAAACAAAGTAAGCCCATCAACGAACGAGGGTTCAAATACCGCGACCTGACTTCAAACCTATTTCTCGTCACTTACCAGAATTACTCTGACCCTCTCTCCCATTTACCTTAATTAACGAAATTGCTCTGACCCCTTCTGTCATGCCGCCTTCTCTATTGCTCTGACCCCTTTTAAAAATTTGCAAGTTGTTTCAGGTGCTTAGGTGAGGTCCTTACCGTTGGCGCATCGTGTTACAATAGTAGAATAGGTCGGGTCCGCTTTTTCGAGTGGGAAGAGGGTTTTCTTTTGGAGTATCGCAAGCTTGGAAAATTTAGCCTTCAGCAGCCGCTCGCTTCCGGGGGCATGGGGGAGATTTTTAAGTCTGTCGACGACTCTGGACGCACTATTGCCTTAAAAAAAATACTTAAAGAACATCAATCGAATGAGAAATTTCGAGATCTCTTCGTCCGCGAAGCCGAAATTACCTTCGCGCTCGATCATCCGAATATTGTGAAGGCTTTTGGTTTTGATCGTGTTGGAGAGCAACTTGTTTTGGCTCTTGAATATCTTGAAGGGGTGAATTTAAAAGAAATTCTTCGAAAAATATACGAGCAGCAGCTGACCATTCCGCTCGTCGTCGTGGTCGAGATTATGAGAAATGTTTTAAGAGGTCTCGATTATGCTCACAAAAGAAAAGATCGGCTTGGGCACCCGCTTGGAATCATTCACAGAGATTTAAATCCTTCTAATATATTTTTGACGTATGCGGGTGAAGTCAAAATTCTAGATTTTGGAATCAGTAAGGCAACCGAAATTGAACTTCATAAGCTCACCCCAAAAGGCGAACTGCGCGGAAAGGTGTGTTATTTAGCGCCGGAACAAATCGAAGGCGAGACCCTCGATCGACGTGCCGACGTTTTTGCTTGTGGAATCGTGATGTGGGAGATGATCACGGGCCAGCCTCTTTTTTTAAAAGATAGCGACACAGCCGTTCTCGATTCTATTCGAAACGGAGAGTACGCGCCTGCTTCTACGTTTAGAAAGGATCTTCCCCCAGGTTTTGACCTTCTTTTAAAAAAAGCTCTCAGCATAAAACCGTCCGATAGATTTTTCGATTGTTTACGTTTTGAGAAGGAGCTCGCTAAAGTTTCTAAACAATTTTTAATGCCAGGTGTCGGCGCCGAAGATATTTCGGCTTTTGTTCGGGCACTTTTTCAAAGAGAAGGAAATCAATCCGATCCTCAATTCTTATCGTCTTATGCTTGGCTACTCACTCAGATTCGAGGTCGAGAAGAAGCAGGACTTCAAATTGCTCAAAAAGTGGCAATCGATTATGCAACGTCACCTCTCGTAAATCTTAATTTCGCAAAAACACTTTTATCATCTGGTCGAAAAACAGAAGGCCTTCGTCTTTTGAGAAAGCTTTCTCGAGTCGACTCCATTGAAGAGATTGCGCAAGAAATACTCGAGTGGCTGGGTGTGCGTAGGCCACCCGTCATTAGATTTTTGCGGCGATCAAATCCCGTCAATCATGTTCTCGGAAGAGCCCGCCATAAAATCCTCGGACCCACCCCCTTTCAATCAGAATTTTTAGCTGCTTAAAGGTGGCTCCTAACCGGTTTGACCCCACATAAGACTAGCGAAAGAGTCGGATTGTTTTTGTGCTGCTCACGATCGATGCAGCGATCACCGTCTTTACGAGATCGCCCACGATAAAGGGAACGAAGCCGAGTTGAATGGCATGAGTGAGACTTTGCCCAGTGTAAGTCTTTAGCCAAACAACTCCCGGAAGAAAAATAAAGAGCGAGGCGAGAAAAAGTTGAATATTTCGATTCGTGAAAGAAGTTTTAGGAGTGTTCTCGGAAATCCATCCCGAAACATAGGCCGCAAGGACGAATCCAAAAATATACCCACCCGTCGGACCGAGGAGAACAATATAGCCAGGATTTGGCTGAGAGAAGACAGCGAGCCCCGCCGATCCTAAAACAATCAGAAGAATTTGAGAGAGCGCACCTTTTCTAGAACCTAAAAAGGCGCCGGATAAAATCACAGCAAGCGACTGAAGCGTAATCGGCACCGGATTTCCGGGAAGTGGAAATCGAATCTGCGCCGCTAGCGCAGTGAGTGCGGTGAACAAACAGATTTGCGCTAATTGAATGGAAGCTGCCTTCCATGAAAATGTTGAACGAGTGGAGCTAAGCGTGATGGTTGTCATGGCTTATCGAAGCGAAACTTTTTTAATGGGTCAATCTTTCTCCGTAAGTTGGAGGAGATTGACAATGGCTGGATGCAATGCAAAATTGCACTCGCATGGGTTTCGGACGGGTATGGGTGTTTGCGTTTTTTGCTGTTTATTTAATAATATCAGCCGTTCCCATATTTTCGCAAAGTGAGGATCCCCCCTTCGATTTACAACGACTTCTCTCTATTCTCGATGCCACCGATCGAGAAAGTGAAGACCGTCGAACGGAAGTTGTCGTTGAGCTCTCAAAAATGGTCAGTCTCGGCAGCCGACCTGAAGCTCTTCATTTGGTGCTTGAAGCTTTAAAACTGAGACCGAGATC
>JAQBPA010000016.1 GCA_028287765.1 Bacteriovoracaceae bacterium
CCGAAAGCATTTCCCTCAAGACTCTGTCCTTTTATTCATCCTGCCCCCGTCGGTGAAAGAACTCGAAAAACGGCTCCGAGGCCGAGGAAAAGATTCACCAGCAGAACTTGAAAATCGTCTAAAAGAAGCTTCGAGAGAGATTTCGGAAGCTCCACGCTATGACTATATAATACATAATGAGAACTTCGACGAAGCCTACGCGCAGCTAAAGGCGATCCTCATCACCGAAAGGTTGAAAAGCTGGCGTCTATCCCCGCTGTTTTAAGGCGGACCACGAGAATCACGGCAGAACCACTTGAATTTATGTGTCTTGTTGGCTAACTCTGAACCATGGCGAGAATTACAGTAGAAGATTGTCTTACACAGGTACGAAACCGATTTGAATTGGTGCAAGTGGCCAGCCGAAGAACTCGACAGCTTTTAAAAGGTGCTCGAGCTTTGGTGGATAATACCTTCACTCAAAACAGACTTGTCGTTTTAAGTCTCAGAGAAGTTGCCTCTGGATTTGTGAAAGCAAAGCCATCTGATCCCAAAAAACCGTGATAAAATAGACCTGTGACATTGCTCAAAGGGCTCCTCGAAGAAGTTCACCAGGTACATCCTACATTTCCACTCGAGCCTATTGAAAAAGCATTTCAAATCGCGACGGATTGCCATGGCAAACAGATCCGTAAAAGCGGTGAACCTTATATTGTTCATCCGACCGAAGTCGTTCGCATTCTTCTCAGTATGAATGTGGATCTTCCCTCACTTGTAGCAGGCCTGCTGCATGACACCGTTGAAGATACATTTTTAACGCTTCCCGCAATCGAAAAAGGCTTCGGAAAAGAAGTCGCCTTTTTAGTCGACGGCGTAACAAAGCTTTCTAAACTTTCATTTCATTCAAAACATACCGCCCAAGCTGAGAATTTTAGAAAAATGATTTTAGCGATGGGAAAAGACATCCGCGTCATTTTGATCAAACTCGCGGATCGACTTCATAATATGCGAACGCTTCAATTTATGTCGCCCGAGAAGCAGCTCGAAATTTCTGAAGAGACGGTTGAGATTTATTCCCCGCTTGCACACCGACTAGGGATTCACTGGATTAAAACTGAGCTCGAAGATCTTTGTCTTCGCTACATAAAACCCGAAGTTTATTTTCGTTTAGTTCAACTCGTTGCGAAGACTAGAAAGAGTCGCGAAAGATATATCGATGATGTCATCCAGATCTTAAAAGAAAAAATCATCGAAAGTGGAATTACGAAATTTGATATTCAAGGACGTCCTAAGAATTTTTATTCCATTTATAAAAAAATGGAAAAGAGCCAAGTCAGCTTTGATCAAGTTCACGATTTAATCGCGTTTCGACTCGTCTGCGAAGATATCAGGTCTTGTTATCAAACTCTCGGAGTTGTGCATTCGATGTGGAAGCCCGTTCCCGGCCGATTCAAAGATTATATCGCGATGCCCAAGGGTAACCTCTATCAAAGTTTACATACGACCGTTGTTGGCCCGCTCGGCGATCGAATTGAAATTCAGATCCGCACATTCGAAATGCACGAGATTGCTGAAAAAGGGATTGCGGCGCACTGGACGTATAAAGACGACGGAAGTATCGAGCAATCTGATATTCAAAAGTTTTCGTGGCTTAGAAAATTAGTTGAAGACCAAGAAGATCTCAAAGACTCGAGTGAATTCCTCAAAACGCTCAAAATTGATCTCTTCGAAGAAGAGGTTTTTGTTTTTACCCCGAAGGGCGATGTCTTTGCTCTTCCTAAAGGCTCAACGCCCGTCGACTTTGCGTACGCGATCCACTCGAAAGTGGGAGATCACTGCGTCGGTGCAAAAGTAAATGGGCGGATTGTGCCGCTGCGAGAAAAACTTCGCTCAGGCGACGAGGTCGAAGTTATTACTTCGGATGCTCAGACGCCGCGAAAAGATTGGCTTGAATTTGTTGTAACGAGTCGAGCTCGTACAAAAATTAGAGGCGTTGTTAAAAAAGAACAACGTGAGAGATCGAGAGAGCTCGGCGTTAAACTTTTGGAGCGCGAACTGAAACGCGTGAAGCTCAATTTAAATAAACTCACCAAAGATGGCAAAATTGCAGAACTTTCTCCAAGTGTCGGTGCATCGGGTGAAGAAGATCTTCTCGTTAAAATTGGCTACGGAAAAATTCTGGCTCTCGATGTGGCGAGAAGTTTTGCCAATTCAATCAGCGGTCCCGGCACTCAACCCGAGCCCGCTCATCCTGAACATCAACAAGGTGAGCATAAAGATCCGACAGGCACACTGATCGGTAGAATTTTTAAAAGAGCGGCGGAGAAGAAAAGTAAATCACCCGTTCGAGTGCAAGGCATTGATAATATGCTCATTCGATTCGCCAAATGTTGTAATCCCATTCCGGGCGAGCCGATTGTTGGTTTCGTTTCGAGAGGGCGCGGTATTTCGGTTCATGCCATTGATTGCGATAAAGCTCTTTCGTTTGACCCGCTCCGAAAAGTCGAGCTCGACTGGGATAAAGGAGAGACAGCGCAATTTCGAAGTGGAATTCGAGTCACCGCAATCGATAAATCGGGAGTACTCGCTCAAATTACCAAAACGATTTCCAATTTGGACGGCGATATTGCTTCAGCCAATGTAGAGACCACAAAAGATAAACGAGCGACCATTCTTTTAGAGGTCATCATTCGAGATCTTCCGCATCTTCATAATATTTTAAAAAATCTCGAGAAGATTGACGGAGTCATCGCGGCAGAGCGAAGCCGGGTTTAAATCTCGACCCTTTTTTTTCGCTTTGTAGGTTTTTTTAAAAGCTCTTCAATTAAAAATTTTGTTTTGGGCTGAACTCGATTGGCGGGGTAGTAGGATTCGATCAGTTTAAAAACATCATTTGCTTTCGCGATCTTTAAATATTTAATCAGAAAAACGATGTCATCTTGATCACTCATATCGCAGCGTGCACTGATGCATTTCATCGCCAGCATATACTGCGCTTCAGGGATCCAAACTCGAAGATGGCTAAGTTCTAAAAAAGTCTCTCGTTTAAAATCTTTCGAAAGAAATCCTTTAACCGCGTCGTTCAACCATTGTGAGGGGAGCCCTTCGGTATTCGCTAAATCTCGCGCTATTTTTTTGATCACCGATGAAGGTTTAAATATCGCATCCATATCTTTGGTGGGTAGGCGATTGAAAGCGAGACACATCGCAGCTCCGTCAACAACACCAAGTTCTCCCGATAAATCCTTCGAAGCGAGAACATCGTTCAGCTTATGAAATACATGCATGATTTGTTTTGAAGTGAGCACTTAGACACGTTCCAGAAAATGTTCGAGGACGAAAATATTATTTCGCCTATAGGAAAGCCGAGACTCGACGAGTGCAATCGGTTTGCACTCATCTGCTTCTAACGGAAACCAGGGTTTTTTTAAAAATCTCAATTTAATCGCCCATGCGGGCGGCTTCATTTTAAATCTCAAACAGAGATCCACAACAATGGAGCTGAGAAGACTGTGTAGTTTAGGATCCAATTTTTGAACCGGAGCAAAGAAGATAAGTCTAAAATCTTTGGTCTTTTTAAATTCTTCTACAAAATTCCTAAAATGAGTTTCCCAGCTATCAAAACCGTCGCGCACCACAAGAACACTTGCACCGAAAGAAGAATATTCTGACTTCGGCTCTTCTTGCGGAGTCATGAAAAGAAAAAGATCCATATGCTTAAGATCCGCCACTTTTTTAAGAGTTCCGACCGTTGGGTTTCCACCCCCTAATAAAATCCCCCGAAGAGTAGTTCTCGATAATCCAAGCTGAAGCGCCATTTGTCTCTCAGAATCGTTTCGAAGACTTCCGGGATAGTGAAAAGAAGTTGGACTAAGAGGTCTTTTCATAGTGGTACAATATAATGTACCAGTGAATTTTTTACGAAGTAAAGCGAAGGATTTTAAAGGCCCGAAAAAAAACCGAATCAGTACCGATAAATTACGAAAATGGTACCGATTCCATAATTTCTTTCATGGAACAACATAATCGAGCTTTTGGGCTCCTCCAGCGGCGTCCGAATAGTGCCCATGAGGGCCACGTGAACCCACAATCGTTAGTGCGCCAGTTTTGGGAAAGCCACCGATTTTCTTTTCTACGATTTCCACAAGCTTTTTGAGATCATTTTCCATTGCCGTTTGGGCTGGATGAGTTTGTGCATAGGATCTTTCGACAAGAATACTTCGCTTGGATGGATGAATAGTTCCGAGCTTTAGGATGTTTCGTTTCTGCGCAGATGATAATTTTAGGGTCGAAATAAAACGGTTTTCACTCAAGGTGAAGTGAATGACTTCCGCATAAGGATCGTATTTCGCTTCAACCGGAGTCTTGGAATAGAAAGCGGAAACCAAAGCGTAAAAATCTTCTTTGAATTTAAAATGGGAGACATCGATAGCAAAGGAGAGCGCCCCAATCACGTGAGCATCCCAAACGTAACCCGGTAGTGTTTGCACCTGACTTCCGCATTTAAAACTCTGACAACTGTGCACTCCCGATACTAGTTCCCCGACCCGAAGCAAGGATTTTGCATCCGTCACGGTGGTTGTCACTAAAATTGAGGTTTGAGCTTTTTCTTTAGCGTCCGTCTTTAAATAGGACGCCAATGTTTGAAGATCTCTCATCACTTCTTCCGTGTTAGGCTCATCGGATTCTTTAACCCAGATGGTAAATTTCTGCACCTCTTTCAAGCTAGCTTGAGAATCGAGAAGAGAAAGTTTTTCAGCCAAAGGAAGAATCAACGAAGAAACTGATATATTACTCCATTTCGCTTTTAACATCTGGAACGCTCTTTTGGGATCTTTCTCTGAGTGGATAACGTCTCCGATTTGTTCTGCTTTGAGTTCCGCGGTTGCACGACTTCTAAGATGCGGCAAAAGGTTGGTCCTCAAGTGCTGTTCTGCCAATCTCTGATTACCAACCTTTTGATCAGGTTCGGCGTGTCCATTCGGTATAAAAAGAGAAACTATTTGCTGGGGGGTTGCCCAGGCTTCTGTTTCTTCTTTGCTCATTCCAGCTCTTTGCTTCGCTGCTGTGGCTATATCATTTTCGTCGGCGGGATCTCCGTAAAACTTTTTTGCCTTAAATGTCCCATCGAGTTCAGCCTGAAAAATGCGTGATATCGATTTTAGAAGCAAAGGATCGTTCCTAAATTTAGCTATCAACGAATAAAAAGGTTCGAGAGATCCCCAGCTTTTTGAAAGCGATTTAAAATCTTCATACGTCAGGGAGAGTGACGAGTCCGAGAACAGAATCCTAAGCTGGCCAATGGTCGCATCATGTACCTTCGTTCGTAACTCACTCAAGCCGGTCTCGCTTGAAAAAGCTCTATGCACCTCGAAATTTTTTTCAATTTCTTTCCAAGCTTCACTAGTACCTCCTCTCAAAAATAGAAGATCCCGAAGTAAAGGAAGTGTTTCACTTAGTCCGATGATATAACTCTCAGAATTCCAATCGATAGTTGAATTGTAAAACACGGGTATTTTGGTTCTGTTCCAAATTTCCAACGCCAAATCCACGATATCGTTTAGACGATCCTGTGAAACTTTCTTTGTGGGCTTAAGTTTTGGAACTGGAACACCGAATGGAAGGCTTAAAAGGTCTTCCAAATTTTGAAATGAAGATTTTATTCCTAGAGATTTAGAATAAAAAATTGAAGCAAGCAAATAATGTGAAATAGCCTCTCGTGGCGATGTCCGATCAATCAGATCGAGATCGCTCTTGCTCAAAAGCTCGGGATGATCGGTCACGAGCTTTTCGAATATACGATGGAGGTCCATTTTCTCAGAGTCGAACGCCCGCCACGGCATGATATCAATATCTTGATGCGGTTCCTCGAAAGCAAATCGATCTGCGCTTCTGCGAGGATCAAACGATAAGCAAAGTAAAAAGATTTCTCGCGCTCTTTCGACAGAGAACTGAAAATGATTTCTTGCTGCCATAGTTCCCTCGGGGTCGTTTACCGCAGAAATTTTAGCCAGTTCGAACTTTTGTTCTTCTGAAAGTTCAAAATTTTCAGTTCGACGCAAAATGTCACCACCGTTTTTTGATGCCGAGATTTTGGCGACTTCATACTTTTCTGATTGTGTAAGAGCGTAGTCTTTTATGTAGGTGGAGAGATCTTTGGCACTATGAGCAGCTGCTATCTTCGCGACTTCAAAATTCTGTGGATGGTCGAGCTCAAAGTTCTTAATAGACGCACTAAATGTTCCAAAATTAATTTCC
>JAQBPA010000035.1 GCA_028287765.1 Bacteriovoracaceae bacterium
ACCACAAACACGTTCTCGCCGGTCCCTTCTGCGAGGTAGCCTTCGGGATCAAGCATCAACGCTTCGTCAAAACCCATTTTTCGGGCTTCGATTTTTGCCATGACGCTGTTGATATAATTTCCCGTGAATTTAGCTTTGGTCATCGAAATATTCGGATGGTGTCTTGTAAACGAAGAAATTTTAAGACGAGAACCCTTTTTCATAGCCTCTTCGCCCAGATATTTGCCCCAATCCATGGCTAAAATGGCGACCGAAAAAGGATGTTTGTCAGTGTCGAAATAGACACCAAGAGGTCCGGCATCTAAAAATCCGATGGGCCTTAAATAACAGGCGCCCAGTTCAGCCGAGGCAACAGTTGCTCTACAGCCTTCGACTAGTTCTTTAAGAGTGTAAGGATTGGGTAGCATCCCGGTGTGGCAAGAATTGATGAATCTTTGCATATGGTCATCGCATCTAAAAATTCCTAATTTGCCGCTGGGAATTTCGTAGGCGCGAATGCCTTCAAACGCAGCAAGTCCGTAGTGAAGAGAATGGGCCGTGATATGAACTTTGACGTCCGCCGAAGGAAGAAGCTCGCCGTTCATCCAAATCTTCTTACCGAGCTTATTGCCGTAGGGTTTTCTCTCTGAAATCGATTGAGCCATTTGTGCCATCTCCATTCTCCCTTAAAAACAATTTAAAGGGGGAGGTGGGTGGGGAGCAATGGTTAAAAACTCTTTATTTGGTCTCTTTTAACCCTATTATGAGAGGATCTCACGGAAGGAGTGCTGAGGCATGCTGAAAATACTAGGAACGATTTCATTCGCGATTCTACTCGGAGGCTGTAGCTCCCTGCTTTATCATCAAAGCCAAGGCGTTTTTTTTCCGCCTGCACAATTTCATTTGAAACCGGATGAGGTGACTTTCATGACTTCGAATCAAAAGAAACTGCACGGATGGTATTTTCATTCACCCAAAAAAACAAAAGCACTCATCGTCTTTTTTCACGGCAATGCTGAAAACTTAACTTCGCATTATACAAATCTCAGGTGGGCGCTTCCGGAGGGCTTCGATTATTTTATTTTTGATTACGAGGGATACGGAGAATCCGAAGGAACTCCAACGCCTCGTGGGACCGTTGAAGATGGAAAAGCTGCAATTAGGTGGGCCCATGCTTATCGTCCCAAACTTCCGCTTATTGTTTTTGGACAAAGTCTTGGCGGCGCCATTTCTCTTCGAACGCTCATTGAAATGAAAAACGAGATTCCGATTAAGCTCTGTGTGATTGAAGGTGGCCTCGATTCGTATGAGGCGGCTGGTGCAAAAGTTTTAGCGAAGTCTTGGCTGACATGGCCGTTTCAGTGGATCAGTTATTTACTTTTGAGCGATCGTTATGCGCCGGGCGATCGCATTTCTGAAATTTCTCCCGTTCCGATTTGGGTGATTCACGGAACAAAAGATCAAACAGTGGACTACGAACTCGGCAGACGAGTTTTTGAAAAAGCAAAGCAGCCGAAAGAGTTTTGGTCGGTAGAAAACGGGCAACATCTCGATGCCTTTTGGGCTCACGATCTTAAATATAGAAAGAAATTTATCGAGAAAGTGAATGAACTTTTGGCTAAAAGGTAGGTGTTTAACGGGGGAACGAGGTGTTTGATTGTCCCAGAATGGCGGTCATCATTAAAAAAAGCTCAAGAATAATCAAAGCCTCTACGTGGCGCGGTTTTTGCAGTAAAGTAAGGAAGAAGGAGATCCCTTTATGTACCCACTTTTTTTAGCGATCGGATTAATTTCAGCTGGAACAGATAATACGGCCATACATTTTAAAGGTGAGGGTGTTTTAAATTCGCATAGTGTCGACGTCGAATTGAGTCTCACTCCTACAAAAAATGACCGAGAGTATGAAGTTCAGATTGTTCATGTGAACGAAGTGCCGAGTGGAAAGACCGATGTGCTGGGGGCGAAGGTGGAGGGAACAAAGTTTTTAATCACGCCAACGCTTTTAACATTGGGTGAGCGCCACGGGCCAAAAAATTTACCGCGTAATCGCCCCATGAAGTTTTTAATCGATCAAACGGATGCAACAACTCAACTTCATCTCCAGGCCAAAGGATTGATGGACGAAGAAAAATCGAGAATCGATTCGTTTGATTTTCTCTATCAAGCCAAGGGAGATGAACCGATCACGATAAACGTTAAATGCTTGATGAAAGCGGAAGCTTCTTCTTCGAATGTGATCAAAGGAATAAACGGAGGCGTATCTCCTAATGGTAACGGAGTGGAAATCACTGCGCCGACTCGGAAAGATATTTCCGGCACAAATGCGCCGGTAAAAGTTGAGATTCCTTTGGAAAAATAATTAGAAAGTCCTTTTAATTTTCCCCATTCCTGATCGAATTTCTTTAGATATTTTTCTTATCACAGGCGGAACGAAAGCCTCAGCAGACTTAGGACAGAAAATATGAAGTTTTTTCATTCGGCCGACGAGATAATTTAAATCTACATCACTGTATTTAAAAATTTGCTGAATATCTGAGAGATCATCGATGCGCTCGGATTTATCACCAAGCGCCATGAACTTTGAGAGTAAGACATCCTCACACGTCAGAACTGGAATGCGCCATCCGAAGCCAATGTCGATTTGGTTCTCTTGGGCCCGAGTCAAAGCCTCAAGCATCCAGGGAAATAAATGGAATAAAAAATCTACAGGTACATCCTGTTTCGATTTGCTGCGGCCCGCTACCATCCAAACAGGCGTACTTTTCGTTTTCATTTTATGATGAGGGCCACCTCGGAGTTGAGCCTCGCGAACTTCGTGTGCTTCTAGGCCCAGTCGATTCAAAATTATTTTGGCGTCTTCGATGACGTTATTTTCAGTCCAAAGAATAAAATCGATATCTTTGGTGAAGCGATCTGTCTCCCGATAAAGCGAAGCGGCGTAGCCACCTGCGAGGGCAAAGCGGGCTTTAGATTTTTTAAGAAGAGCTAAGACCTTTTCAAATTGATTTTGAATAGGGCCACTCATTTGGTTCGCCCTCTAATCATTTGACGGGCGTCTTCTTGAAACGGACCCAGATTTATAGCGTCTCGACTAATGATTTCAAAACGCTTTTGATATCGCTCTCTTTTTATTTCAGAAAAAAATAATTTTAGAGGACTGGGCAAAGCGTTCAGCTCAAAGAAAAATGCTTGGCCCACTTTTTTTCGATTGATCAGTCCTGCTTTTTTTAGACTCGCGACCGCCAGCTGCAGGGGTCTCATGCTTACATCCGCTAAATCGGCAATTCGTCGAAGTTTAAGAGGCGCATCTGTTTCGAAGAGAATCCTAAGGACCTCCAAGCGCGCTGGTGACACGATTTGCAAGAACGGATTCATTTAGAATTATTGTATTATATATAATACAATAATTCAATACGCCTCGGGGAGGCCGTTAGCCCTTCAGCTTTTCGTCTAAAAGCTTTTTGAGAGTCGCAGGACTGCCTTTTCCTTCGAGGGCTTTTTGACATTGCCCCATGAAGAATCCGAAGAGTTTGTCTTTTCCAGATCTAAAATCAGCGAGCTGCTTTGGATTTTCTTGAATGACTTTCTCGACCACTGCAAGAAGAGCGCTCTCGTCATTCACTTGAGATAAATTCTTTTCTTGAATGATCGCTGCGGCCGATTTCTTTTCGGCTCGCATAATCTCAAAAACATCTTTGGCAAGATTGAGCGAAAGGGTTTTGTCTTGAACTTTCATGAGCAGATCAGCGAGCGACTTTGCGTCAGGATAAAATTTTTGGATACCAGTTTCGACATTCGGAATATGAGCGAGCACGTTTGTTTGAATGAAATTGGAAGCTAGCTGATCATCTTTGATTGCTTTGGCGACGGTCTCAAAATAATCGGCGAGATCGCTTGAGGTCGTTAAGACTTCGGCATCATAAGCCGAGCGATGATATTCCTTAATAAATCGCTCCATTTTATCGATCGGAAGCTCAGGAAGTTCCTTCCTCGCTTTTTCGATTACGTCTTTTGAAATCGTAAGCGGGAGAAGATCGGGTTCTGGCATATAGCGATAATCGGCCGCTTCTTCTTTGGAGCGCATCGACTGCGACTTATTTTGATCGGCGTCCCAGAGTCTTGTTTCTTGAACGATTTTTCCACCCGTTTCTAGAGAATCATATTGTCTCTGAGCTTCATAAATAATGGCGCGCTCTAAATTTCTGAAGCTGTTGATGTTTTTTAACTCGACGCGAGTTCCGAATTTTTCATGGCCGCGTGGACGGAGGCTTACGTTGGCATCACATCTAAAATTTCCTTCTTCTAAATTGCCGTCGCAAACATCCAGATAGCGAAGAACCGATCTGAGAGCTTTTAAATAAGCGACGGCCTCGGGAGGAGAGCGAAGTTCCGGCTCCGAGACGATTTCGATGAGGGGAACGCTTGATCGATTGAGATCGACTAAACTAATTCCTTGATCGTCGAGGTGAAGGTTTTTTCCTGCATCTTCTTCCATATGAATTCGTGTGAGATTGATTTCTCGTCTCTCGTTATTCAAATAAAAAACAACTCGTCCCTTTAAGGCGTAAGGTCGGTCGTACTGAGAAATTTGATACCCTTTCGGCAAGTCAGGATAAAAATAATGTTTTCGCGAAAACACGCTTAAGGTTTGCACATCGCATTTAAGTGCGAGTGCTGTTTTGAGTGCTTCTGTTACTGCCGCTCGATTGAGTGTGGGAAGAGCGCCCGGCATCCCTGTGCAAACGGTTGAGACGGCAGTATTGGGTTCTTCACCATACGCATTCGGCGCCGGACTCATCAGTTTTGTTTTGGTTTTTAGCTGAGCATGAACTTCAAGGCCCATGACGAGCTCATATTTTTCTAAAACTTTTTCTAACATTCGAGAGCCCTCTTCTTAAATGGACTTGCTCGCTCGTAAGCGCCTGTTGCAGAAAAAAGTCGCGATTCTTGATAGGGCCCGCCAATAAACTGTGCGCCGATCGGAAGATTTTTGCTGTCGTATCCAATCGGAAAAGCGATGGCGGGTATGCCTGCTAAATTACAAGAGACCGTAAAAATATCGAGAAGATACATTTTGAGTGGATCTTTCACATTCGCCCCGAGTGGAAAGGCGGTGGAAGGGGATGTGGGGGCAAAAATAATATCGACTTCTTTAAAGGCATTTAAAAATTCGTTTTGAATCTTAGAGCGGACGAACTGAGCTTTCGAATAAAAAGCGTCGTAATAGCCCGAACTCAGCGCAAAAGTTCCGAGCATGATTCGCCGTTTAACTTCATCTCCAAAACCTTCGGATCTTGATTTGACGATCAAATCTTTCATCGATTTAAATTCCTTTGCTCGCCTGCCAAAGCGAATTCCATCGTAGCGTGCAAGATTACTTGAGGCTTCAGCAGTCGCGACCAGGTAGTAGACCGCGATTCCGTAAGGTGTATGGGGAATCGAAATATCTTTTAAAATCGCGCCTTCTTTTTTAAAAAGCTCGATCGCTGTTTGATTTGCTTTTTGAATGTCAGGATCAATTCCTTCCATCGAAAAATATTCTTTCGGAAGGCCAATTGTGACGCCCTTTAAAGAACCTTTTTTTACGGCGTCGATATAATTATCAACCGGCACCGGTGCCGAAGTTGCATCGCGAGCGTCTCTGCCGGCAATCACCTGAAGAATTTCAGCGCAGTCGAGTGCATCGTCGCCAAAAGGGCCCACTTGATCGAGAGAACTTGCAAAGGCGATCACACCTGAGCGGGATACTCGTCCGTAAGTGGGTTTCAATCCTGTAATTCCGCAAAACGCAGCAGGCAAACGAATGCTTCCGCCCGTATCGGTGCCGAGAGAGCCCACGCAGATTTCTGCGGCTACCGCTGCTGCTGAGCCGCCGCTACTTCCGCCGGCCGTTCGCGTAAGACTCAGCGGATTTTTTACAGGACCGTTCGGAGTATTTTCGTTACTGCTTCCCATTGCGAATTCATCGCAGTTCGCACGGCCGATAAAAAGAGCGCCAGCTTTCTCTAGTTTTTCGGTAACGGTCGCCGACCTTGGAGCTCGGTAGCCTTCAAGCATTTTACTCGAAGCCGTGACGTATTTTCCGCGAATCGAAATCATATCTTTAATCGCAATCGGAAGGCCCGAAAGAGAACCCGACGGCGGGTTGTCATTCCATTTTTTGGAAAGCGTTTGAATATCTTCTTCAAAAATTTCTAAAAGTGAATTGGTCTTCTCGTTTCGCGATTTCAGCCGAGGCAAAAGGTCTGCATAAAATTC
>JAQBPA010000052.1 GCA_028287765.1 Bacteriovoracaceae bacterium
CGAACAAAATAAAATTTAATTTTTTCATAAAAATCCTCCAACCGATTGAAGCGGTTGAGGTCTGCCCACTTCCTCGACCCACACGGCCACCGCTTTTCGAGTATTTTGATATTTATTAGATTGATGAGGTCTCTCAAAATGGATTTTTCGATCGGATGCATGAATTATTTTTTGACTCCAGCCGATCACCGTAAAATCGTGAACGAGTTGTCGACCCGAATTTTCTCCCGCTCCTACGTTAGAATCGATTCCCATTCCTAATTCGACAAGATGAAGAATGGCGTTCGAAGGAGCGCCCGCACCAATATTCACTGTAAAACCTGACGAGCCGTCATCATAAATTGAAAGCGTAATAGGTTTTGTAGAGTTACTGATCAGGTCGCGAGTGGATAAGGTTTTCCATTCTTTTCCATCGAGAGAAAACGCGGGCGTATAGACGTAATTAGAATTCCATAGTTTCGAAATGGCATGCTGACGTTCTGTCATTCCTTCAAGTGAGAGTGCATCCGTCCAGCCTAAATAGTCCCAGTAATTGACGTGAAAGACGACAGGCACAAATGTTTTCCAAAGATCAGGACTATCTTTAAGCGAAGATACCCATCTCTCTGCGGGAGGACAGCTTGAACATCCTTCAGATGTATACAATTCTAGAAGCGGAATATGTCTGCTTCCAGAGTCTGCAATTAATTTCTCCCCGAATACCGAAAACGTAATTCCCAGTCCTAAACTTGTCGCCATTAAAAAAATTCGTGCTCGACTCATATTTTCTTTTTTCCATCCTTTATTCCCGAAAACATTTTTACGTATTCTGGATAACCTTCGGCCTCAAGATCCTTCACGGGAATAAAGCGAAGCGATGCGGAGTTGATGCAGTAGCGAAGTCCGCCCCTATCGGCAGGCCCATCGTTAAACACATGACCGAGGTGACTCCCTGTTGCTGACGTAATTTCGGTTCGAGACATTCCAAACGAGCTGTCATTTTTTTCGTCCACTTGTTTTTGCTCGATGGGTTTGGTAAAGCTTGGCCATCCGGTTCCTGAATCAAATTTATCGAGCGAGCTAAAAAGCGGTTCGTTTGAAATAATGTCGACGTAAATACCGGCTTCCGTTGAATGGTAGTAGCGATTTTGAAATGGAAGCTCAGTGCCTCCTTCGACAGCCACTTTATATTCTTCAGAAGTAAGTCGGGCTTTCAATTCCTTTTCTCGAATGGCTTTTAAAATATCCGTGGGTTCAGCGCGATTACGATAATCGACATCCACAAAAGAATAATAAATCTTACGATCTTTTCCGATCAAATAGGTCGCTGGAACAGGCAGGTTCCAATCTTCATTTCCCTGATTTTTTCCAAGATCTACTCCAAAATCTTTATAAGCTTTTTTGAGATCGCTATCGACATTGTAAGAAAGGCCAAAAGATTTGGCGACCTTATCGTGTTCATCTGAAAGAACGACAAACTCGAGACTATCTTTTTTGGCGGTCAAAGCTTCTTCGGAAGGTTTTTCTGGAGAAACGGCGACTACCTGAGCTCCAAGCGCATTAAAGAGACTCAATTTTTTTTGAAATTCTCTCAATTGTAAATTGCAGTACGGACACCAGCCGCCGCGATAAAACGTAAGCGCAATCGGCCCTCTTTTAATGAGATCCGAAAGAGAAACGGTTTTTCCTTTAATATTTTTTAGTTGGAAATTAGGAGCAGTATCGCCTTCTTTCATTGCTTTTGAAGTAATTTTAGAGCTTCTAAGTTTTTCAATGCTCGCTTCAATCACTTTTAATTTTTCTGCCGGCATTTTTGTAGCAGCTTCTTTTTTTAGATTGTCCAATTTCATTTTCAAATTTTCATCGGCAAAACTGGCTTTAAAAAATTCACTCAAATCTTTTTCAGAAGTTTTTCCCGTCGAACGTCCTATTTCTTGTCCGCCACGAAGAGCGATAAAAGTAGATTGTGCGGTCACTTTAAATTCGTGCTTCAAAGCATTTTCTTTATCGAAATCGACTCGAAATATTCTTACGTCCTTTAAATCTGGATCTGCTTTTAAAGCTTCAAGTGTTTTTGCCTGCTGGATACAAGTGGGACACCAATCGGCATGAAAATGGAAAAGAATTTTTGCATTCTCTTTTTTTGCCTGTGTAAACGCACTTTGCGAATATGCTTCGTGTGCAAAGACGGAGCTCAATGCGCTGAACAGAGATATGAGAGCGAGAGTGAATGATTTCATGATTTTATTTCCTCCATTAAAATTTCGTTACAAATTCGAGCCAAGTCCCAGGAAGAATGCTTGTCACCGAAGCTTCAAGTTTTCGATCCAGTCCGATTGCGATTAAAATTCCAAAAGCGATAATTAAAAGACCTATAATCTTTTTTGCGATGGAAAAAATTTCAGATTTTTTTCGGAGGCTTTGAAAAAATGCGCGACCACCGTAGGCGATAGCTAAAAGTGGAATTGCAGCGCCGAGGCCAAAGAAAAGAAGGAGCGAAAGTGCTCTTTGCCATGTGCCTGCTTCGGTAGCCAGTCCAAGTGCTGTGCCTAAGCTCGGTCCGCTGCACGGAGTCCAAACAAGTCCTAAAAGCATTCCACTACCAAGTTGAGCAATGATCGACGAATTTTGATTGGGTTCACTGTTCGGAACTTTTGAAGTTACGCGGCTTAATAATTCCGAAAATTTGTTTTGAAGACTTTCCCACACAAACAAAAGACCGCTGATGGACAAGACTACGCCGGAAAAAATTCTTAAACTTGAGGCATCGATTCCAAAAAAATTTCCGATCTGACTTACAATAAGCGTAACTCCAATAAAGGTGATCAATAATCCAACACTGAGAGCAACCGGACCCCAAGCACTTTTACTGAGCGAGGCTCCGGTTACAAACGGAAGCACTGGAAGAACGCAGGGCGAAAGAACTGTGAGAGTACCAGCGAGAAAGCTAAAAAAATAAGTCGAGATTGAGAGAGCTTCCATAGGTCTATGATCCTCAATGAGCATTCGTTCAATATCGTGAATTGTTACATCCGAACAAAATATTTTTTGTATCTACCACCGGAGAAAAGTTCGTCCCAAAAAATATCCGAAAGCAGAAGCTAAAACGACGGGGGGAAGATGTGAGCTCAGCAAATGAAGTGGTTCGCTCGAAGTACAGGTAAAATGTAAAAGAAGTGCTCCAAAAGCTGCTGAGACGCTCACAGAAACAAACCCAGTCCAGGCGGGTTTTACGGGAGCCGCTCGGCGAATAAAAAGGAAGGAAAAAAACGTACTTAAGGCCGTAATCACAGCGATGCCGATGACACAACCTGAGCCAAAGGTTTCTCGAAATGAGGATGTATGAAATCCACTTCCAAAAAAAGAAAATCCGATGAGCGAAATCCAAATAATTAACGCTGAAAAGGTGAGAAGCTGAGAAGATTTTTGAACTCGATCATTGCCAGGAATAACCCAGCGGCTGATCAGATAAAAGCCGGTCAAAACTAAAATTAGAAGAGTTCCGGATTCAGTTAAAAACCAAGGGTCAGTCATTTGCTCATGGATATCACTTCGAAGACCGTCAAAGAGAATCCAGGCGGTTGCAAGAATCAAAAAAAGCAAGAGATGAGCCGCAAATATTGACGACCATTTCACCGTGCGAACGGGTCGCAAGTTAAGACGAAGATTGTCGATAAGAAGATCTGATTTTGTTTTCATTTTTTCTTCAATAAATTTTCTCGAAGTTTTTGGTACGCACGACTTGCCATCGTGCGAACAGCACCTTCGTTCATTTTTAATTTACGTGCAACATCTCGAACACTTCGAGACTCAAATTTTAACATTTTCACCGCAACCTGCTGCTCAGGACTTAAATGATCAACGGCTGCTTTAAGTTCATTTGTATCTACCATCGTAGATGAAGGGCTGCTGAGCGATTCATTCGAAATTTTCTCCCAGTCCAATGATTCTAGTTGCACTTCATTTCGGCGAGAATGTTTTCGATAAAAATCGATCAATTTGTGTCTCGCAATCGAAAACATCCACGCTTCAAAAGACCTAGTCGTATCATAGGTATGTCGAGCTGCATGAATGCCGAGAAGAACTTCTTGAATAATATCTTCTCCATCCGAAGATTCTTGCACTCGATTTTGTAGAAATAATTTCAAAGTAGAAGCGACCTCCTTCAAAAGCTTTCCGTAGGCATCCGAATCACCCAATTGAGAAGCGAGCATAAGCTCTTTCCATTTTGCTTCTCGCTCTAGCGATTTCTCTTTGTTCATATCGTTTTTCGTACCATTTTCAAAAAAGTTACAGTGATTCTTTAAATACCTGCGCCCGGCTAAGGGGCCACAACTACTGGGATTCTGAGCGACGTTTTTGTATTCGAAAAGCCCTATTCGAAGAAATTCGCTTAATTCGCCCTAGCGCTCGACCGAAGGATCGCCAAAAATATAAAGGGTAGAAAAGAGCTAGAGCCAAAACGAGGAGAAATCGTATGACGATTGATGAGTAGTTTCCAAGCGATGTCAGAGTGCCATGACCAGATAAATTAAGAAACGTTGTTTCATGTTTAGAACGGATGAACTTCGAAAATGGATTGTCTCCCACAATCCGTCACTCGCGTGACGGAAAAATAAAGTGGGAAGTCCGCTTTAATGCATGCGGACGCCGCTCAAAATATTTTCGTCGTCGCTTCAATACCAAAGCTCGGTTCAAAGGCATCAAGGCTCACGAAACGATATTCCAAAACAGTCGTAGAAACCCCAGCTCTCACAACAATTTTGTAAAAAGAAAATTTTACAAAGATGTAAGTGAGTGGGGCAGAAAGCACATTCGATTTCATGATCTGAGACATACCTCTACCACCCTGATGAACGAATAAGGAATTTAAAACCCATTTTTTTCGACCTCGCCTGAACCCAGGACCCACTCATCTGATCAACAACCCTCGCCTGGAATCATCTCCATCCAAATTCCCCCTTAAATCTGATTTTCCGCCGCTCTAAATCCTCGCGGTTCCACCCCGCGATCCTATCTTAGACAAATCCTCCCCTTTCGGATCCAAGCCGGCTTAAAAAAATTGGCCCAGGTGCTGAGAGTCGAATTCCGATGGCGATATCTGTGATTGGAGGAGTGATCACCTCAACACTGCTGACACTCTATGTCGTTCCCTGTGTTTATAGTTTATTTTCGCGTCAGAAATAATTTGAAGGTAGCAATAAAATTCCCGCTACTTCGCCTGATCTTTCTTCATTTCAAGTCTAATCGGAAGCGCTGGATCAGCGCCCAATTATTTAGATCACTCCGGTCTTGATCTTTCCTTGGAAGCAAAAATTGATCAGCCAAGAGTATCGCTTTCCGAGAATGAAGGAGCTGATCCGCCAATTCTGGATGCGTAGTGACGAGCTCTCGAGCTAACTGCTTTCTGGATTTTCGAGAAAGTGGCATCCGCTGTATAAGATGAAGCGGCACTATTTCAGACGGCGAATTCACATAAACTTCAGAAAGATCTCCATCCATAGTATTCGTGATCGGGCGTGTAAAAAATTTGTCGAGACCTACTCCCATAATTAACAGAGACAAAAAGAATGGCCCATCCGTTCTAAACGGAAAAAGTTGCATCATCTCTCTGCTCCATAATAATCCGCCGCCCGCTAAAGAAGCCGCTGATAAGTAATTTGAAATTTTATGATGTCGTGTGACAAGACCAAGGCCTTTGAAAAAAGCAGCAGAGTATAAAGCTAGCCCAGACCAGTTATAGTGGGGTGTGGTGTTCATCAACGAAAAAGCCAGCGGAAGAACAATGGCCATGTCCAAAAGTGCGCGACTACTTTTTATCC
>JAQBPA010000077.1 GCA_028287765.1 Bacteriovoracaceae bacterium
GGTCATGCCTGAAAATTGCGGGAGATCCCAGAGTTTTTCGATGGCCTGCTGCACCCTCCATTCTGTTTGGCTATCAATATACGACGTCGCTTCATCAAAAATGAGAATCTTGGGCTTATGAATGAGAGCCCTTGCGAGCGAAAGCAGCTGCCTTTGCCCAGACGAGAAAGCGCTCCCGCGTTCGGACAGCGGCTGATCAAGTTTTAAAGGTAAATCCTCCGCCCAAGTTTTCAGTTGCACCAGGTCGAGCGCGTCCCAAATATCGTGATCTGTAATCGAATCATTATAAAATCTTAAATTTTCCCTTAACGACTGAGAAAAGAGGACCACATCTTGAGAAACCCATCCAAGCGAAGAGCGAAACGAATCTAAACTCATCTGCTGAATATTTTTTTCTCCGATCGTCACTTCCCCTTGAGTCGGTTCATAAAATCGCATGAGAAGAGAACAGGTGGTTGTTTTTCCCGAACCCGTTTCACCAAGGAGTGCAATCTTCTCTCCCGGATGAACTAAAAAATTAAGATTCGAAACCGCTGGAGAGGAACTTTTCTCATATGAAAATTCAACATTTTTAAATTCAATCACTCCCGTCTGAAACTTCTCCGTTCCTGAATCGAGTTCGGTTTTATGAGAAGCGACTTCTAACAGACGATCCACAGAAGCAAGTGCCTGCTGGAGAGTGGCATATTTTTCTGCAAAATCTCGCACAGGTCCGCCAAAATAAGAAGCATAGGCCAAAAATGCGACGACTTCACCTACACTCATTGCTCCATGAACAACTTGATAACTGCCGTAACCAAGAATCATCACTTCCATTAGCGACGTCAAAAAAGGCACGAGTGGATTATAGAAAGCATATTCTCGAACCGCTTCTGTATTTCGGCTTTTAAGTTTTGTGGAATAACGCTCGAATTCTTTTTGATTCATTTCAAGTGCATTAAAAACTTGGAGATCACGGCTTCCTGAAAAACTCTCGCCTGCAAAGGAATTAAGAGCGGAGACCGCCTGCCTCATAAAACCAAAACGCCTTCGAATTCGATCGTGAAACATCAGAGTTGCGCCGATCAAAAGGGGAACCACTAAATAACTCAAAAGCGCGAGTTTCCAATTCATCAGAAACATTCCGACCATGATTCCGAGAATAAGAAAGACATTGCCGATGAGCGGAACAAGCGCAGATGAGAAGAGTTCCTGAAGGGAGTTGATATCACTCGTAAGCCGAGTGGTGAGCTTACCGGAAGACATTTTATCAAAAAACAAGGTTGGGTATTTTAGAATTCTCGCGAGAAGTTGGTCGCGATAATCGACAAGAATTTGAAGTCCAAACGAACTCAGACAATAATTCACAAAAATCTGAGCAAGGGCGAGCGCGGTGCGTGAAAATAAAATCAGAAGACCTAAGAGTAAGAGCATCTGTGAATCGCGCTTGCCGATACCCTCATCAATCAGTCGGCCGATCAAATAGGGATTCCAAACCGTAAAATAGGCAGGCAAAAGCGACAAAAAAAGACTGATGAGCATTTCTTTTTTGTAAGGACTTAAAAGTCTGGTGAGTTGTTTAATCGCGCCAATTCTCATGCGACTCCTTCGCGAGGCGGAAGTTCTACATTTTGAAGTGAATGTAGTCTTTTGAAGAAGTCATTTGAAGAGAGCACGTCTTCGAATGTGCCTTGAAAATCAATTTTTCCATTGTTTAAAACAATGACTTCTCGGCATTTTTTTAAGGTCTCGATTCGCTGCGAAACTAGAAACACGGTGGCCGAGGTTGGAATATGTTTTTTTAGAGCTAAGAGAAGTTTCGATTCAGTTTCAGCATCCACATGCGAAAAAAGATCATCCAGTAAATAAACCTCTCGAGCTCGAACAAGCGCGCGGCCGAGAGAAATTCTTTGTCTCTGACCTCCCGATAAATTTACACCCCGCTCACCGAGGCGTATGTTAAGGCCTCCCCGCTCTGCTAAATTGGCCTCGTCAAAACTCAAATCTCGAAGCAGCTCCCAAAGAATATCATCAGAAAAGTCGTCGTTCATTCCAAGCGTAAGATTTTTTCGAATCGACCTCGAAAACATAAAAGCTTCCTGAGGAACATAAAGTATTTTCTCCGCGATCTGATTTGGAGAAAAAACTTTTAAATTTTGTCCCTTCCAGTAAATCGCTCCCGTCGTGGGATCACGTTGTCTCGAGAGCAATTCTAAAAAAGTTGTTTTTCCAGAACCCACCGGACCAGTAAGTCCGATCCAACCCCCGGCTTTTACTTTCAAATTTAGGCCTGTAAACGAAAACCGCCTTAATCCCCCAAAAGAATAATCTGCGGATTCCATCTCAAAAAGATTTAGGGGATCTCGACAAAGTAAATTGTCCGCGACAAGAAGCGGATTCGCGCGCGATTCAAAATTTTGAATTCTTTTTTGAGAGGCCTGTGACTGCCGATAGAGTTGGATAAACCATCCGATCGCAAGCATGGGCCAATCCATATTGGCGAGATAGAGTTGAAAGGCGACAAGATTCGAAAGCGGAAGTTCACCCTTTAAAACTTTATTTCCGCCATAGATCAGAACAAAAACTAAGGTAAAGGCGAGCGACCAGTTGAGCCCAGGACCAAAAATACTCTGATATTTTGCGACCCGCTTAGAAGCATCTCTCAGTTGTCCACTCTGACTTACGAAGTCGTGGTGAATCGGTTCTTCTTTTCGAAATGCTTTAATCACTCGAATGCCCGATATAATTTCAAATGCTCTTCCGCTGAGAGAAGCTGTGATCTCTTGCACTTCTTCGTAGCCCTTTGAGAGCCGGTGGCTCAAGAAGAGCACCAAAACGGAAACAAGGACGAGAGGTGGAACGACGATCATCGCCATCGATGGATTTAATCGCCAAAGTAAGAATGGAAAAAAAACAAAATTAATCAGAGCATCGATGAGCATCAGAGCGCCAATGCTCAAAGTCATTCGAAGATTTTCGGTATCGGTCGTGAGACCCGAAAGAAGATCTCCCACTTTATGAGCTTTAAAAAATTCGCGGTCTAAATTTTGAATATGTCTAAAAAATTTCTGCCGAATTTCGTGAAAAAGCGGAAAGGTCGACCAAATCAAATGGACTCTCCACCAGTAACGAATGAATGCGATCAAGCCTGTCGCTAATAAATAAAGACCACAAAAAGAAAAAATAAAAAGAAGAGGTGAAGCGGATTGGATACTTTCGGGAATCCAAGACGGAAGCGGATAGCCCTGAAGTTTATCCAGAATCGTCTTAATAATAATCGGCAAGCTGAAG
>JAQBPA010000078.1 GCA_028287765.1 Bacteriovoracaceae bacterium
GGGAATTGTCTCACGTTCGCGGAGCTTCAAGGCGTTTTGGACAGTGAGAAAGTGGATCTCTATGCCGGTGGTGATTGCGATCAAAACTACAAGCTCGATGGAAAAATAAATCAAAAACTAGTTTGCGGACTTGAGCTCGAGACAGGGGAGTGGAATCGAAAAATGGTTCAGCATAAAAAAGCGGGCGTTTATTGGTTTTCAACACCACCGTGCGAAGAATCTGTAGAGTTTTCGAATTACTTCAATACGACGTACGAAGAAGTGCCCTCTACGAATGTGTGCACAAAAGAAAATTCAAAAGTAAAAAAATATCAGCAAGAAAAACTGACGGCGACTTCCTTTGATGTCGCCGACGGCCAAGCGTATCTTCCGAATCCCTACTGGGTGCATCAGGAAAAATTGGGGACGAACGAGCGAGGCGACTACGCCAGGCTTAGTTGTTTAGAATCCGAACTCAACGCGGATTATCTTGGTTGGGGAGCGTTCCACGCGAAGTGGACAGAAGCAGAATGCGATACGCACAAAATGACAAATTGTAAGGATGCAAAACTTTCGGCATCTAAGAATGATAAAGATGAAACTTGTGCGCTCGTCGAAAAATTAACAGATTGTATGCCAGCTCCTACGCCGACTCCAAAACCCTAGTTCTAGTTACTGATTAGAACTCGCATCCGAGGGACTTTGAAGATCTGACGTGAGATCTTCTCCAAGGTTGTCGGATGTACTGCTTGGAAAACCAGGTGTCTCGGTTTCTTGAAAGGGTTGTGCTGGCGCCATGTCGATCTTTGGAGTGGTCGGAGTCGCGACGGTATCAGCGCCTCTAGCTTCAGCAATAGAGTTGAAGAGCTGCTCAATTTCCTTTTTGGCGCGAAGAGTTTTATCTTTGGTTTTTGCGACGGCGAAATTTTTATGAGAAAGGACGGTCTCTACTTTTCTTTCAAATTCTGCCCAAGCGCTTTTTCTCAGCTCTTCTTGTTTGATTTGGAGAACGTAATCAAGAACGGGCTGCTGAATTTCTCGAACGAACCGTCCAGATTTTAAAAATTGACTCATTTGGTTCGCGTTCATGCCTTTGATTCTTTTCTCAAGGTGTTTCAACTGAAGGCGTCCTTCACTCTTCATGGAGGCAAGAACGTCTTGATCTCTTTTTATACCTGCATCCTGAATGAGCTTCATTTCTTCTTGAACGGTTTGCGTGCAACTCACTTGGACTTGAGCAGCTTCATTTAATTTTAAAATTTCATAGAGACGACTGAGTCCAGCCTTGGAATCACTTTTTACTTTAGAAATATTTTTTTGGACTTCGCTGAGAAGAGACGAAGATCTAACGGCTGCAAGATCATCCATTTGTGTGTGAAGACTGCGTTTCCATTCCGATAGCATTTCAGTTCTTGAAGTGGGCCAGAGAAGGCGATTGGTTGCTTCGATGATGGGCTCCAAATATCTTTCGTAAGCAATAGATGAACTGGTGAGATAGCGAATTTTGTCAGCGTTCGGAGCATTTTGAAAAGACTCAACCACTTGTTCTCTAAGAGCGGTTTCAGTCAGTTTAATTTCTGTAATTAAAAGCCACTCTCGAATAGAAAGAGCAGCACCAATGAGAAGGAATCCAGCAACAAGAACTAAGTATTTCTTCATTTGTTTATTATGAGTCTTTCGAACTCACCAGTAAAAGAATTTCGCTGGCTGTCTCTTCAATTGCTTTATTCGTCACGTCAATCACCGTCCATTTGTGACGCCTTGCAAGAAGTTTGCCGGCGTCGAGTTCTTCCTGAATCCGTTTAAGGTCCACATAAGTGTCCGAATGATTTGGTGCAGTGCCCAATCGATCGAATCGGGCTTGCCGAATTCGGGCGAGATGAGTTGCTTCGATCGTCAGAAAAAAAATCGGAACACCTTTTTTACTTGAGTCGATCAGATTCTGCGGCGGATCGATTCCGAAGACAAGCGGAATATTGGCGACTTTGTAACCTTTATGCGCGAGATACATCGACGTCGGGGTTTTAGAAGTTCTTGAAACTCCGGTGAGAATAATTTCGGCTTCAGAGAGATCATTCATTTTCATTCCATCATCGTGCTTCACTGCGAATTCAACTGCTTCGACTCGATCAAAATAATTCATCGCTTGCGTCGAGTGAAACGCGCCGTGCTCTTCGGTCGGATCGGATTTTAAAAATTGTGCAAACACATCGATCGTTGGATAGAGAATATCCACGCCGAGGAGTTTTCTTTTTTTGGTTTCAGCCCAAATCATTTTTCGCAAACGCTCGGTCGCAAAGGTATAGGCGAGCAAATAGGGAGGCTTTAGTTGATCGAGCGCGTGAAGCAGCGCGCTTTCTTGTCGAATGCTTGGAAAGCGGCGAATTTCAGTTTGAGCACGATTGAATTGAGCAAGGATCGCGCGCACATAAGTTTCAGCCGTGTCGCAAGTTCCGTCTGAGAGGACAGCAATTCGTTCGTTGATTTGTTTTGGTTTCAATAATTTTCCATGTCCCATGAAAATTGTTCTTTAACTTCGTTCAGATGTTTTTCTGTCAGTTCGGAAGTCCAGTGGAGTTCTTTCGAGAAAATGTCGGTTACAGCTTTGGCCATTTCTAAGTTCGGGCACTCATAGTAAAGAGAAGACCTTCTGCGAATAAAGTCAATCGGCGAAAGCGCCATCTCGTGATAGAGAGAATAGAGGACTTCGGATACGAGGTGCGGAGTTGAAGAGGTAATCGTTTTTTGGTTTAGTTTTCTTTCGGAATCGATTTGAAGGATATCTTCAGAGAAACGTCCAAAAGTTGTTTCGAGATTATTCGAAGAATTTTTTTCCCATAATTTATCTTGAAGCGGAGAGTCGTCAATGAGATGAACTTTTTTGATATGATCAAGAGCCTCTCGAGCCATCAATCGATGACTGGTGAGTTTTCCGCCCATTAAATGGAAAATATTTTTAGGATTTTCTTCAAGATGATGTTCACGTGAAATGGCGGACGGATTTCGGGAGTCGGGCGGGCGAAGAAGGGGGCGTACGGCCGCCCACGATTGAATGATATCGGGTCGTTTGAGACCCACGTTAAAATAGTGATTCGCCATTTCGAGCACGTAGTCAGCATCAGCTTTCGAGGCGCGTGCTTTTTTAGGATCGTCGATTTCGGTATCGGTGGTTCCGAGATAGGTGATCGAGTTCCAGGGAATGGCAAAGAGAATTCGATTTAATTTCGGATCCGAGAGAACGAAGGCCGTTTTGATTGGAAGACGAGCGCGCGGAATAATGAAGTGAATACCTTGCGTGAGTTTGAGAGCGGACGGAAGATTCAAAAGTTTTCGCACAGAATCGGAATAGGGCCCGCTACAGTTAAAAATATGTTTAGCCTTTATTTGCACCGAATTTTCACGATCAAAAAGATCGGCAGCAAGAATTTCATGAACAGGCCCGACATTTATTTTTCGTAATTGCAGCCGACTAACGCAAATAGCCCCGCGCCGGTGCGCTGATTTAATGAGTTCGGTGACAAGGCGATAGTCTTCAGAAAAGCTATCAGTATAGACACAGGAGCCGGTGAGGTTTTCTGTTTTTAGCCAGGGAAATTCCGATTGAGTTTTCGAAGCGGAAAGATTTGAATGGGGCGCCCGAAATTTGGCAAACGAATCGTAGAGAAAAAGGCCAAGATTTAGTTTCCATCGCGGAGGATAGCCGTTTCGATAGCTAGGAAAGACGAAGGAAAGATCTTGCACGAGAGGGGCATAAAGTTTTTTTAATTTCTCACGCTCCTGAATAGCTTCGAAGACAAGTTTAAATTCAAATTGTTCAAGATAACGAACGCCGCCATGGATGAGCTTCGAGGAACCAGAACTAGTGCCCGAAGCAAAATCTCCAGCTTCAATCAGCGCAACTTTCAACCCCCGAAAAGCCGCATCTCGCGCCACAGCCGCCCCAGTAATTCCGCCGCCAATGATGAGAACATCGAAAACTTCCGTTTGAAGCTG
>JAQBPA010000124.1 GCA_028287765.1 Bacteriovoracaceae bacterium
CTCGTCGGTGATCGTTCACCGCCAAATATTTTTTAATCTCATTAAAGAGTTGTCGGCCATCGATATGATATCGATAGCGAAGCGCAAGATATCGCTCCACCATCAAAATCGAGGACATTATACTTATGCCAAGGACCAGCCACATAAAGGGTCCTCCATCTACAAAGAATTTAATGGCTCCGATTTGATTGAGTTGATCCATACAAAATTTCCTTTCTCGAATAAAAAAAATGGTTTCTATGATCTAGTATATTCAAGAAGCGAGCCAACTTATTGCTTTGTGCCAAATTTTTTTTAAATGCTTAAAAGCATTCAGATTTTTTGCATTTTTTGATTTAATCATGCATGTCAAAGATTTAACTCTGCAGACGACTTCTCCCAAAAATGCCCGAAAGCCCTTCAAAGACTGCCGCATTTTTGCCCGACTTTAAGACTTCGTTTTGCCCCCCTTAGGCCAGTTTTGAGCTTAAAGCGCTGAATAAGACCACGGCACATCTCTTGCATATTCAGAAAAGTAGAAACGGTGGCTCTATGCGTAATACAAAAAAATATACTTACATTTCACTCCTCTCCATGACGGCGCTTCTTTTTTCTGCATGTGCAAGCACTCCCAAGCTTGTCGACAGTTTAGGAAGTACTTCTCAACAGAACCCCGGCGGCAGTTCTTCGACCACCGGTAGTGATGGGACCCGACAAATTTCAGATCCCAACGCCGCTTCTACGCCAACGGTTTCGACCTCTCCATCTCCAACGCCGCCGTCCAATTCGACGGGAACACCGGTCATCTATAATTTTACAGAGCCGAATACCGACAGCAAAAAACTCGACGTCTTATTTATTATTCATGCAACAGGATCTTTTAATGGACAACTCTCGAGCGGAGTCGTTGCAGGACTTTCAAACTTTGTTGCCGCCTTAGGTAGCGGAATCGATTATCAGATCGGCGTCATGCTCGGTTATCCTAGCGGTGCAAACTCTGGAACACTTTTTAATGCGAGTGCAAATGGTGCGACAGGTCCCGTTCTCTCCTCAAGCACGATGACCATCGGCGCAATTCAAACAGCACTTCAAAATGATATCAATAATGCGCCAACTGTAAACATCAGCGCCGTCGATCCCAATGGCGATTTAATTCAAGATGTCCACGGAGAATTTGGCACGCTCTCTCTTTTAAATGCAGTTCAAAATAATTTAAATTCCATCAGATCTGATTCGAGAGCTAATTATAACTTCTTTCGTCCTGGTGCAGCGCTCGCTATCGTTTTTGCCGCGAATGAATCGGACAATTGTTTTCTTCCCGCGAATGACACGGACACTCAAGAACAAACTCTTAAAGTTCAATTTTGCGGTAGTGGAAGTAATGTAGTTTCTGTGAATTCAGTTGAGAAGGCCGTTCAAGTGGCACAAAACGGAAGTCCTTATCTTTTTGGATTTTTAGGTTATGGAACAGATCCGCTGGACAGTCTTGGCAACGTGATCGACGAAGAAGAAGCCGGTCATGGATATCTGGACATCGTCAGTCAGACGAGCGGTGTTCTTGCCAATTTAGATCCGGGTAGCAAAACCGTTTCATCCTCCGTACAAAATTCCATTATTCAAGCCGGCCTTCAAAGCGTCGGTAATCTCGCAAATAATAAATTACAACTGAAGACCGTGTTCCAACTCAACGCGGGGGCGATTGCGAGTTCAATTCAAGTTTTTCTCAATAACTCTCAATTGTCCGCGAATCAGTTCAGCTACGATGCAACGGCAAATGCGGTCACTGTTCCAGGAGTAAGTGCTCTCGCCACAGTTCAGATCAAGTATTCAACAAACTAAAACTATTTACGGCTCTTCTCGGCTTCTTGCATAGCTTCGCAGTATTGATTGAACGCTACTGCCAATTCTGGAAAAGCATCTGTCTTTCGAAATGTTATGTTTTTCGGCCATTCCCGATCTTTCGCCGCCTTTTCTAAAATTTTGGTAAGTTTATAGACGGGTCCCGTCATCCGATGGGAAAATGCCAAAACATAAATACAGGTAAGCACAATATAAAAAAACGCTGCGAGCCCGTACCAAAGAGCCAAATGCTTGATTTGCTCGACGAGAAGCATCTTCGTGATAAGCTGATCGTGAATCTGCATATCATTTGTTCGAAGGCTCTCCGCTTGAAAAGTCGCAAAAAAGATCAGAACAAAGGTCGCCAAGAGGACAACAAACCAAAGTAGAAACATTGAAGCGAACTGAAGTTGCACCTTACTGTGTGTGAGAAACCTCATCCGCCTAAAGAAATAGTTCATGCTCATCGATGATACATGACTCTTAAAGAGGCTATCAATAGAGTAGTAGCCGGGAATATAAATTAATTTCCTTTATGAGCAAAACAATCAAAATTTTAAGTTTAAATACGCATAAAGGGTTCTCACACTTTAATACCCGCTTTGTTCTTTCGGAAATTCGAGACGCTTTGAGATCTGTTTCGCCCGATATCGTCTTTCTTCAAGAAGTTTTGGGCGAAAATCATATGCGAACTCTTTCATTTCCTGGAGCAACCAAGAAGTCTCATTATGAGTACCTCGCCGATTCGATTTGGTCAGATTACGCTTACGGAAAAAATGCAGTTTATCCCCAAGGCCACCATGGAAACGCCATTTTATCTAAATTTCCTATCCACTCCACTCAACATCGAGATATTTCCACACATGCGCTTGAACAACGCGGAATTCTTCACTGTAAACTTTCTATTCCCGGACAAAGACCTGTTCACTGTGTTTGTGTTCATCTGAATCTACTAAGCTTTCATCGAGAACAACAATTTCGAAGCATTGTCGAGTTCGTCAAAAAAGAAATTCCTCCTGAGGACTCTCTTATTTTAGCTGGCGATCTTAATGATTGGAACCTTCGCGCAGGAGATCTTCTTGCAAGGCCTTTAAAATTGGCAGAAGCCTTTCAGCAGGCGAATGGCAAATTAGCTTTTAGCTATCCGTGCTACTTTCCGCTTCTGAAATTAGATCGAATCTATTTAAGAAATTTTAAAGCGGAAACAGCTGAAGTGCTTTCTTCTTCACCGTGGCGTCTCCTCTCGGATCATGCGGCCCTCCTTACAGAAGTGGTCATTCTTTCATGAGACCGGTTTGGATTAAAGGCAATCAGGTCGACCTTCTTGAGAGTGGCCAAGAATTTTTTCCGTCATTGCTCAACGAAATAGAAAATGCACAAACAGAAATAATTTTATTTACGTATATTTTTAAGAACGACCGAATAGGAACAGAAGTTGGCAAACGACTGAAGAGTGCTGCACTACGAAACGTTGCCGTCACACTGGTGATAGATGGATTTGGCTCGGGCAATTTACCGGTAAACTTCATTGAAGATTTAAGAAATTCAAAAGTTCAAATCTTAGTCTTTCGAGCGTTTCATCGAATCTTCTCTCTCAGAAAACTTTTTTTTAGGCGCCTTCACCAAAAAATTGTGGTGATTGATCAAAAAATAGCTTTTGTCGGTGGAATTAACATCGATGGTGATCAATACGAACAACTTGATTATGCCCTTCGAGTCTCGGGTCCCGTGGTGATCAAGATTTATAAATTTGCGAAATTATTGATCTGAAAACTGCGAGGAGATTTATTCGGCTACTTGCAGAAGCTTCGAAT
>JAQBPA010000134.1 GCA_028287765.1 Bacteriovoracaceae bacterium
TAAACCATTGGGAAGTGTCACTGCACCCCGAACCATCTGGTCGGCCTGCTTAGGATCAACACCCAGTCGAATAGCAACATCCACGGTTTGATCAAATTTTGGCGTGGGAAGTTCTGTCAGCGTGGCAAATGCTAAATCAGACGAAATGGCCGTCTCAGGTTTTGGCACTGTTTTTCTCACGAGAGTGAGTGCTTTCGCATATCGCTTGCCCTGTTTTTTCTTTACGTCATCTAAATCTAAAGCCTGCATAATTTTTATCCTATTACATCAATTCCCATACTTCGCGCCGTTCCACGAACGATGGATTCGGCAACCTCGAGAGTATAGCAGTTTAAATCTGGTAATTTTATTTTCGCAATCTCGCTTACTTGAGCCTTTGTAACTTTACCCACTTTGAGTCGGTTGGGAGTCGCGGAACCCGATTCCACTTTTGCGGACTGTTTCAAAAGAACAGACGCAGGGGGACTCTTCATAATGAACGTAAAAGTTCGGTCATTATAAATTGAAATGATTACGGGAATAATAGTATCGCCGACCTTGGCAGTTTTCGCATTGAACTGCTTACAAAATTCCATGATGTTCACACCATGTTGACCAAGTGCTGGACCAACTGGAGGAGCTGGATTTGCTTTCCCGGCAGGAATCTGTAACTTAACTTTTGCTGTAATTTCTTTTGCCATAACTCAGACCTCTTTTTTGTTTGCGAGTCTTAGACTCGACCATTCACTAAACTTTTTCGACCTGACCGAACTCAAGATCAATGGGAGTCGATCGACCAAAGATACTTACTAGAACCTTGAGTCGGCCCTTCTCAGGATTTACATCGTCCACGACGCCATTAAAATTAGCGAAAGGGCCTTCTTTGACTCGAACACTTTCGCCCTTATCAAACTCAATCAAGAGTTTCGGTTTTAATTTTCCTTCTTTTATCTGCTGCGTAATTCGAAGAACTTCGTCTTCGGAAACAACGGGCGGATTGATCGAATTACCAACGAATCCCGTAATTCTTGGCGTATCTTTGACAAGATGCCAAGTCTCATTACTGAGTTCCATTTTTACAAAAATATACCCAGGAAAAAATTTCTTTGAGCGAGATTTCTTTTCACCCTTCTTCATCTCAACAATGGTTTCTGAAGGAATAAGAACTTCTTCAAACTTTTCGGCCATCTTAGCTTGTCGAACCCTCTCAAGGAGAGCCTCTTTAGCCTTCGCTTCAAAGCCAGAAAAAACGTGAACAATGTACCAGTTCTTTGCCATAAAAAAATCTCAAAGTATAAATCTAAAGAAAACACCCCAAAGGTAGTCCATCATAAATAAAATTAAAGCCGCGACTCCAACCATCACTGTTACCACAAGTGTTGAAGCAGCAGTTGTTCGAAAACTTGGCCAAGTCGTTTTGCGCAGCTCGGAAAAAACATCATCAACAAAACTTACTGCTTTGCGATTCGTGGAAAGAGTTATTAATAGAATAAGTCCAGATAGGGCGGCTATTCCACCACCAACAACTGTCCATGATTGTCCAAGTAAAGCATGACTTCCGCCCCATTTCATCCAATCAGCGATCTGCGTAAGAATGAGATAAAAAATATAAGCGCAAAGACACGAAAAAACAAAAAAAGACAGCAGCGTAAATTTTCTATTTTCCGAATCCACTGATAACTCCTTGGCTTGTTCTCGTATCCACTTAAGAAGGGTGAAGCTATCCTTCGCAGCTGGTGCTTAAAACTCGCTCCTCTGTTTAGACTCAATAATTTTCTCAAGATCAATGAAAAAACTTGGGGAAATGAGTTTGTGTTGATTTAAAATTCAGATCTCGTGAAAACTGGTAAGTTCAGGCCGGGAAGGATTGCGTCCCACCAACGGTGGGCCAATAAACGGAGTCGACCCTTGGGTCGAGGATTCGAATCCCATCATGCTATCTTTAGGATAGCTGTTGAAAATCCAGAGGTCGTGCAACCTGAAAAATCCAGGCCAGGAAGGATTCGAACCCTCGACCCTCGGTTTTGGAGACCGATGCTCTACCAACTGAGCTACTGACCTACCTTCTTGTAATAACTTTGCCAGGCCTTCATTCAAACGCTCTACACCGTTTGTTGGTAGAGCGGGCTCTAACCTATTTTATCTTTTTGTCTTCGACAAAAGGGCCCTGGTGGGCCGAGCTACTGAATCATTTGTTTATCAAGTCTTAGTTTCTTTGTGCGGGACGTGTTTTCGGCACGACCGGCAGTATTTCTTAAGACTGATCTTTTCAGTGACTGTTTTTCTGTTCTTCGTGCTCGTATAATTCTTTCGCTTACACTCGCCGCATTCGAACGCGATAATATCTCTCATATATGTCTCCTTTCTTCCATTTCCTAACTGGAGCCCACAACCGGGATCGAACCGGTGACCTCATCCTTACCAAGGATGTGCTCTACCAACTGAGCTACGTGGGCTGCATTCATTTCACACGTCTAATAATTAAACAAATCGATCATCTATTACCCCATTTACGGGTTGGTAGACTATCTTGTTTATTTGGTTCGCCTTTGGCAAACAGGGAGCTGGCCCTTTAAACGCTCGTGAGTTTATCAAATTCACTATTCAATTTATCCCAACCCACTCACTCAAAGTTGGCGGTTAATTCTCGTAACATGGCTAACCACAATACCAAACCAAAAAATCTGGAGAGGGATGGATTTGAACCATCGAAGGCTTGCGCCAACAGATTTACAGTCTGCCCCGTTTGACCACTTCGGTACCTCTCCTTTATTTAGAGATCAGCCGAAACAATAGCCATGCCCGTTGATTCCTGTCATCTTTCTCTTTCTCTTAATTTGGCGTTTCCAACAGGTGATCTTAGCGTACCGAGTGGTCGGCTTCAAAAGAATTCGATATTTTCTGCAATGCTAGCGCGCACTTTGGAAAAGTGACCGGATAGTGGAGATCTCGGGATAGCATTTTCATGGCCGACACTGCTTCATGATATTCAAGTGGATCAATTCGCTTAATGTTTGCTCCCAATAAAAAGGCATCAAAAATCCGAGCAAATTTTTTACGCCGACTTAGCTCGATTAAGGCCTTTGTAGGAATCCATGCGCTGCCAAGAACCGAAAACCCGATGCCATAAGCTTTCAAAACGACCTCGAAAAAATTTGCCTGTCCTTTCAACGCCAAGTCGGCCCCCAAAACAGCACCCGTGATCGAGATCACCTCGCTTAAAAAGCTCCAGGTCTTCGGTCGACGAAGGAACCAGCCCTCCATTTTTTCGGCTGAAGCTTTATATTTTAGAGATACCGCCAAGACTTGATTAAGCCTTTGCCTCGCCTCAATTCTTAATTGCTTACGAACTTCTGGCGATTTCTCAAGATCGAGAGAAGAATAAACGACCCCAAACACTATTCCCAACTGCCTCGAAAGAGTTAGTGCCTCCCCCAACGTAAGCGGGTCGAGATTTAAATATTCCTTTCGAATGTAATCAAGCTCATCTCGGATCGTCACTTCGACCGGGCTCTCCCTAGAAGATCGAATCTCTGTGAGCAGCTCATTCAGATTTGGATTGGATCCCCTCTCGAACAGAGAAATAATCTTATCGTCAGAGTCTTTTCCAAAAGCCAACGCCCCATTCAAAGCGGATCCAAACAGAATGAGAAAAAATAAAAAATTTATGCTCAGAGGTTTATGAATGGCGGCGAAAGTCATGCGCTCAGCAGATGCAAGGGCTGCGCCACCACCAGGAACTTGCAAATTGTGGAGAATTCATCCCATTTCCGGCCGGATGTCCTTCGGCTTTCGGGTTGGGAAGGGTCAGAACAATTTTTTCTGGATTAACAAAGGAGGGGGGTAAACCTAAGTCTAATCATTTTTTCTTCCGATCCGAATATGGCTAAATAAGGATTGATCTGAGTACAGGAGAAAAATTGAAAAAACTATTCTTGACTGCCACTACATTCATTTTATTTTTTCTGTTCAACTTGAGGCAACTTTGTTCTCAAGAACTTTCCCCTCTTTCAAAAGAAACAATCGCTCAGATCAATGTCGCCATTGAAATCGCAACGCCCATCAAATTTGTCGACAACGATCCCAGGCCAAAAAGTGAAATAAAAGTTCTCCAACTTTTTCAAAATTTTTTTGAAACAAAAAGATCCCTAAATATTCTTGAATGGCTGTCGAATGCGAATCGCATCCGTAGCCTCTATGAAAGAAAACTCAACTCAGTTGAGTCTTTAGATTCAGATCAGATTTTAAAGTATATTTGCGGCGAGTCGATGAGCTCAGACGATGAAGACGAAGCTATTTTTTTGGGACTTCGTCAACTCTATGATTATTTATCGAAAGAGTTCAGCGGGCTAAATCGCTCGGCGGCGGAGCGTAGAGTCCTGGTCAGAGCAACCACGACAGCCTTTCAAAAACAATTGATCCTGTTCGCAAACGAAGGAGGCTCTACGTCCTCTGATCTCGCTTTTCAGCATTTCAAAGCCCTAGCCGAAGCTGTAGGCGTTCGAGATTATTTTATTTCAATAGTTCGAAAAAAAAGCACATACGTCATTCAGCCTAATACAGTGCAAGATTTTCTCGAAAGCTCCAAAAAAACTGGCGCCTGGAAGTTAAACGATTTAACCGCTGAGAATCAGGCCAAAATTATCGATGAGGCGAATCTCAATCCAGAATTAAAATCTAAACTCGGTTTTTCGCCAAGAGAACTACTGAACCTTTCCACTCAGAGTGAGAAAGTATTGGATGAGGAAATACAAAAAATAAAAACACGAGAGAACGAAATAAAAGTGCACTTTCCGAATTTAACGTCCGAAGTAGAAGCAATTGCGAATCGGCGCAGACTAGAACTACAATTTTTAAAGGCTTGGCTTCCGCATATCTTACCTGAAAATCGAGAAAGCCAATTTGAAAGAGAAATTTATCCTCTCATCAAACAGCCGAAGTATTTTTCGATTCTGTTCTCTATGGCCGATAGCACCCACGCACAGGCCATGCCATCTCAATTTTGGGCCATTTATTGGGAGGGTGCGAGATCCATTTTTCGAAATCAGATCGCCGTCGAAAATTCAGATCCAACTCGCGAGACACACGAGTCGATCTCAACACTCCTTCGCTCGCTTCAGGTGATGATTCAAAAAATCCCAAACATAACTAAGGTGGGCAGCTATATCGAATTTCAATCTGAAGTTCAAAAGTCGACTTTTCTTTTGAAATCCACTCATTCCCTCGTCCCCGGAAGCTGGGCCAACGTAACGATAAACGAAATGGAAGATTTTTTAAAATTACCAGATCCGTCTTGCATTCAAATCACGGCCGAAATATCTCGTAATAAAAAATAATTATTTCTGCTTTCTAACCGAACACTCTCAATGTCGCGCAATATCTCGAAGTAAGATATTGCAGTCGGGATCGAGAGTTTCTGAACCATTTCGAACTGGTTCGCTTGGTATATAAAGTCGCGCATAACCGCGTGTATTAATTTTATGAACACCTATTTTTTGTGTTTGTTCAAAGGTCAATTCCGCTCGAAGACCAAAAAGGCGTCCAGAGATCGGATCGACTTCAAGATCCGAAATTAAGACCGTCCCGTGGTCGGTACTAACGCCGGATGTGCCAAAGCCAGCAGTAATTCCCTTCGATAGGCCTCGAGGTAGCGGCCCACTGAACCAGACAGCAACGGGCTCCTGGGCCGAAGCCGTAGGGCTCGGTCGAAATTCGATGGGGCGTCCAATCAAATCATGTAAGTTATTTCGAAAAAACAACATAAGTAGGTCACCATCCACTGAATTCAAAACAATTCGATGCCTGTAATTAGGATTTTTATCTATTCCTCTGGGCATTCCGATGGTCGAAAGTTCAACCTCAAAAATTTCTAATTCCGTTTGATTACCGTCCACTTCGACACGCACTTGAAATAGAGAATCTGAATTTGCTTTATCTCCAACAAGTGCCTCTTTCAATGCTTGATGATATTTTACAGTCTCAGAATCCGTCGCGAAGGCATTTCTAAAGTTTCTCTGCATTTCGTTTTGAGGTTTTTCCCAACTAGAAAGAGACCCCTCAAGATTCAAGCTTCCGAGATCGACCTTACCAGCCACGACTCGACCGTTAGAATCTAAAAGGCCGATTAAAGCATACGGTTCGTTAAATTTTTGGACTCCAATATCGTTCTCAGCCGCGTCTAACTCAGACGTGATCGTTAAATTCTTGATCGACCACTTCCACCACGGAAAATTACTTCCATCATTCGATTCCACGATTTGGCCTTTGGCAAAATAGGGGTTTTTATGAAGGTGTGAGCCGGTCAGGTGACGGTGAAGCAGATCTCGATCATCCACCGAATTAATTTTTGCGACAAAAATTTCTTTGACTGAGGTGAGGTCCGCAGAGTCGACTTTCGAAAATACAGCATATTCCGCCTCTGGAAGTGAATACTGATACGAGTAGATTTCATTATATTTATCACCAACAAAATAAGTTTTAATCGGCCCTTTGATTCGGACGGGCATTGTAGGATCGATTCGCGTTTCCACAACGGACACTTCATAGACGTGCCCACGCTCTTCTCCCACGCTATCGGTGGCCAAATAAAAATAATCAATTTTGCAATTTGTTGGGATTTGAGCTCCTGTATCGCTCAAATATCGCGCTTCCAGAAAATTTCGAAGTTCAGATGCAGAAAGGAACTCGGCCTTCAGCGTGAATGGAATTGCGAGTAGAGCAATGACTGGCACAAATTTCCTAAAGAAGTGGCTAAAATTTTTCACGCAGAACCACTAGCAGTTTTAATAATCCCGCTCAAGGCTTACGTTTCACCTATGTCCAGCAGTTTTACATAGGAAGAATGGAGCGGGAGAAGAGGATCGAACCCTCGACCCGGAATTCCGGTGAGCGAAACCACCGCAACGAAGTGAGGATGGATTGAGCGAATGAGAACACGACAGTGTTCGAAAGGAATTACGCCTATAGAACCGTTGAGGCTATGTTTGTGTGGGAAGATGGAGCGGGAGAAGGGGATCGAACCCTCGACCTTCTGCTTGGAAGGCAGACGCACTACCACTGTGCTACTCCCGCGCTACACGACATCCGAATTTTCAAACGGGAAGCTCTCACGTTGCTCTCCAGCCTTGAACTCTCCACCGGAGACTTCAAATGCCGTCGAGTGTGCTACTCCCGCGCTACACGACATCCGAATGTTCAAACGGGAGGCTCTCACGTTGCTCTTCTGCCTCGAACTCTCCACCGGAGACTTCAATGCCGTCGAGTGTGCTACTCCCGCATACTTGAAGAAACCTAACGCCTCTCACACGGTTCGACAATTTAAAATTGAAAATGACACGAACCCTGCCCGGATTAACCTTGAGTTCGCAATCGTGCACCTGTTATCAGTTCTGCATGCGAGCGTTTATCATTCTGGTTTTATTGTCGGTTTTGACTTCAACTCAAGTCTGTGTAGCTCAGAATGCAGGGCCGTCGAAAGTTTTAGTAATCCTGTCTGGCGCAGACTATGTCGAAGTGAGTAAAGATGTTTCCGACCGTTCGACACTCCTTAAACATCCGACGGGCTATTATTTAAACGAGCTCATGGTACCAACCCTCAGCTTTTTAAATGCAGGCATGGAGGTGGAATTTGCTACACCGCTCGGACTGCCCGCCATGTCTGATATTAACAGCATGGCCGCAAGATATTTTAAATCGGAAACCGAATTTCAAGAAGCGAAAGCTTGGAGAGATTCGCAATTACAAATAGCAAAGCCGGAACTTGGATCCTTCGGCAAACCCTACCCCTTCAATTCTATTCAGGAAGAGCAGCTCGCAAAATTTGATTTGATTTTCATTCCCGGCGGGCATGCTCCCATGCAGGATTTATATCGCGATCAAGAGCTTGGAAGAATTCTTCGGTATTTTGTTAATAAGGGAAAATTAATTTCGGCGATTTGCCACGGACCAGCCGCTCTTTTGTCTTTAACACCCGCGTATGCAAATACTCCTTGGGGACTCAGCAATTTTAGAATGACCGGATTTTCAAACGAAGAAGAACACTACGCCGAAACTCCCGATCGACTGGGCGGATTTTTAAAATTCCATTTGGAAGATGCACTAAAAAACGCCGGCGGACTCACAGACATGGGGACCAAATTTAAATCTCACGTGGTTCGCGATCGAAACCTCGTCACGGGTCAAAATCCACAATCGGACACAGAACTCTCAGCCCTTGTTTTAACAATTATTGCGCTAAGGGAATTAAAAAATGCACGAGCCACAAGCAACTGGGACGGAAAACCTCTAAACGAAGAGAGCTCAAATATTGCACTTAAAATCCTTCAAAAAAATCCAGCGTGGGAGTCTGGCTTCACAACTGTCTTTATTGGAAAGAAACAAAACGGGTTAAGCGAAAATGCTTTTTGGCCGCAACTCGGAAACCACATTGATCAGGTTACAAAGAGCTTTGCAAATTCTGGACTACAAAACTACTGGGCCTGGAGTGACGGGAACATAGAAATCGCTTTTCAAAACTGGACTGACGAAAAAAATGCAACAGCTGCATTCTCGACTCCCGAGGGCCAGGCCATTGTTCAAGGCGCAAGCAAAATTTTTGAAGCGAAGAGTTTATTTTCAGCAATCAAAGATCGCGAATGCCTAGTAGCTCTCAATAATCTGGCAAGATAATTGAAAATCTGTTTCTGAAAAAACAGCTGGTGATGGAACTCGAACCCCGGCGATCGCGCTAGCGATTGACACGCGCAGCTAACGCATAAGCGCTGTCCACATTTTGCAAAGCAAAATAATAAAATAGAGTACCTTAAGCGTTCGGAAAGACTTGTTTTTTAACTTTCCACCTATTTAGGGAAGATGATTCTTTGATGGTTTTTCAATCTGATGGCATAGGGCCGGAGGGGTTGATTACAGTCGACGTCTCCTTCCAACGCCGATGAATTGCCAATAGAAGGGAAGAGAAAAAACTATCGATGAGGTAGCCCCAAGTAAAATTACCAAGGTAGTTGCCATATCTTCGTGATATTTCGACAGAGTCATTTTAAAAACGCCCGCGCCCAACATTGCACCTAGAAACCAAATGATTAGAAAATCGATGCCAAACCTAAAGCGAGCCATCTCAGGAGCAGGTGTTTTTTCGGGCCATCGGCTTGAGAACATATCCCGAAGTTTATTGGCGACGTTGCTGGTGAGGAGAAGCGGTAATCTTGAATCCGTAAACCGCAACTCGACTCGTTGGCCAATAGGAGTGGCGCTTCTTGAAACAGTGATGAGTTCCCATGGGACAAAAAAAATAACGTTAGACCAACCAAGTGCTCCCGGAACACTCACTCGAAGACCGGACTGACATAGACTTAAAGTCATTGGCCAAACAAGGTTGAAACCCACAGACCCAAATTGCCACTCAAAAATGAAATCTGGCTTCTCAGGTCGATCAGGGAATTTCTTTGCGAGTATCAATGCGTTGAGCCAGGCATTTGTGCGGAGAGCGTAGAGCCCAGCCAAAACAATGATGAACCCCACTGCGAAGACACAGATTTCAATGGAGACGAAGCCAGTCAATCCGCAAATATTAATCGTCATAGCTTTCCAGGTATTTGAGAATTTGTTTTTCGGCGACAGTCGGCCACGGGCTTGTCCGCTTTCCGTTTTAATATATTTAAAATTTGAAAACCCCTTCCTTCGATTGAGAAAATTCGAACCAGCACTATTATTATAGCAACAAAATTGTTCACAAGATAAGCCACGATAAACACTTAGAATCCGTTGTTTTTTAAAGCGGCAGCCTGTTTATAGGTGAGCGCATTTTTCGTGTGTAAGTTAAGCATCGGCTAGCTTTTGAAAAAACAAACTGGTGATGGGCCTCGAACCCCGGCGATCGCGATAGCGATTGACGCTGTCCACATTTTGCGGAGCAAAATAATCAGATAGATGAGACGTACTAAGCTCACGGACTTCGTCAAATGTAAGTTAAGCATCCGATAGTATTGAAAAAAACAAGCTGGTGATGGGACTCGAACCCGCGACCTACTGATTACAAATCAGTTGCTCTACCAGCTGAGCTACACCAGCATCTTCATTCCAAATTCGTCTGTAGCTTTTCAAACAACTGCTGCGTCCTGGTAGAGCAGTTGCTCTCTGTTTTTATGTCCGCCTTCGGCAGACCGTGCTGAGCTACACCAGCACATTTGTTAAAAACCCTAACCTATTTTTTCATCTTCTCAAATACCCAACTCATCGCAACGGTTGCTGCCTGAGTTGCATTCAGAGATTCAACTCCTCCGTTCATCGGAATGTGAACCATCGCTTCGAGTTGTCCGCGAACGGGTTTTGATAATCCTGTGCCTTCGGAACCAACGACGAGTGCGAGCGGAAAGTATGGCTCCCATTTATAAAGTGCGGTGGAAT
>JAQBPA010000144.1 GCA_028287765.1 Bacteriovoracaceae bacterium
CCGCCGATGCTTTCCCTTTATTTTACGTTTCCCGCTCCGCCTGGCTTTTCATGGGTCTTCTAGTCTTTTAGCGAATTACTCGTGTGATTTTGAAAGCCGCTCAGTCCCTAAGATCCAAGAGCGAAACTGCGTTTTAGAGATTAATCTTATTTATCCAATTAAGGAGCGATTGGCCCTATGTCAAGCCTTTATCTCTTTTGGAGTCCTAGAATATAAGTATTATACATGAAATTAAAAAAAATGAGAGACTGCACAGCAAGATGGCTTCTAAACCGACTTCTAAAACAAAAGATTCTGACCCGTTAGAGCAAAGAACCGCTCAAAAGAGGATTCTTGAGCTCAGGCGTTTACTCAAAATTTACAATCGTGAGTACTTTGAAGAAGACAGTCCAACCGTCTCCGACTCTGAATACGATCGGCTAAAACTGGAACTGATTGAGCTCGAAAAGAAATATCCGGAACTCGATACCCCCGACTCACCTTCCCATCTTGTCGGCAGCAAAGTGCGAGCAGATTTTGCGAAAGTTGAGCATTCAAAACTTATGCTCAGTCTCGAAAATGCTTTTAACGAGGAAGACATCTTAAATTTTGAAAAACGAATTCGAAAAGTGATCGGCCTTCCTTTAGAAAAGCCAAATCCTTGGATGTATATTTGTGAGCCCAAAATGGACGGGCTCGCAGTTGAAATTATTTATACCAAAGGAAAACTCTCGAAAGCCTCCACTCGAGGCGACGGAAGAGTGGGCGAAGATATTACAGAAAATCTTCGAGTTGTTCGGGGCATTCCTTCGACACTTAAAAAAAACCTCTCTCTTGAAGTGCGCGGCGAAATTTTTATTAATAAGGAAGACTTTGAAAAATTGAATAAACAAAGAAAAGCTGAAGAGCTCCCGCCCTTTGCGAACCCAAGAAATGCAGCGGCGGGAAGTTTGCGGCAGCTCGATCCCAAAATTACTGCCAATCGCCCCTTAAAACTTTTTACTTATGGCATTGGGCTTCCTCTCGATTGCAAAGCAAAATCTCAAGACGAACTCCTTTCCTTTTTTTTGGAATGCGGACTTCCGATCAATCCTGAGCAGAAGCTGTGCAAAAATATGGCTGAAGTTCAAAAGTTTTATAAAGATCTTGAGACAAAACGAGAAAAACTTCCCTACGAAATCGACGGTCTTGTGATCAAAGTAAATGAATGGAGGTATCAAGAAGAACTCGGATTCACCTCCAATCATCCTAGATCTGCGATTGCTTACAAATTTGATTCTCCCATCGCAACCACCCTTCTCGAAGACATCGATGTGCAAGTGGGGCGAACAGGAGCACTCACGCCTGTTGCGGTGCTAAAGCCGGTGTCTCTAAGTGGCGTCGTCGTCTCTTCGGCAAGTCTTCATAACGAAGATGAAATTGAGAGGCTCGGCGTAAAGATTGGCGACATTGTAGAAGTCGTTCGCTCGGGAGATGTCATTCCAAAAGTCATCGGCGTAAAAAGGGATGCTCGAAAAGGAAAAAACTTAAAAGAATTTAAAATGCCAGAGCAGTGTCCTTCTTGCGGCACAAAAGTTGTGAAGACTGAAGGTTTTGTCGGACGCCGCTGTCCCAATTCGCATCACTGTCCTGCTCAGAGTGAAGAGCGCATCATCCACTTCGCATTCAAAGACGCACTCAATATGGAAGGCATTGGCCCACAGTGGGTGAGACAATTTATCGAAAAAGGCTGGGTGAAATCTCCTTCCGACCTTTTTTCGATTACAGAAGAAAAATTAATGACACTCGAAAGAATGGGAGATGTTCTCGCCAAAAAAATGGTGGCTTCTATTCAGTCTCGAAAAAAAACAACTCTCCCTCGACTTATTTTTGGACTCGGCATTCCGCATGTCGGCGAAACACTTGCTCAAAAATTAGCCAAGAAAGTGAAGACCCTCTCCGGACTTTTAGAAATCTCGGATGAAGATTTGCTAAGTATCGAAGATATTGGAGAAACAGTGGCGAGATCGATCAGCGAGTTTCGTTTATTAAATATCGATGAGATCAAAAAACTTCAAAATCTTTTAGAAATTGAAAAAGCTGTCGAAGTGAAGGGGCCTTGGCTTCATCAAAATTTTGTCCTCACCGGAAGTCTCTCTTCATTGTCACGGTCTGAAGCAGAAGAAAAAATCAGAAGCTTAGGTGGAACTGCTCAATCTTCCGTCACAAAAGTAACGACCGCCGTTATTGTGGGCGACGAGCCAGGAAGTAAACTTGAAAAGGCCCAGAAACTAGGAATTCAAATATGGGACGAGAAGGAATTTCTGAAACGACTAAAAAAGATCTGAGCAGAAACTTAATGAACAGCTTTTTTATTTCTGCCGGATCGAGCACTGGCATCCGGTTCAGTTTTCGCTGAAAATTCTCGCGATGATTCTACAGAAATTTCTTGATCGACCACTAGTCTGGTCAGAGTTCCAGTTGTACCTACAGCTGATCGGACTTCTCCTATTGAAAGGTTCACCTTTTCGATCACCTTCAAATACGTGAGTGTTGCCGAGGGAAGATAATTCCAAATACGAAGCGCAAGAAAAAATCCAATCACAGCGAATGGCAATAAAAAGACGGGCCAAAATGCCCAGCTTTTTGTGGTGAGATATCCTAAACAAACAGACTGAACACCACTTCCTAAATAGACAAAGCCGTCTGTAATACCGGAAGCCGTTGCGGTTGCTTTTCGACCGCCAAAATCAGCGGCCGCCGTACCCGACATGATCGAATGAACACCAATGACCGCTAGTGAAATAAAGACAGCACAAAGACCCACTCCAATCGGCGACGTCATCAAAATGATACTCATGATTGTGAGTAAAACAAAATTGGTCGCATTTAAAATGGCTGCGGGTGGACCTCTTCTGGAATGAAAAATTTTATCGGAGAAAAATCCGGATGCAAATCCACCAATAATTCCTGTGAGGCAAAGGAGTAGTCCCCAATGTTGATGAAAATATTCTGCGCCGATTTGAGGAACTTCTTTTCCAAAAATAAAGTACCACTGAAGAACACCGTTTCTAATAATTCCTGTCGTAAATTCTATGAAGGCAACGGTGAGCATTACTTTTGACGTAAACACACGGCGAAGAAGTTCCATCGATGTAAAGGTTCTATCCATTTCGCCTGAAGAAGCATCGGCAGTATCGAAGTCATCATGATTCGCTTCCCCCGGGGTATCCTTAATGAGCCAAAGGTCGAGAACAATCCAGACGACTAACAATGCGGCAGGAATTAAAAAAACAAGCCAAGTTGCGTCGGTCGTTCCTGTATCGACCGCAAAAACTCGGTGGATGAATTGCTGAAAAGAACTGAGCGGTTTATCTGAATGAAGTTTTGCCGCATCGGCAATCGCCTGACACCAATCGAAAGCAAAATAGAGTCCGAACGAAATGAGCGTTCCAAAGATCGCACCAAAAGTACCTCGCTCGCGTACATGAAACCAATAAGCTTTCACTTTAATAATGGAGACGCCACCAAAACTCTGGAAATACATATTCACAGAATAGAGAACGGAAAAGACGAGCACCATATGGCCTGCGAGTTTTCCTTTTAAAAAGAAAAACGTCGCAGCACCCATTAAGATATTTGCAAGGCACGATCCAATGGAGGCAATGATGATGCCTTTTTTGCCGCCCCATTTATCGACAAGTGGACCGTTCAAAAGAAACGACAGGCCATAGACGGTCGTTCCAATTCCAAAAATAATTCCGAAATCTTCTTTGGTCATCAAATCGCCGAGGGCGTTTTTAGTGACATTCAAGTTGTAGCGAGCCATATAAAGAAAGGCGTAAGTCATCCCGAGCGGAAACCAATTTACGAAACGTCTCAACATAAAGCGCGACGTATGGTGAAGAGGATTGGATCTAAAATAGATCCCAATGACTACGAATAGTGCCAAACAAACAATCAAAGAATCCATCAGCTCGACTCCCTTGGGGCATAAATCTATTTATGTCAGCAAGACCAATTAAAAATCGACACTAGGAGGGCGAATTAATCTTTTCAACAAGAAAGACAAGCTTAACTAAACGCTAACCAAGAGGCGCAGAAACGAGCCCTAATTCGATGCGGCGGTGGTTTGCCGGCTCATCCAAACCCAGACGATCCCGCAAAAAACGAGAGTTAGAGCTTGTGCTCCGACCGTTTCGAGAGTTGAAAAAATTCCCACAAATCGAATTTCGAGCGGTAGAG
>JAQBPA010000153.1 GCA_028287765.1 Bacteriovoracaceae bacterium
GCAAGGACCCAACCCAAAATGACGATATCAAAGGCTGCGTTTTGGTAAGGCATATTGTGCATATCGCCAAGATCGACAAAGGGTGAATAAGAAATTAAATCCAAGCCACGAATATTTGCTGGCGAAAATCCGGCGGAGATTAAACTAAAAATTTCACTTTCGCTTCTGGGTCCCACCGAAAGCACCTTAAGTGTAGCAAGATTACTATCCACGTAATCTAAACTCTTCAAAACATTCACCAGTTTATCTGGGCGAGTTAATGCTGAATTCACCTTCAGCCCGTTTAAATTATGCTCCACAGCATTCTCAATAATGGAATTTTTTTCTCCATGAAATGTCCGAATATCTTTTTCAGATTTTCGTTTAAAACGAGCGCCAGCGAGAATTATTCGGATATAGGGAATATCAAGAAGACAATCTGGATAGCGATTCAGACTGTCATTAATCAAACGAAGATCGTCTTCCGTCATTCCGACGCCGCGAAGTTCCTTTACGATTGTTTCGTTTATCGTTTCGCCGCCCATATAAATTCCCCTCAAAACCAATTCTAGCATAGATGGACAGCGCAAACAGAATATAACCCAAATGCTGCTGCGCTTTACTTCAAATATAAATTGATTGGCAAGTTCTCTAAATTGAATGAAAAGAGAGCAGATGAAAACGGCCAAAGTAAAATTTCTAATCCTGCTCGGTACTTCGCTCTTTTTTTGCAAAAATTTAACTGCCAACGCGGGCAATGGAATTTCTTATAATCCTTACTTAAGTCTTCCACTTACAACTGCGGCCGCTACAACATTTTTAAGTTTTAGCCTTTTGGAAGACAAGCTAGCGCCACGCAAATGCCGTTGGTGTGATCGTAACGCTCAAGGTCTCGACGATTTAAATGGTTTTGATTCATCGATTCGAAAAAATTTAAAATGGGCGCATCAAGATCTTGCAAGCAAGCTCAGCCATTTAACTGCCTTCGGACTTCTTCCTCTAGGAATTATTTCCGCAGAGTTCTGGATGTCAGAAGCTCCCGCTCATTGGGATCGATTTGTCACAGACTCTCTCATTATTTTTGAAGCCACTTCGATTGCCGGTGTCATCGGCAGCGGCGTTCAATTCGCAGTGGGTCGAGAGCGCCCTTATGCTCACGATCTTCCAGCAGCCGAACGCCTTCGTCTCCCTGACTCCCGAAATACTTCTTTTTATTCTGGCCACGCTAATTTGGCATTTGCCTTAGTCGTCTCGAGTGGAACGCTTGCAACGATTCGAAATGATTCTCTTGCTCCTTATTTATGGACGGGCGGACTCATCCTCGCTGGAACAACCGCTTATCTCCGTATCGCTTCCGATCGTCACTACGCAACCGATGTGATCGCAGGTGCAGCGGCTGGCTCTTTGATAGGCTTTAGTGTCCCGTATTTTTTACATCGTGAAGTGAAGTACTCAACGGAAAAAAAATCCATGAATCTCATGAATCTTGGAATTTTGCCAACCACCTCCGGCATGATGGCCGAGGCGGAGTGGAGATTTTAAATTGGGCAAAAAAAAATATACATTTTTAAACAGATTAAGTTTTGCATGGAATGGCATCAGAGCCGCTTTTAAATCGGAAGCTAATTTTAGAATTCAATTATTTTTGGCATTGGTCGCCATCATCATTCTTTTTGTAACACAACCTGACGCCATTTGGTGGGCGCTGATTCTGTTAAGCACTGCCAGCGTTTTAGCCGCCGAACTCGCAAATACATCCCTCGAGAAAGCTCTTGATAAGCTTCACCCTGAAGCGCATTTTCTCGTTGGCATCTCAAAAGACTGCGCCGCTGGTGCCGTTTTGATTTTGTCCTTGGGATCGCTGGGTGTTTTCATTGCATTTCTTTTCTCACTCTGGAATCGATCACACTGAATTTTTTTTCGACGCTCTGACTCTAAAGTAATTTTAAGATATTTGATCGAATCTTCTTAGGATCACCCTCGGATTCGGTCAGAATAATAGAATGACAGACAAAAATGATCCTAATTATGGACGAGGTGAGGTCACGGTCGAAGAGAACGATTCACTAAGCCCAGCACTTAGAGTCATTCGAGGGAGAATAAAAGAAACTGTTTCAGCTCAAACATTCGATATTCCACTTCTCCCAGGCGTTGCTACGCAAGTTCTTCAAATGGCCAATAATCCAAAAGCAGGCCTCGACGATTTAGAAAAGCTTGTGAAACAAGATCAAGTGATCGCCGCAAAAATTCTTCAAGTTTCAAACTCTCCTTTTTACCGCGGAATTAGCACGATCGTTTCTCTTCGCGATGCCATGAATCGAATGGGTCTTACGACGATGAAAGATATAGTTTTTTCGCTTTCAGTTAAGGGAAAAGTTTTTCAAGCTCGCGGTTTTGAAAAAGAGCTCGAAAATATCTGGCAGCATTCGGTCGCTTGCGCCGTGATTTCTCAGATGATTGCAAAAAAAGTGGGAATCGATGGTGAATATTCTTTTCTTGCTGGGCTTCTTCACGATATTGGTAAAGTCGTTTTGATTCAAATTCTTGCGCAACTTGAGGAAGAAGAACGTCAGAAAAAAGTAAAAGAGATGAAGACACTCTCAAAGCCTTTTGATCCGAAATCCTTTAAAATAGATCAGCTGCATGATGTCCTCGCCCCCGTCGTTTTTCAGGAATACCACGCGGCTGTCGGAGCTTTTGTGGCGACGAAATGGAAGCTTCCAAGCCTCATCAGTCAGGTGATTCAATTCCATCATGAATATGCAAAATCTGAAGACGCACGAAGCATCACAACGGTTGTCTATTTAGGAAATATTCTCTGCCATCATTTTGGGTACGGACACGAAGAGACGCCAATCGAATATATGAATGAAAAGGCCTTCTTTGAACTGAGTCTCTCCGTGGATCAAATTAAAAAATTATTCGACGATATTCCCGCTGCGGTCGACGCGCTTCAGACAGCGCTGTAATTTTATTCTCTCAAATAGTGGCAGGTGTAACCGCCTGGGTTCTTTATCAAATATTTTTGATGATATTCTTCAGCAGTATAAAAAGGACCCGCAGCCACAATCTCTGTCACGAGAGGAGCTTGCCATTTTCCGGACACATCCACCGAAGCCTTCACTCGCTCAGCCGTCTTTTTTTGCTCATCAGAATGATAAAAAATCGCCGAGCGATACTGAGTGCCGCGATCGTTTCCCTGCCGGTTTAGTGTCGTTGGATCGTGAAGCTTAAAAAAATAAATCAGTAAATTTTCGTAAGAAAGAACACTCGGATCGAATTCAACTTCTATGGATTCTGCGTGGCCCGTATTTCCTTTTTTGACGACTTCATAAGTCGCATTGGGAACTTCGCCGCCTGTATAACCAACACGAGTGTTCAAGACGCCTGGTAACGTTCGAATGAGTTCCTCAACTCCCCAAAAACAACCTCCTGCAAGTGTAGCTACTTCATTTTTTTTCACAGAAGCTCCTTCACTTTTTCTTTTCATGAGACGTTTGGAATAAAGAAAGGTACTTCTCGTAGCCTTCTTCTTTAAGTTTATTCACCGGAATAAATCTCATCGAAGCGGAGTTCATGCAGTATCTCTGCCCTGTTGGAGCCGGTCCGTCGTTAAAGAGATGACCAAGATGTGAGTTCGCCTTTTTTGAGCGCACTTCGGTTCTTTGCGTTCCAAAACTCTGATCGTCTTTCAGTATAATATTTTCTTTTTCAAGCGTTTTCGTGAAACTCGGCCATCCGCTTCCGGAATCATATTTGTCGATGGAACTAAATAAAGGCTCTCCCGAGACAATATCCACGTAAATTCCGGCCTCGTGATTATTATAGTAAGCATTTCTGAACGGCGCTTCGGTTCCACATTCTTGAGTGACATGAAATTGCTCGGGCGTCAGTTTAGATTTTAAATCGTTCGGCATCTCTCTTTTCTCCTCGCTTGATTTACATGAAGCAAAATTTAACAGGAACAAACCGCTGATTACTAAAAACTTGAACAACTTACTCATACCCACAAAACTATGAAGGCGAAAAAAACTTTAGTCCAATAATCGATCCAATGAGGGTCGTTAGAAACACCGTTCTCCAAAGACTCGTCGGGTCTTGAAATAAAATCACGCCAATAATAGCTGTCCCGAATGCGCCAATCCCGGTCCAAACGGCGTAGGCAGTCCCTAAAGAAATTCCCCGTGTCGAGAGATTCAAAAATGCAAAACTCAAAATAGCGCAGACCGCAAAAAAAATATTAAACGTCCATTTTTCGAAACCTTGAGAGAGCTTCATGAAACTCGTAAATCCTATTTCGAAGATTCCTGCGGTTACGAGAAAAATCCAGGGATTCAAATCTAGAATTGTTTTCATTAATTTCATTCGTTCTACTTCTCTCGATTAAACTGAGGATGAGTTAGAATTTTATTTCTTATTTCAGTTTCGTCGATGGGTGTGCAGTCAAAAGGAAGGGGTGTGTCAGAGCTCTTCCATCTTTTAAGCCAGCGTTCTGCAAGCGGTGATTCGAGATCCTCTATTCGGGTGGTTGCTTGAGTGGTCTCATTTTTTAAGCCCGTACTTCTTCCATGGCCGACATAAAATCCTGAAGCCAAAAGGGCGGCACGAATGGGCGTCGCCTGGCTGTAGGTATAAAGCGAAGTTCCACTTGCTCGGGATTGATTATATATTTTTTGGAAACAATTCATCGTCCACATTTCTTGATTTACTTTTGGAGAATAGGGATCAAAAAAAATAATATGCGGCCGCTCTGTCTCTCGAGTAATCGAGTCGATAAAGTCGCCTCGTCGAAGCTCCCATATAAGATTTGCCTCGGACCAGATGTCCTTTTCAAGAATGGTTTCAATCGCCTTTTCGTAGCCCTTAAAATAATCGAATCGATGAGCGTTCAGCAGAGCAAACTTAAGAAGATCAAGATTTTTCTCAAAGCTTACAATGCGTATTTTTTTGGAAATTTTATTTTGATGACGTCGGATGCAGTGGAGAGCCGAAAGCGTATTTGCGGCAGCTCCAAGACCCACATCAAAGATGACGAGTTCATCGAGAGACTCGTCCAGAATTTTTTGTTCAAGTGAAGACTGCTCGATATAAAGCATATTCGCTTCAACCCAAGGGCCGACGGGATTATGCATGATCTCATTAAAGAGATTATCGCGAATAGAGATCGCTCCGGTGGTGGTGGTTACGACTTCAAATTGGGGAGTACTCATTGGAGAGTTAACTAGTACACCGTGACATAAATTATTACCATTTCTGAAGAAGCCATTTGCTTTGAATCAAGGCGGGAGGGCGGCATAAGGTTGTCTGACTAACAAGTCAGCCGTTAGCTGAACCTATGCCGTCCGACCAACGCGGAGTCAAAGCAAATGGCTTCTTCCCGAAGGGCCGAAGGATTTTTCGCTTGGAACTTCGTTGTCGCTCATTACATGTCTGACCTCAGGTCAGCCGTTCGCTGAACAACATGCGCCTCGCTCCGGCCTCGTCCAAACGAAAACTTCTTCGGCAGAAATGGTAATAATTTATGTCACGGTGTACTAAGTTTCGTCTGCGAAGTAGAACGCCTAAGAAAGCACAATAACTCGATTCGATTTGAACTCTAAGTGTGAGAAATTCAGATTTTCTTTAATCCACTTAAACGTATGCTCCGAATAAAAAGACACATGTGTGAAGTCTCGCTGATAATGCCAGTCCTTAAAGGCCATCTTCCCATCCCAAAGAAGCGTCATTATATAGAGAGAGCCGCTTGGCCGAAGACTCTTCTTTAAACGCAAAAATTCTTCTGACGGATAATGAAGATGTTCAAGCACTTCCGTGCAAACGATAAAATCATAGTCTTTCTCGAGTATGGATCTCTCATTTGCAAAAAAGGGATCAAAAAGCTCAATCGAATATTCACTCAGCAAATGTGAAAGGACGGAAGCGGGGCCTGAGCCAAAGTCGAGTCCTGAAGCTCCAGAAATGGATCTCTCTTTAATCGCGCTAATAAGCGGCTTTAAAAATTCCTGATATCCTAGGTCATTTTTTGAATTTTGATGAAGTTCATAACGCGCCTTCTCTTTTATTGCAGTCGGAAGAAACCTTTGCTCAACGAATTTTAGCTCACAAACCCCGCAATTTAAAAATGATCGATGATCAGAGCTCCATGCAAAAAATTCGGTTTGAGAGCTTGCGCATAATCGACAGAGTTCAGACATTTTCCATTTATTTATCTGATTTCGCATGAAAGGGACGCAAAAATTACGGACTCCTTCGCAGCGGTTTGCGAGGTCTCTTTTACAGACATAGGCATTTCACGGACTTAGCGCTCTCCCGGCCTGGCACGAAATTTGCATTTCTTCTACTCGGTGCATTTCAAAAAGTGATTAAACAAGGAGCTTCTATGAAAAACATGAATATTTTTAAGATTTCGTTCTACGTGATGGCTGTAACGGCTCCTTCGCTCTGGGTGATCGGCACTTTAGCCGATCCGGCAAATTCCTCTAAGAGCGCTCCTGTCACCTATAGCAAAATGCCGGAGAAAAAGGTTCAGGCTCAGCCCCTAAAGCAATTTGAAAAGAATACCACAAAAATTTTACCAGAAGATCTTATGACGGCTGAGAGTGTTCCCTTATTCTCGCTTCCGACAGAAAGCTCGACTCACGCCATTATCTCAATGGATGGAAAGCATTATTTATATATTAAAGCGGAATCCAATTTACCCACAATCAATGACCGCCTTCTCGAACTCTCGGATAAATACATGGCAGCAAAAAACTATCAATCTTACGTCGCAAAATTAGACGCATTTGAAAAAAAACGAAGAGAGTTAATGAGTGGCATCGAAAAAACGGCCGAATTGCCAGAAAACAAAAATCTCTCTGAGGACAAATTAGAAGCAAAACTGAAGCCCGAGATTGATCGAATTAATCTCGCCATGAAAGCAGAGTCGTCCAAACTTCAGTACTTTGTCGATTCGAGCGGAAATCTGGTTTTCGGAAATCAAAAAGAATTACTCATCAGCCACTACAAAGATTTTTTAAACGACGGTACCACAGAATTTAAGGCAGTGTCTTTTTCAAAGGAAGAAATTGCCAAAGGAAAAATTATGGAGCATTTAGCGCTTACCGTAAATAAAATCGGTGCCGATAAGATTCAAAAGATTATTGTGGTCTATAGTTCTCCCGATCAACCCAATACCAGTTCTACAAATAGCTACGATCTCGAAAAACTTGTCGCGACGAAAGACGGAAAAGAAATCGATTTGTCCGGCGTCGGTCAATAAACCTTTAATTAAAATTTTTCTTCAGCGCTTTTAGATCCTCAATAAAATCTTGCATCTCTTCACGGCGCTCGTCTTCGTTCTGCTTTCTCAAGATCGAAGCCGGATGGATGGTAATAAAAATGAGAAGGCCCTTTCGTGAAGGATGTTCTAAAAGTTTTTGTCTATTTTTTAAAATCTTAAATGGAGTGCCAAAAATCGACTGAGCAGCAGTTGAACCAAGACAGACAATTCCTTTTGGCTGAATAACGTCGATTTCTGCATTCAACCACGGCTGACAAGCTTTAATTTCTACTCCCGACGGTCGCTTATGGAGGCGCCGCTTTCCTTGCCGTTCAAATTTGAAATGCTTGACCGCGTTTGTGACGTAAATTTCATTTCTTTCAATACCTGCGGACTTCAATGCTTCATCTAATATATTTCCTGCGGGCCCAACGAAGGGTAATCCCAACCGATCTTCTACAAGACCTGGCTGCTCCCCTAAAAAAATCCATTTGGCATGGGGAGATCCGTCACCGAATACGGCTTGAGTCGCATGACGATAAAGATCACATCCACGACAAAACTGCACCGCCCCTTTTAAATGAGGAAGATCTAGAATTTTTGGAAGATAGGGTTCCGCACCGATCTTCTCTTTGACATGAATAAAATCTTTTATAGCTTTCGTCATTTCGCCAGAATCTTAACTCTATAACGAAGCATTGTTGCTCATACTAAAGTGAGTTTACGCACTCTCATGGGAGTGGAAAAGTTTTGCTTTTATGAATCCAGATGCTCCCATTTTTGATGTGATTATCTTAGGAGCTGGAGCAACGGGCCTTTCTGCAGCTAAGGAGCTCGCCAAAAAAAATAAATCACTCCTCATTCTTGAAGCTCATTCTCGCATAGGCGGAAGAGTCGCTACTTGTCCGAACGGAATCGAATTAGGCCCTGAGTTCATTCACGGCTCTCCACCAAAGCTTTATAAACAATTAAAAATCAGATTTGAGAGAGTTCCAGATGTCCATGTGGTAGCCTTCAAAGAACCAGACTTCGTTGTATGGATTAAAAATTCCCGCTATTGGGACCCTCTCGATCGAATTCTTAAGCACCCGCCAAAAAAACAAACCGATTATTCCTTTATGCCTTACTTTAGCCGCATGGAACAGGCGTCTGATTTTGAAAAGAAAATCATCTCTTCATATATCGAAGGTTTTATAGCGGCCGACCCTCAAAAGGTTTCAGCGAGAAATGTTTACGATACTCTTAAGTCGGAAGCGTCAAAAAAAGCCTATTGGCCCTCAACAGGATATGAAAATATTTTAAAAAAAATCTTTTCTAGAATCATTAGAAAAGGAATGATTCGGCTCAATACCCCGGTTAAAAAAATTCTCTGGAATAAAAATTTCGTTGAAGTGAAAGCCAATGATCAGTCTTTCTTTTCAAAAAAAGTCATCAACACCCTGCCGGTGGGAGTTCTCAAATCGAAGCAAGTTAAATTCGTTCCCCAAATACTGCAGTTAAGGAACGCACTTTCATCGGTGGAGATGGGCCAAATTATAAAAATCATTTTTAAGCTGCGCAAATCCAAGTGGAAAAAGTGGATGAAAGAGCAGCTTCCAAAGAATGAATCTTTTGCTTTTATTCATGTCTTCAACTCACCTATTTGCGTCTTTTGGCTGCGAAATACGGAAAAGCAATTAGATCTTATCGCTTGGGTTGGGCATCTCGAGGCTAAAAAAATGAAAAATTATTCTAAAGCAAAGATTGTCCAATATGTGAGTCGAGAGACCGCGAAGGTTTTTGAAATACCATTTAAAGAATGGAAATATTACATTCAGCAAATTTCATTTCATCATTGGGATGGAGATCCCTTTATTAAAGGCGCTTATGCGTATTTCAAACCAAACGGAGATAAAAAATTGAGACTGCTAAATAAAAAAGGAATTTCTCACAAACTTTATTTTGCAGGAGAAGCTTTCGCTGAGGACAGGGCTGGAACAGTAGACGGAGCAATTCAGTCGGGAAAAGAAATTGCTAAAATCGTTTTAAAGTCATTTTGATTTACGGCGTTTGATGGCCATAAAGATGCTCTAATCTCTCGATGTCGGAGCGGCTCAAACTATCTTCAATAGGTTTTATCGGAGTAACGGTTTTTGAACTCATCGTAGGAAGCGCAGGATTTTTCGCAAAAATATTAGGCCGGTAAAGCATAATCGAATTGAAATCGAACTCAGAGCCGTTCATAGCTTCCATCATCGAATCAGGAACTTTTTGAAATTGTCGAATCTGCGCTGGCTCAATATTTTCCCAATTGATTTCAAGATAATTGTCTCGATCTGCTCGAGACTGTTCATGCACAAATCCAAGGGCATGCATGAGTTCATGGAGAATTTCGCTCGTCCCACAATGAGAAGATAAAAACACCGGCTGAATTCCTCCTCTTTGCCCGAGAAGAGATCGGCAATATTTGTCTGCTTGCACGAAAAAAAATGGCGTCGCTTTCTCCTGAAAAAGAAACAAATTTTATTGGTGTATGTTGATTAAAATACTGGATCGCTCGCTCAATTCGCTCCGGCGATGGAACATCTTTATCAATCGCATACGGAATGGGATTATTCCAAAGTTGAACTTTGGGAGCTTCCGCAAAGCCGTTCTTTTTTTCGTCTGAATCTTTTATTTCTCCCAAGATAATATCTTCAAAAAAGACCGCCCATTTCCCATCTTTTTCAAAATAAACAGACTCCGACTCTTTCGGGAGAATTTGTGATTTTTCTTGTGGCGGTGGATTTAATTTTTGTGGAGAAGAAATTTCTTTTGAGGGCAGCTTAGTTTCTACGACCTCTGACTTAGCAAGTGGAAGGTCTCGAGCAACTTCTTTCTCTGTTTTCGGTCTGAAAAACAAAAAATAAAACGTCACCAAAAAGATAATAAGAATGAGAAGTCGCCAGTTCATTTTCTAAGCACACTATAGAATATTTTAAGAATGGGTAGTTGGAAATTCTTCGTGTAAATCGACTGCCCGCGCACGATCTTAAATTTGAGCTATAATTACCTTACAGGGAGTTTATGTCAAAAACGGGGATCTTTAGTTTATCGCTTTCAATTTTGCTTCCTTCGTACGTATTCGCACAAAAGGACTCTGTTCCTGCAGTGCAATTCATTCAGGATTTGAATTCGATGGGAACGAAACAAAATAAATGTGAGCCGCCGATAACTAAGGCTCCGATTCTCAAAAAATTGAAAGTCGATCTTCCGCCTTGCACTCGAACTTCCCATTACCAAGATATCAAAGTGGTTGGAAGTGATCCCAAAGATTGGACTCAAGTCACACAACCTTCATGTCACTGTCCAACGACAGGTTGGCAACCGACGGGTGGAACGACGGCTTTTAAATGGAAGAACTCTAGTTATGTTTATCAAATGTACGAATGTTCATTTCCCTCATCGTCACTCACGCGCTCACGACCAAGTTCGCAGGGTTTAGCCGAATGGAGTTGTAAATGTAGCGATATAACACCTGATGGAAGTGCACTAGACTGCACGATAAAAATTACGGCCTCAAGTGACCCAGCAACTACGGCGAAAGATTGTGGTTGCGCCAATAGTCTTGGCGCTCAGGCTGGTCATGCCAGCGGATATATTTCGGAATGCACCCAATAATTTAAAAGAACAAACTCGGTCCCATGCTCAAAACCATATCCGAATTAAAATCCCCGCCTTTGGAGTTCGGCAGCATAAAAAAAAGATTTTTCAAATCAAAGCGAGCCATCAGCCAATGAAGAGGCGTGTGAATCGTTAATCCTCCGCCAATGAAGCCATACATTTCTTTGTGATGTCCGGTCCATAGCGCACCCAATCCAATGGAAGTATAAAGATCGGCTGGAAGATCTCCGCCCAACAGCGCTGGCAGATTCCAATAAAACGCACCGTCTGCTGCAGAAAAAAGATCGCTCGATTTGAGGCCAACGCCGTTATCGGAATCGACAGCGACTGCGCCGGACATAAAATCACCGCCAAACCAAAAAGATTTATTTAAATGGTAAGTGAGAGAACCACTTCCAAGCGTCATCGCTCGAAGAGCATCGCCATTATAAAAAGCGACCGCCGGGGTAAACTCAAACTTTGAATTTGACGTCAATGACTCAGCGGAAAGCGGCGATTGTAAAAATAAAAAAATAAAAATGGATAGAGTTAAATTTAGCAATAAGGTCATAAAAACTACTATGAAACTTTCTTGGGTAATCACGAATTTTCAATGATAGGAAAAGTAAGCAGAAGAAGCAAGACAGCGATTTTTCGTCCAGAAATTAAATTTCAGGCCGCAACCTTATGTCCGCCCTCCACAAATTCTTCAATCATTTTTTTATTAAATGCAGGAATATCTTTAGGGCTTCTACTCGTGACGAGTCCGCGATCTGTGACCACTTCTTCGTCGACCCATTCAGCCCCCGCGTTTATAAGATCGGTTTTGAGCGACGGGTAAGAAGTGAGTCTTCGTCCACGAACCGCACCCGCTTCAATGAGTGTCCAAGGGGCGTGACAGATGGCGGCGATGGGCTTTCCGGCATCCACAAAAGCTTTTACAAATTGGACAGCGGATTTATTCATTCGAAGCTTATCGGGATTCATCACTCCACCCGGCAAAAGAAGCGCATCAAATTTTTCTGGATTCGCAGTGTCGACCTGAACATCCACTTTAATTGAACGACCCCAATTCTTCGATTTCCATCCTTTTACATCCTCAGGTTCAGGTGAAACGACCTGCACTTCAGCTCCAGCATTCTTAAGAGCTTGTCTGGGTTCAAAAAGTTCAACTTCTTCAAATCCATTAGCTACTAAAATCGCCACCTTATGATCCTCTAAAGATAATTCCGACATAATCCATTCCTTTCAATTTGAGCAAAGATTGTACTCATTGAAGGGCAGAATTTAGTTTTTTACCTCTCACTTAAGTAGTGAGACATAATGAGGGCTTAAAACAATTCTTACTTTAAGAGTGTTCTCATATGCTCTAAGGATGAAATAGCATAACGGCAAAAGTTAGGCTTTTCTGTCGAGGTAATAATATCAAGCGACGGTGCGTTTAACAAAAGACGCTTAGCTCCCTCTCTTAAATCTTCTACGGTGAGCGATCCGATCATCGCTGTCTCTTTTTCAAAAGCTGTAAGTGCGTCCTTCGCACCGACTTCCTTCAAATAAAAGTGAAGTCTTGAAGCAATTTCAGAGTTTTCAACAAGTTCCTTTTTTCGTGTCGTGAGAAGACCTTTCTGAGATTTTAAAATCTCCGCATCCGTAATAAATGGCTTCACTTTTTCATCGTAAACTCCTGCCGTTTCGGCAATGAGTCGATCCCAACCTGTTGTCATGAGATTAAATTGAGTTATGCCATCACGAGAGTTTTCTTTTTCTGGCTTATCACCCGTGACGCCACCATAAAATATGAAGGGTGCTCTCCCATCAGAGGGCAAAGTTGCTGAATGAGCATAACCCAATCCTTGCATCTGGCGATTCAAATTGGATACGTGATCCCCCAAAAGATTAGAGAGAACCGAAAGAATGGCATGGTCCTTCGTTAAAATATCTGCTCCGTTATAGGCCCGAACTCCGCCATAATCTTCTGATGTTTTAGAGGGACCCATTTGCGCCCAAAACTGTAAATTCTTCTCGTTACTTCGCAGGCCTTTTATTTGTCCAAGCGGGAGAACACTCGGGAACGAGGAACGAATAGCTGATTTAAGGCGTTCAAGAGATGCTTCGTTGTAATCTCCTACCATCGTAATTTGAAAGTCTGATCCTACCGTTTGCTTTTCGTGGTTATGAATTAAATTTGCCTGAAGTGTTTCAATCGTTTTATTTTCAAAGGTGCTTAAAATTTCCTTGGAATGAAAATGATTTCGCTCAAATATCGGATAAACTTCATAAAAAGGTTGAAACGCATTGAATCCCTGCCGTTTCGCATCTAATTCATTCTTCATAATCAAAACGGCCCGTTTAATATCCTCCATTCCGGGAACAAAATTTCGATATGCGCGGAATAAAAATTCTGCCGCTTGCAGAGTGCTCTCAGCATTGTCTTTAAAAGAAAGACTAAGCTCGCCATCTCCAAAGCCATAGTCTGAGAGAACCCCCATCGAAGACAAATAGGTAAATTCTGACTTAAAATGCTCAACAAAAGCCTTAAAAAAAAGTCTTCCGTAAGCTTCAGATTCGAGTGCTGCAGACGCAAATTTTATCGAAATATCGAGCGCACCTGTTGGCTCCGAATGCTTCATCCGAAGAATACTTCGTTCGGTGTGATCGGGGCGTTCTGAAACAAAATCCACCCATTCGTTTGGATTTCCCTTCAGTGGTTCAGAACGAGCAGTTAAAGGAACTTTCTTAATGGTCCAGTGATTGTCTTCAGCAGAAAGTACTTTCGATTCTCCCGAGCTTCCTTTTTTTATAGCATCTAAAGCGAGAGCTGCGGGAGGAATGCGAAATTTTACTCCCAAATTTTGAGACGTGAGATTAAATGGAAGTCCGTCCTCCACAAGAGGAATTTTTTTGGCTGGAATCATCGTCGAAGCTAGTATTTGAGAATGCTGTAAAATTTCGTGAGCTCTTTGCTGGACACTCGCCGGAGTTACTTTTGCATAAAATTCTTCTGAGCTGACGAGAAACTCAATAGGAATTCCTCGAATTAATCCAGAACTCAGATTACGTGTAAAGTCCTCTGCGGATCTGTTGACGATCATTTGATCAGAGTTGTCTCTTGCCTTTAACATATCGATTAAATCTTGAGGGAGCGGATTCGCTTCGAGATTTTTGAGATATCCATAAATGGATTCCATAATCTGCGCTCGATTCTGAAGACCCAGATCTGTGAGTTCCCCTTGAAAATCCATTTGTACTTTATTTTGTGCAGAGTCTGCGCCTCCATCAAAACTTATCACCCAACCTTTTTTCTTGAGTGCTGCCTGAAGACTTCCGTCAATATCAAGACTGAGAAGCATTGTTAAAATTTCAAAAGATCCATAATCGCTTTGCTCCACACTGGCAGGCATCCAGAGGCGAAGAGAAAAAAGGCTCCTATCTCCCTTGGCAAGGCCTTCGACATAAACTGGAGAATGCATATCGGGAAATTCATAATCAGGAAGCTTGGTCGTCTCAACACGCGGAATAGAATTTACTTTCAGCTGTTTTTCAGCAGGAAGAAAATTTTCTCGAAGCATCTTGGCGACATTGTTAATCTTCGGCGCATCTGACTTTTGGAAATTTCCCGTGAGAATCCATGTCATTTGTCCCGGGAGATAGTTCGATTCAAAAAGTTCTCTCGCGTCAGTTTCAGACATATTTTTTAAATCGGATTCGGTCCCCGCACGAAACTTATTTAGAAAATGATCTTTCTTTAGAAGCTCATTCGTCGGAAGCGAAGTGCCGACCCAAGCGTCCCGAGGGAGATACTCATTCACCACTTCTTGAATGACTGTGCCGCGCTCATTCAAAAAATCTTCGAATGTAGGAGAATGAAAGGTAGCCCCGTAATAAGAAAGCACAGACTCCAAATTCTCCGGTTGGAAATGAACGAAGTAACGTGTGAAGGCGTCAGACGTATGTGCATTTCGAGTAGTGCCAAGCTCCTCCATTTTTTTTCGGAGAGTGTCTCGGCCTGGATATTTTTTGGAACCATTATGCATCAAATGCTCAAGAAGATGCGAAAGCCCTGGTTTAATATCCTGAAGAAATCCTGTTTTAACAAAACCTTCGAGAGCCATCTCGTTCCCGGCTTTCACATCCACAATATAAAAATCGTAACCGTTGATATCAAAACGGTGAATTTCTGGCGTCGCAAATGCTGAAAAAGAAAAACAAAGAGCAATAAAGCCGAATAGACAGATATTCAATGATTTCATGAATCCCCCTCAAGAAAAAAATAAGCAAAAAACCCTAAAACCAGAACGGATTACAAACGTCCTCAAGATAGATTGTCAATTCGAGAAATCGGTCAGAGCAAAATAATTTTCTTCTTCTTTCCGTAAATGAGAAAAGCTAACCCCACGAAAGAAGTCGCCGAGAGGATAATCACAGTCGGCAAAATTCCTGAAAAGGCAAACACACCCACTCCCGCCGACATCAAAGCACCGATTCCCATCTGAAGCAATCCAAGCAGTGCTGATGCTCTGCCAGCATTTTTTGAAAACGGAGTAATCGCAATTGCCGCTGCATTCGGATACGAAATGCCTGCCCCCGTTAAAAAAATGAATAAAAAGAAAATAGTCGTCTCAAGATTGCAAAAACC
>JAQBPA010000200.1 GCA_028287765.1 Bacteriovoracaceae bacterium
ATCATTTCCCGAATCAAGACCCAGCGATAAAGCGCCCGTTAAGCGGCAAAGAACACCATCCCGCCAAAATTACTCTGACCCCGGATCTTCCCCGGATCTATGGTTTCCACAAAAATTACTCTGACCCCATGTTCCCGACTGCCCGAAATGAATTGCTCTGACCCCGCGCAAAGCCTCCAGCAAAGCGCAGAGCAAGGGCGAGTTTCCCGAAGGGAAAAGAGCCCGATCCGTGCGGAGTATATTTTTGTGGCAAGATTTTCCGTCAGCGAGGCGGACGAGGACCGCAGCGGGTGAGGTGGCCCACAGGGGGCCCCGAACCCCGAGGACCGGAGTCCAACGAAGTCTGGCGGGAAATCTCGCCACAAAAAAGGAAGGCCAGGGGGAGGAGGACCCCTGGCCTTTTTTGACTCTCTTATTCCACCTCGTGCCGTGTGGTGTTCGTGGTGTGTGGCAAGGCTTGGCGTATGTATGTAAGCACTCGGCGAAATGATTAAGTCGATGGCAGTCCTGTTCCCTTGGGGGGTGAAGGTCTGCTTTTGCCGTAACCATCCTCAAGCAAATTCTATCTAAAAAATTTTCATTTTTTGAACCCTAGTATCCTCCCGAAGGACCCACATTTCCTTCAATACAATAGAGAGCAAGATTTGTGCCAAACCTAAAAGGGAGGTCCTGGGGCTAGAACTTGCGAAGAAATAAAAAATTGAGGAAGGCTTGTCGCGATACGAGGAAATGTGTGTCGCAGTTTGGAGGAAGTTCTAATTTCCACGGCTTTTTTGTCTAGTTTTGGAAAGAACAGATTTGTGTTAAACTCACTTCAGGTCGATCGTACTTGTGGACGTAGATCTCGCATCCAGTCTTCGCTTCCCACCCGAAAAAGGTTTCAAGCAAAGTTACGAATGAGGGATTCAAAACCTTCAGGCGCTTTCGTAAAATCAAACTAGATAAAAGGAGTCCTTTTGAATGGGTGCTAAATTATATGTGGGAAGTCTTCCCTTTTCGATTAACGATGATGAATTAAATAAAATGTTTTCTACGCACGGAAATGTAGTTTCCGCGAGAATCATTATGGATAAGGTCTCGGGCCGTTCAAAAGGTTTTGGATTTGTCGAATTTGATTCTGATGAGTCTGCGGGAAAAGCTCTTGCTGCTCTCAATAACTCTGAAATTTCTGGAAGAAAAATTGTGGTGAGTGAAGCTCATCCTCAACAACCCCGTGAAGGTGGCGGCGGCGGCGGTGGAGGCCGTGGCGGATTTGGTGGAAATCGCGGCGGAGGCGGCGGTGGTTATGGCGGCGGCAACCGAGGTGGTGGCGGCTACGGAGGCGGTGGCAATCGAGGTGGCGGTGGGGGCGGCGGAGGCCGTGACCGTGGCGGAGACCGAAACGGTAATTATTAATCTCCAAAATTAAATTTTTAAGACAAAAAGGCGGTTCTTACCGTCTTTTTGCATTTTAGAGCGGCGTGGGTCTGGATTTTTTGGCATATAAATTGCATATATCCCAGTATGGCAAGGATTTGGTTTTTAGGCGCTCTGGTCGTTATTTTTCTACAGCCTTTAAAAGCTTCTGATCTGCAGCCGGATGTAGCTTCCGATATCCTTTGCGCTCATATGTTAAGCCACCTGATTAAAATCAATTCGGTCGTTTCAAAAGCTCACACATTAAAAAATGCTAATCGTTTTGAAGAAGCCGCTGTTACTTTGGCCGATCTTATCTTTGATCCAACGACACAAAGGTTAATTTCAAAACTGCAAATCCCCGACAAGATTAAGCCGGACGTAGACTCGTCGTTCGGTGGTTTGGCGCAAGCCATTTATACTCTTGACGAGCTCGGTCCTATGCGGAGAAAAACCCCTTTTTTTGAAGCGGAATTACTTAACCGTTCCTCTAGCTCCATGGAATTTGCTGCAGCCCACGAGGCGCTCGGTGATCTCTATCATCTGTATATCGATTCTGATTCAGCCTGGGCCCAAGATTTTGGCCTTCATCCCGAAGTGAGCGATCAGTTTAAAAAAGCAATCATCGAATATGAAGCTGCTCTTGAGCATTTGAATGACGTTCAAGATTCGGAAAACGATCGAGAACATTTGCTCGGCAGAATCAAAGTTGTTGAGTCAAAGAAATTTGGAACTGAATCGACTGAGGAGTTTATCAATGAGCTACTCAGACTTCATCGGCGCCATTTCCAATTTAACGAAGCAGAGTACGAGCTTCAGGCAATTTCAAAAATGAGCGGACTGAGTAAAAAACTTTTACCGTTTTTATCAGAATCCAACGTTGTTAGTATCGATCAAAATGGAGATCTGCACGATATTTATGAAATTGCTTCGATGGGAGTACTTTCATTGATTGAAAATCGCAAAATCTCTGAGGCCTTAGAATTAATGGGAGCTCTGACTTCGAGCAGTATTTATTTACCAGCGGATCTTTTGAAGAAATATAAACACTATTGGAATATCGCATGGGAGAAGGATCACAGTATCGTCGTTGATCTTCTCCAAGTCTTGGCTCCGAGTATACGTAATGAGCCGACTTCGTGGGGAGAGTTTTATTTGAATGCTTATATTCAGGCCTGGGTTGGAGAAATCCCAAAAGCGATCGCAAGTTTAGATCGAGCGAAGATCTCGTTACAAGCCACCGCAAAGAATACCCCGAGCACTCGAGAGCGCGCTGCGGAGTTTGAAAAAAAACTTACTCATTTTCAAAATTCTCTTAAAGCTGGAATTCGCGAAGAGAAGTAAATCTTTTTGTATAGGTCCGAACCTCTGGTGTTTTAAATTCCACGCGAACTCGAAATTTTCCAGTCGCTTGCTCACCATTCCATTCTCTTTTATCTCGCAGCTCTTCAAGTTCTGTTTCTTCACCGTTTTCGAGTTTAAACCAATGAACGCTAAGATCTTTAAGAGGAGCAGCTTTCAACTGTACCTTTCTTCCTGCTTCGATTTCTACGGAGTCGATGAGATCCACTCGATTTAGAAATCGAATCCACATATTTTCTTTATCGATAGCACAAAAAAACGGAGATCTCATATTTCGCATTAGACAAGAATCATCTGTCGGGCGATATCCCACAAAATTTCCGCTATCATCAAATGTCGCGAAGGCCGCAATTTTGTTGGGCGTATAGTCGTAGTCAGGACGATTCGCGGTGACTTGAGCGAAGGCGAGAACTTTATTTTCATCTTCAGTCATTTCTTTTACTTCTAAGTTGTGGCTTCCGGGAGAAAGACTAAGAAGGGGTTTAACATCAAAAAAACTTCTGTCGGGCGTGTAGAGTCCTTCAAAAGTGATCGGATTTCCGTCGATGAATGCATTCACGTCGCCAGGAGAAGTCCACCCCACGCCACTCAGTCGAATAAAAAGTTGATAGGGACCCGCTTCGGACGGAGCTGGAACTTCAATCCGAGTTTTAAAAGGATGATTATGAAGATTTTGCCAAACGTATTCTCCCGAAATAAATTTTGAATCGTAAACTTGAACATCTCCGTCTGCCCAGTTGGCCCATCTGAAATTTTTGCGAGAGGAGAAATTCGCACCTCGGTACACATAGCCGCCGTCGTACTCCTCACCCACATCGCCGAAGTTATGTCCGAGCTCATGTCTAAGAACGACTGATCCACTGAGAACGGAACGTGTGGAAATAGCATAGCGTCCGCCGAGTCCACCGTAAAAATCATCATTCGCAATCACAATCGGAAAATCGGTTGCCGGAGCGACGGAGAGCGCTCTTTCAATTGCTGCAGTATTTCCAGGCATGATCGCTCGCTTAGATCCTGGGGGAGATCGATAGAGGCCGAAGGCTGTATCTTTTTTTTCTAAATCCGAAATTCCTGAATCATTTGAGGGAACAAAAACGGCAAAAATATTAAATAACGGAAGGTAGCTCGAAAAGGCCTGCGCTTTAAAAAGATCCTGCGAAATTCTTCCTGCATCTTGAAAAAATTTATCCTTTTCATCATTTGTATATCCGTCGCCTACAATTGTGAGATTAATCCTATTTTTAGGTGGGCCTTGCTGAATAATTGTTTTGAGTTCAGCGCCCTCAGGAGCTTCAGGAACTCGAAGGTGGTTGGCTTCATAAAATTCGCGATAATCGTCAGGCAATGCATCTTGATTCTCAAAGATGATTTCTTCGTAAACGAACTGCGACGACTCAGGCCCTTCAGATAAAATATAGGGTATGGATTTAAGGAGTGTGTAGCCGTCGGTTGATTGTGAGTATTCCGAAACAGAGATGATTTTAATTTCTTCGCCTCGGCGATATTGCTTTACCAAAAACGACGCCTGAATATTTCCTGTTAGAAATAAAAAAGAAAAACCCCAAATTAAGAACCTGCTCCCCATGAATTACCCCTTAAGCCATGGTGACAAGAAACGTGAATGCGTGCCAACGATTTTCTAACTGAGAAGAAGTCTCTCGACGAACTGAACAGGAACTCCGACGAGAATCGTGAGAATTCCAATATGTAAAACCATCTCAATTAAAATAGCGCCAAAGAGTACGAGTGATCCGTACTGAGCATTCCACTGAGAGAACTTAAGCGAAGCTCCATGAGGAAGAAGCTTCGCCAAAAGATGATTTCCGTCCAGAGGTCCGATGGGGATCAAATTGAAGAAGGCAAGCGCGAGATTCAGTTGAATAGAAATAAAAAGAATTGTGGAGACGACTTCTACTTTGTTTGGGCCGAGCCAAGACGAAGCGCCTGCGCGAAAGAGAATCGCAAAAACAATGGCGAGTGTGAAGTTCATGAGAGGGCCGGCCGCTGCCACCCAAAATTCTGCCCAAGGATGTCTAAAATTTCTCGCATCGATCGGCACCGGACGCGCCCAACCGAAGCCAACTAACATAATGGCGATCGTTCCCATGGGATCAAGATGCGCAAAGGGATTGAGCGTAAGACGTCCTTGACGCAGAGCGGTAGTATCGCCAAATCGGTAAGCAACAACGGCATGCGCCCACTCATGAAAAGTAAGTGCCGGAAGGAAGGCCGCAATCAGATAGGGGAGGCGCGTCAAAAGATCGTGATTCATTTTTGTTTCCTAAAGTTAGCCATACTATAAAACAAGCGTGATAAAAGATATTATTAAAGTAAGAATGAAAACATTGTCGGGCTCAAAAAAGAAGATAGATTCTAAGACCAATATCCAAACATCGGGAGCAAAACTCGCGATCGAGGGGGGAGTTCCTCTACGAAAGTCGTGGCTTCAATATAGCCGACAAACTATCGACGATTCTGATATCGCGAGTGTCACGCATGTTTTGAAATCAGATTTTTTGACTCGAGGTCCTGCCACCGAAGCTTTTGAGATCGCCGTCGCAAATCTTGCGGAGATGCCGTATGCAGTTGCTTTTTCTTCAGCGACGGCAGCACTTCACGCAGTCATGGCAATGATCGGAGTAAGACCCGGCGTAAAAGTCGTTACGTCACCGATTACATTTGCTGCCACTGGAAATTCTGTTCTTTATTGCCAAGGCGAAGTCGAATTTCAAGATATAGAATCTGAAACGATGAATCTTGATCCGAGGACTTTAAAAAACTTGGATCAAGTGAAGGCTGTTGTTCCAGTCGACTTTGCAGGAAATCCTTGTGACTACGATCTTTTTAAAACTCTTCAGAAAAAACATTCCTTTCGTTTGATTTCAGATGCTGCTCATAGTTTGGGTGCCACTTACAAAGGAAAACCTGCCGGTTCATTTTCGGATATTACTGTCTATAGTTTTCACCCTGTCAAATCGATTACAACAGGTGAAGGCGGAATGGTTGTTCTTCGTGATCGAGAAGAAGCCGATTTTTTGCGAGTGTTTCGAAGTCACGGAATTTGCAAAACGAATACGCCTGGGTTTTATCGTCAAGAATTTTTAGGATTTAATTATAATATTACAGATATTCAGTGCGCTCTCGGGCTTTCGCAGCTGAAACGACTGAAAACTTTCGTCGCTCAGCGAACCGAAATTGCCGAACAATATAACGAGTTTTTCTCATCGTTTGAGAGTGTCAGTATTCCGGTTGAAACGAAAAACTGTCGGTCAGCTTGGCATCTCTATCCGCTTCGTCTCAATCTAGAAAAACTCAATTGCGATCGCGATCGATTTTTAACGGCTTTACAGGCCGAGAATATAGGCGCGAATGTTCACTATATTCCTGTCTATTGGCATCCTTACTATATGAACCTCGGATTTACTCGCGGCCTCTGCCCACGCGCGGAAGTAGAATATGAGCGAGAAATTTCGCTTCCGATTTTTCCTGGAATGAAGGCTCAAGATATTCGAGATGTTTGTCAAGGGGTCAAGAAGGTCCTAGAAGCCTATTCTCTCTAGTCAGGAAAAAATTATTTTCCTGACTTGTCTTTCTGCTACGAGACATTATGTTAGTCGTGTAACATAGAATATGAAGAGCTAGAGTTGCTGGGGAGCAATTCGGCAAAGTTAGCCAACAAAATTTAGGAGGCCTATTTGAAAGCATCTACTCCAACAAGAACATCTAAACGAGATCTCAAAGGCTCGGGCGTCGTTCAAATTGCAGTGTGGAAAGATAGCGCTGAAGCCGCTAAATGGCAGGATGTTTTTACGAATTACTCCACCGATGTTTTCTATGATTTCTCAAAGCCTCTTCGACTCCTGGACGGTCCGGGATGGCATTCTTCTATCCGCACTTCCACTCAAGAAGAGCATTTCGTTTTCTCAGTCGATGAGAAATATTAAATCCTGAATACAAGCAGCCGAGGCCCGGGCAGTAGATGAATTTCCGGGCGGGTGCGAGGCTTCGTCTAAATTTAGATCGTCCATTGGTGCTTGATAATCTAAGTCGCAATCCATGCGATACTCCTGAACTGGCTGACGATTTACCTTTCTCACCCTTTTCGAGACCAGCTCAGAGCTAAATTTAGAGGAAGCCTCGCACCCGTCCTCAATTCATCTACTGCCCGGGCCTTAGAACGAAATCCGAATTTCATTTCAAAATAAAAATTGGAGCAGGAGATGATATGTATTTTCAACTAGCTTTGGCGTGATTAGATTTGGGCGATGAAAGTCGCCGCCGGTATTTTTTTAAAAGATGGAAAAATTTTAATGGGTCGGCGGCAGGCCGCGGATGACTCGCCCGGTCTTTGGGAATTTCCGGGGGGAAAAGTCGAAGAAGGTGAAGCGCCTGAAGACGCGCTTCGTAGAGAGTTTCGGGAAGAAATTGAATGTGAGATTGTTTCTGCGAAACTTTTTAAACAGTTCGAGTGGACGTATCCAAAACGAACGGTCGAACTTTATTTTTTTCTCATCACTTTAGCGAGTGAGGACGCTTCGAAAATGAAGCTCAATGCGCATGATGAACTCAAATGGTTTTCACTCGAAGAAGCTCTGAAGGTGCCCATTTTAGCAGCGAATAAGAGCGTGATTGAGAGGCTCGTGGCACAGCCTCAGCCTTAGATCTAACAAACCATTTGTTGATCAGAAATCCCAAAACATCTCATCGACACAAATTGATTACAAAATTTTTTCTAAGCAAAGCGGCGGAAATTTTTTATATAACGGACCAAGGATTTGTGGACGGTCGGCAGGCCTGAAGTGGCTCTGTGAGCGTCTCCAAAATTCATCCGAAGTAAACAATAGTCAGCGCGATACAGGAGCCATGTACAGGAAGCGTCTGAAGTATCAAGAATCTTAGGCGGTCCACTTCAGGCCTGCCGACCGCCCACAAATCCCCGATTCAATTAAATAAAACCCAAAAACATTCCGCCAAGCGGCTACGAGCAGCCCATCGACATTCCGCAGTTAAGACATTTGTAGCACGACCCGTTCCTCACAGTCGTATGCCCACAAGTATCGCAAAACGGAGCGTCGCCCATCATATTTTTCAGATAGCTATCAGAATTGGCAGCCTTAATTTTTGCTGCAATCTTCGGCGCTAATTCCTGTGCTGTCGGAGCGGATGCCTGCGGTATCGGAGAAAGCAAATCGGTCTTCGCCATTTGATCGAGTTCTTCTGGCTTCACTTGAACGAAGTCGGTTCGTCCGAGATATTCCATTCCAAGCACTCTAAAAATATAATCGATGACCGATGTTGCGTATTTCACATTCGGATGATCGACAGCGCCGTAGGGTTCGAAGCGAGTGAATGTAAATTTTTCGACGAAAGTTTCAAGCGGCACTCCGTGTTGAAGTCCCATCGAAACGGAAATCGCAAAACAATTCATCATGCTTCTAAAGGCAGCGCCTTCTTTATGCATATCGATAAATATTTCACCGAGTCCGCCGTCGGGATACTCACCGGTTCGGAGGTAAACTTTGTGTCCACCCACTTTTGCTTCTTGCGTGAAGCCTTGGCGTTTTTTGGGAAGCTTCTTTTGCGAAGCGATTCCTGGTGCAAGTACCGGTTGAGCAGCGACTGCTGTCTCTTCTTTTTTAGTTTCGGCTTTTGTGCTGAGTGGTTGAGAAGCTTTACAGCCATCTCGATAAACAGCGACCGCCTTTAAGCCAAGTTTCCAACTTTGAAGATAAATATCTTCGATTTCTTCGACGCTTGTTTCATTCGGAAGATTAACCGTTTTTGAAATCGCGCCACTCAAGAAAGGTTGAGCTGCGGCCATCATCCGAACGTGACCCATCGGAGCGATAAATCGACTGCCTTTTCCGCATTTATTGGCGCAATCGAAAGCAGGATATTGCTCTGGCTTCAGATAAGGCGCTCCTTCAATCGTCATCGATCCGCAAATGACGTCATTTGCTTTTTCGATTTCTTCATTGGTGAAGCCTAAATGCTTTAGCAAACTGAAATTTGGATTCGTATAAACATCTTTGGCGATTCCGAGTTCAGTCATCGCTTTATCACCGAGCGAAGCGGGAGTAATGACATGACGAAGATCAAAGGAAGCGGGGAGTTTCTTTTCGACCTGCTTCAGCGTTTCTCTCGAAAAACCTTTTTCCAAAAGTTTTTTGGTGTCGATATAAGAATTGCCTTCAAAGGTCTGAGTTCCCGTGACGTACTCGATGATCGCTTTCACTTCGTGTTCTTTATATCCAAGACGTTTTAACGCGAGCGGAACAGATTGATTAATGATTTTAAAACTTCCACCGCCGGCAAGTTTCTTAAATTTAACGAGCGCAAAATCGGGTTCCACTCCGGTTGTATCGCAGTCCATCAGAAGACCAATCGTTCCCGTTGGGGCGAGGACGGTCAGCTGAGCGTTTCGATATCCATTCTTCTCACCAAGACTCACTGCCATATCCCAATCTTCTTGGGCTGCTTGGATGAGTTCAGAATCAGTGGTGTTTAATTTATACGCAGCATCTCGGTGCATATTCATGACTTCGAGCATCGGCTCTCTATTTTTTTCAAAACCTGGAAACGGCTCTTTTTGTCCTGCGATCTCGGCAGAGACGCGGTAGCCGTGCCCTGTCAAAATGGCAGTGAGAGCGCCGGCCATTTGATTCGCTTCTGCTGAATCGTAAGGCAGTCCGTTCACCATGAGAAGCGTTCCTAGATTTGCATAGCCAAGTCCAAGCGGACGATAGTCGTGCGAGTTTTGTGCAATTCTGTTCGTTGGATAGCTTGAGTAATCGACAAGAATTTCTTGAGCAGTCGAGAAAACTCGGATCGCTTGTCGGTAGCCTTCAATATCGAAGCCTTTATCTTCACTCCAATATTTCATGAGATTAAGCGAAGCGAGATTACAAGCCGAATCACTTAGAAACATATATTCGCTGCAAGGATTGGACGCATAAATCGGAGCGGTATTTTTAGAAGTATGCCATTTGTTAATGGTCGTATCGTATTGCACTCCAGGATCGGCACATTCCCACGCCGCAGACGCCGCCTTTCTCCAAAGATCGCGAGCTTTAAATGTTTCGCTCACTTCGCCGGTTGTTCTAAAACGAGTAGAAAAATTTTCGTCGTTGATCACGGCCGACATAAAGGCGTCTTGCACGCGAATGGAATTATTAGAATTTTGGCCGGCAACTGTTTTATAAGCTTCGCCATTAAAATCGGAAGGATAGCCGGATTGAATGAGAGCCTTCGCTTTTCGTTCTTCGCGAACTTTCCATTCGATAAAATCGACGATCTCGGGATGATCCATATCGAGGCAAACCATTTTTGCCGCGCGTCGTGTGGTTCCGCCGGACTTCGTAGCGCCCGCTCCTCGATCGAGAACTTCTAAGAAACTGATGAGCCCGGAACTTAATCCACCGCCCGAAAGTTTTTCTTGTTTTCCGCGGAGCTTTGAAAAATTGGATCCGGTTCCGGAGCCGTATTTAAAAAGTCTCGCTTCGTTTTTCATTAAATCGAAAATGCTCATGAGGTCATCATCCACATTTTGAATGAAGCAGGCCGAGCACTGCGGTGCTTGGTAAGCATTTTCAGTCATTTCAATTTTGTCGAGTTCAGGGTTCCATTTAAAATTTCCGCCGGAGCCAGGAATTTTATAAGCTTCGTAGAGTCCGCAATTAAACCAGACAGGAGAATTAAAAGCACCGCGCTGGGTAATTAAAAGAGTCGTGAGCTCATCTTCAAAAATATCGGCATCTTTGGTGGTTTTAAAATAACCTGTGAGTCGCTCGCCGGCTGCTCGAATCGATTTTGAAATTCGAGTGACGAGTTGTCTGGCCGAGGTTTCGTAATCAGGCTCTCCAGCCTTTTGCGCCACTCCCGCTTTTCGAAAAAATTTAGAAACCGCAATATCGGTAGCGAGTTGAGACCATTCCTCGGGCACTTCGACCGAATCCATTCCACTGACGACACTGCCGTCGGTGTTGGTGATGACACTCTTTCGTTTGCTCCATTTGATTTCATCGAAGGGATGCTTTCCTTCTTTTGAGAAATATCGAGAAAAACGTAGGCCAGCTCCACTTTTTGCGGGAACAGTCGTTTGGTTCTTAGTTTTATTTTGTGTCGTCTGCAATTTTGTTCACCTCTATTTGTATGAAGCTCATTCAAGCTTCTTGGACTTCGTTACCGCTTAAAAACGCCGGCGACGTCGCACCAATGGTTTGCCCTATTTTGGGTCTTAAACTTTTTTAAATTTTCCCAACCCCTAAAATCATTTTGCGGGGGGAGGGGCTCTACGTCAATAATTATAACACAATATATAGTGGGTATTTTGCCATTTTGACACAATAAGCTGTATTATGTTCCATTCCAAATTGTGGAGGAAATTTAGGGGTCAGAGGAATCTTCTCCCTGAAAATCATCTCACTCTCTTCAGACTTTATGGGTCAAGCGGTTTTCCAACTCCAAAAATTTTGTACTTTGAGTGCCATGAAAAACTAAAATTTCGCCTCCACAGAAATTTTTCCAGAAGGTTCATTTGAAAGTGGGAAGCCAGAAAGTTCCTCCCGATTCCATCCGAGTAGATTAAAAAGCTGAAATTTGCATTCGAATCTCTGTATTTGCGCTTTCACAACAAAACCCAGATCCCACTGACTACTTAAAGTCTTGAGTTTTGAAATGTGGACAGCGCTTCTCATATAAAGCGGAAGAGAAAAATTAAACCGATCTTCCGGAAATAACGTGGGCTCCATATTCATCCGATGAGTGGGTTCGTACGTGGCGGGGTCATCGGCGATTTGAGATTTTTCTAAAGTATAATTAGCGTCGAATTTAAAAAGCCTCTCGAACTGAAAATTTCCAGACGTTTCGAGGCCATAACTGAGAGAGGTGCCTAGGTTTTGTACTTGATAAAGGATGCTTCCGTTCGCTTGAGGGATTTCTACGCCGTGGATAATATTTTTAGTTCGATCGATAAAAACGGCTTGCTGAAATTTTGTGGAAACTTTTTCATATTTCCCATGAATCTCATAACCGCTATCGCCTTGGAGAGAGGCTTGTCGTTTTAAATCGGGATTTGGAAGATCCAGACCTGTAATTCTAAAATACATTTCGCCAAAATTGGGAGCTCTTGAAATATAAGCAATATTCCCCAGCAAATCGATATTCTCAGAGAGTCGATAACGTGTTCCGATTCCGGGATGAATCGAAGAGTTCTCCTGACCTAAATCCGAAATATATTCGAAGCGAACTCGCGGATGCAAAAGCCATCTATCTGTGAGATCCATATACGCAGATTCCGAAAAGCTTAAAGTATGTCTCACCGGCGTATTGAATTTTTCGTCCGGACCTTTTGATTTGGAATATAAAAGATCTTGAGTCCATTCAAAAATATTTTCGAGCATGACTTTTGGATGAATTTCAAAACGACCTTGCCCTCTGACGCCAGAAGACCACCAGCGATTGAGTGTTGCGCTCTCGCTCGTATGATCAGAGTAATTTTCGTGTTCGTAAGTTCCCCAAAAAGCCCATTCATAATTTTTATGTTTTCCCTGATAGGCGAGCGTGGGAGTTAAGGTTTGTGTCGCGGCATCGGTAAAAAAAGTAATCGGTCCCGGAAGGTCTTGATCAGAGTAGAGAAGCTGTGCCCAGACTTGATGATCTTTTTTAAACATCCAAGTTCTTAAATTAATTCGCTGACCTCCGTTATGCGTTCGATATTTTGTGATCCCGTTATCATCGTACGGAAAATCATTTCTGCTCTGATCGATGGAGAGCGTTGCATTCGGGGTTTGTCCTGCCAGCGAAAAATTTTGATAAGAGCCGTAATCAAAATGGACCTTATAAATTTTTTCACGTGGAAGTTTAAGCAGTACTTGTCCGCTTGGGCTGGAAGAGTAGGGCGCGTAACCTCCACGAATAATTTTTCCTTCCTCGATCCCAAACGAGGAGAGGTTTCCAAAATCAAATTCGCCGGAATTCACTGAATTTAGGCGAATGCCTTCTAAAGTGACAGCAACATCCGCCGCCTTCGCACCGCGGATCGAGAGCGTTTGTGCTTTTCCAGGGCCCCCGTAATCTTTCAAGTGAACGCCTACACTCTCGCTCACGACTTTGGATTCATCTTTTGCGTCTGCATTATTTAAATCGGAAGAGAAGCTTGTGGGTGCTGACGGTGCGAGTGTATCGACCGACTGCGCATTGAGAGAAATGGGTGTGATAGATAATAAAAGAAAAAAAGAACGACTAACTTTCATAAGACCTCCTGCTCGGGAAACGTTTCAGCTAGTTAGGCATTCGGACTTGCTTCGACATTAAACTATTTAATATGAGGCTTACCGTTGCGGCACAGTACCGGATTCACACCGGTTTCCCCTAACTCGCTATTTGTAAAAATGACTAAAAAGAAAAGCCATCAAGTTGTAAAGCGATTTCAAAAATAAGTTTTGAGTTGAAGTCCGGCTGTTCGAGAGTCGCTCACATTTTCTCCAGCGAACGGCAGAAAATAAAAGAGAACAACTCCGTAAGGAACTCGATCTTGTCCCGCTCTCACAGCAGCTAGATTCGTATACTCCGCTTGAAAGTTTCCTTCGTGAAGAATTTGCGATGTATCTGCTTCTAAAGTTGCGGTGTTCACACCAGCACTGCCGGTATAGGAGTCTTGAAATTTTTGACGAAAATGATACTTCGCACTCAAGATGAGCGGCTTAATCGGCGTGACGTTCATTTCAAATCCTGCATCCCAGTAATCGCCAAGTTTTCGATCGAGTTTCGCAACTGAAGTCGAAAGGGGAAGATCGGTCGAAATCGGAATGCGGTAGCCTCCAGAATTGGGGAGCTGATAGGTATATCCCATCTCCCAGGTGAGCATGACGTTTGAAAGAATATCGTAGTCGACGTAATGGTAAGCTGCGAGATCATAAGTTTCATTTCCAAAACCAAGATCAAAAAGATTATTCGGATCGTCAGCTCGCCCGGTAGGCAAACGAACGCCAGATTTCAAAGTCGCGCGAAGCGGAAAATCTCTATAATAATTAAACTTTGATCCGATTTCGATATCGCCAACTCCCGTTCCGGACCAAGAGTTCATGCCATTTGAATATTGAAACTGATCCTTTAGAAGACGGTTGATCGACGTCATCGTCATACTATTTTGCATGCTTAATCGAATCGCTTTTCGAGGATCGGCATCCGACATCGCCGATGTTTTTTGCGCAAAAGTTGAATCGGGAGTTGAGGTCGCGTTTACTTCAACATCTGCATGAATGAGCGGAACGATAATCCCGACACTCAGTCGAGAGGTGAGCCCGTACTCGACCACAAATTGATTCACGAAAAAATTTGTTTTTATATCTGTATTTAAATTGGCAATTTGTTCGCCAAGAAGTGCATCGCCTGCGCCCGGACTCACCGCATTTAAACTGCGAACAGCATTCGCAAGTTCCGGTTTTTGCGTGAGTGCATAGAGGAGATGGCCATCGAGACTTCTGGAGAACGAAGAGCCGAGACCCGCGAGTTCTCCATTCGCACCATATTTATTGTCGAGATCCGTATAACTCGAAACAAGCCGAACTCTAAATCTACCTTGAGGAAGAACAGTGGCGTCGTCAGCAAAAGTTGAAATCTCAATCAAAGTGGAAACGAGTAAAAAAACTGAAGAAATAAAAATACGATTCATGAGCCCTCCGTTTCGGAAAAACTAACAAGAAACCAGAGTGTTTGGCTATAGAGAATAGAAGTAGCGAGGCGTAATCACCAAAAAATCACGATTTCTTCGAGTGGGACGGGTTAACTGTTCTGCTTTAACATCCCGTTTAGCTATTTTGCTTCAACAACTGGTTTAACTATTTTGCTTAAGCAAAAATGCCTCAACAAAATCCTCAAGTTCTCCATCCAGAACGGCGTCGGGTTGGAACGACTCGTAGTCCGTTCGATGATCTTTTACGAGGCGATACGGAGCGAGGACGTAAGATCTAATTTGACTGCCCCAGGCATTTTCCATTTTTTTAGAATTGTGCGCGTCGCGAGCGGCGTCTATTTTTGCGCGCTCGACATCGTATAGTCGGCTTTTCAGCATCGTCATCGCGGTCGCTCGATTTTGGTGCTGCGATCTTTGAGTCTGGCAGGCCACAATAATTCCAGACGGCATATGCGTAATGCGAATGGCAGAATCCGTTTTATTGACGTGCTGACCTCCGGCGCCGCCTGCGCGGAATGTATCGACTTTTAGATCGTCCGGGCGAATTTCAATTTCGATCGTCTCATCGGCTTCGGGAACGACATCAACGGCCGCAAAAGAGGTATGGCGTTTTTTGTTGGCATCAAACGGAGAAATTCTAACGAGGCGATGAACGCCTCGCTCGGATTTAAAATAGCCGTATGCAAATTCACCCCGACAAATAAAAGCGCAGGATTTAATTCCAGCGCCTTCTCCTGCTTGTTCATCCACGAGTTCGACGGCAAAACCTTTTCGGTTGGCATATCTGAGCATCATCCGCTGAATCATTTGCGCCCAGTCTTGCGCTTCGGTTCCTCCAGAGCCCGCGTTGATCGAAATAATGGCACCAAGGCGATCCGATTCTCCAGAGAGCATTTTCTTTAACTCTAGGCTCCTGAGAATGCGCTTTAGTTCAGGAATTTTGGAAGCGGCTTCATTTAAAATGGGATCGCCGGCGTCTGAAATCTCAACAATTTCTTTGGATTCTTCGAGACCCGCGACGAGTTTATAAAAAGGATCCAAGGTTTTATTTAAAGATTCAATTCGAAGCGTTATTTTTTTTGCTTCTTCGGGATTGTTCCAGAACTGGGGATCATGTGTTTTTTCGCTGAGAGATTCTTTTTCGTCTCTTAAATGACCGACGTCAAAGTAGCCCCCGAAGAGACTCGGATCTCTCTAGAAGTGTTTGGATTTCCGAAAGAAGATTCTTTTTTTCTGGCGCGGACTTTTCCATACGAGAGCTATAACAAAAAGAATCACGAATATCCATTCCATTAAGGGATAAGTCCAAACGAAGAAGGTTTGCTCGGGATTTTCGGGAATCGGTAAGTTGTGAAGAAAAGTTCCGCTCACAAAAGGTTTTTGATCATAACGGTCATACGGGGTGATAAAAGTTGAAAGTCCGTTATTCGTCGAACGAACCATTGGAAGCCCCGTTTGGAATACTTGCATCGACGCCATGGCTGCATGTTGAAGTTGATTAGACGTAGGGCCGTACCAGGCATCATTCGTAATATTGACGAGAAGATTTGCACCTTTTCTCGCGTGCGCGACACTTCTACGACTAAAGGCGTCTTCATAGCAAATGAGAGGCCCCATTTTTAACTTCGTCTCTGGAATTTCCAGAAGTTCTTGATCAACACTTCCTGGAAGAAAATCTCCTGCATTTTGAACAAGTTTTCCAAGCGGAAGTAAATTTTTATAGGGAACATATTCTCCAAACGGGACGAGATGGATTTTATCAAATCTTTGAATGATCTCATTTTCTTTCATGAGAACGGCAGAATTTCTGTTCAGAATTCCGTCCCGGACGACCGCGCCAAAAACAATGGGAATTTTGGAAGTAAATGGAAGTTGTCGCTGTCCGGCAGAAAGAGAATAGGGAAGTGAAGTTTCCGGCCAAATAATGACTTGAGCATTTTCTTGGGTCGCATATTCCGTGAGCTTTAGAAGCACTTCAAGATGGCTTTGCGCCTGGCCAGGATCCCATTTCATTTCTTGCGAGATATTCGGCTGAACAATGGCCACTTTCACCGAGTTCATTTTAGGCGAAGGATATAAAAAGAGAGCGGCGGCTCCAATGACGACGGAGACTCCTGAAAATATTCCGAGAGCTTTTAATTGATCACGATCTTCGAGAAAGGTTTTAGCGTGAAGAAGCACTCCGATAAATAAAATCCAAAAAAAAGTGAGCCCGTGTGCCCCCCAAACGGAGGTGGTGCGAGCAATGAAGGGTGTGAAATAAAAACTATAACCGAGTTCTCCCCAATTAAATCCCGTAAATAGCCACTGCCTGAGAGCTTCAAGTGAGGCCCACGCACTCGCCCAACAAATGATTTTTAAGAAAGGTGAGCGATTCTTTACTAGCTCAGATCCGGCAATCAAACTCCAAGTGGCAGGAAAAAGCGCACAGTAAACAGCTAGAACCGACATAACCATCGAGGCAACGACAATATGAATATTTCCAAAATGCGTAAGCGCATAGGTGATCCAATAAATATTCACTAAAAAAAGTGAGAGTCCGCCTACAAATCCAAAAAGAAATCTCTTTCGCGCGCTATCCGGTCTTAAAGAAATGGGAATAAATAAGAGAAGGCCTACACTTGTGCCGAGAAACGTGAGCCACGACGGGGTAATGATGATGTCTTCGTATCGAAACGGATGGGCAAGACTCATGAGTACGCCTGCAATCAGGAGAACAAAAAGATAGAGAATTGTTTTCACGATGTTCATTTTTTTCTTTTACCAATTTGATCGAGTAAAGATTCAAAATATTTTTCGTATTGACTCATCTGAAGTGCTTCACTTTTTGTTTGATGATCAAAACCCAGAAGATGCAGCACGCCATGGATGAAAAGGTCGTAAATTTCTCTTTCGAGAGAATGCTTAAATTCAACCGCCTGACTATTGGCCGTGTCCACATCGATCACAATACTTCCAAGTAAATGAGGATC
>JAQBPA010000211.1 GCA_028287765.1 Bacteriovoracaceae bacterium
CCTTTTTGGTGCATTTTGTAGGATCGCATAAGTAGAGAGGTCAAACCGGTTAGGAGCCAGATAGTCTTACCTGGCTCCTAACCGGTTTGACCCCTGCAGACCCTACTTAGAACTAGGCACTTACTTCAGTCGGTCGAGAACTTCGATGCCAGAGACTTGAGATAATTCCGCTAAAGAAAGATTCAGATTATAAACACTTTTGATGAGATCCACTCGCGCTTTGAAATAGGCAGCAAAGGACTCAAGAACATCTTTCGTTTCCGAAGTTCCCAAATTGAAAGATAACCCCGTCGAAGTGAGCCAGCTTCTTGCCGCTCGAAAACCTTCTTCGTTGATCTGCATTCCCTGAAGGGCTGAAAAAGCTTCTTCAAAAGATTTTTCTGCGTCCAGTTTGGTCTTAATGACGAGCTGATCTCGCTGTGCTTCGACTCGGTCGGCCTCGGCTCTCGCGCTATCCGCCTTTTTTATGGTCTTCAGCATACTTAAATCTTGTTGAAGACCCAAAACTGCACCGACATTAAATAAATTAAAAGGATCATTCAGATAAGGATTATTAATATCCGTTCGGCCAGGAGACTTTGCATATTCAAGCTGTCCACCCAAAAAAATTGTCGGAAACAAATTCGCTTTCACAGCGCGAGCTTCGGCCTGCTTCATCTCGACCAGTCTATTCAGCTGCACAATCTCCGGTTTTGATTTTAAAGAATAATTAATGATGTCTTCCTTTTTAAGTCCGTTCGGCTTTTCGGCAGCGAGACTCTTTTGATCGAGCTCCCAATCGCCACTGATATTTGCGAGTTCCGCAATCGCTGAGCGAGCCAATCGTCCTGCGCGATCGGCGTCGAGAGATCGACTCTTCACATCGGCAGAAAAAACGCGGATTTTAAGTCGATCAATTTCAGAAACGTTCTCCGCGTTCTTTATTAAAAGTTCTTCAACCTTATCATTCGCATCGGCAAGCTTCTTTTCGACATCCTTAAGAATTTCTGTCGAATCGAATGAAAGCTGGAGCGTGTAATAAGCGCGTTTAATTAAAAGCCTCAGTTCGCCTATTTTTCTTTTTTCTTCTGCTTCGGCAAGTTGTTTTCCACCTTCGGCGGCCTGGATAGCATTCGAGATTTTTCCAAACGTATAAATGGGCTGGACGGCATTCATTTCGACACGCACAAATCCACCCAGACCAGAAAGTGAAAATCCATTTTCAAAATCGTTCGATTTAATATTCGGGCTGCTGTTATACGAAACCGGTGAATCGATATTGGCGATGGTGGCATCCGGGACGACTCCGGTAATCACCTTCAGATCTAAAACCGGCAACCACCTGAGGGCCTGAACCTCCCCAAGCCTTGCAGCTGCCAATCTATGCAAAGCGTTAAAATCTTTTTGCAAGGCCGCATTTTTTTCAGCCTTCTGAAACAGCTCCTTTAGACCGTAACTTTCGGATCGAACGTCGGTTATGAAGCTAAAAAAAATTACCAAAAACAAAAAGGCACAGTTAATCAAATGCTTAGCACTCCCCATCCGTGTGTTGAAAGTTTGACGGATAACATAATGTCTAGCGTATCTCGTTTGACCCCTACCCATCAATTACATAAACTTAAAAGCCGGGTGGGGGCATTCTCCTATAAATGGAGAACCTAGGATAAAATAAGCATTGAACAAGAGAAGTCTTAAAAACAGCACTTCTCGGAAGGCAATGAGGGGATAGTAATGTTCAATTTTTTTCCTGGTAAAACAGCAGCGGGTAACCATGAGTTAGCGACGCCGCACGCTTCTCAATTTGATTCCAATACAGGTCTCTACACATTTTCTTACTATATGCCTGAGCTTCAAAATCTTTTGGCGCGCCAAAAAGCTCTTGGACTTATTTTTATCGATGCAAGCGAGCTTTCTAAAATCGAATGTGACTACGGACATGGTATTTATAGCCAAATTTTGAAGGAGCTCGTGGGAGCCATCCAGAGCTTAAAAGGTACTCTTGTTCGAGCTGAAGATATTCTTGCCGTTCGACATCCTCATGACGAATTCTTTTTATTATTTTTATCGAGTAGTCGGCCTGAAAATCCCGGTTTTCTTAAAATTGAAAACCTTCACAATATTATTGAGAGACTCATTCATTCTCTCAACGCTAAGGTTTTTGAAATTACCTTTCCTTATACGAAAAGAATTTTAAAGACAGATATCGGCTACGCTTACGCCATGCATAATCCGCTCCTCTCGACTGAGCGGATCGTTTATCGACTGATCGAAAACGCAAAAACGATCGCACAATTTAACGGCCAAAAATTTATACTTCAAATTAACGAAGCGCTTAAAGAAATTATCATGGAAGAGAATGTTACGACGCTTTTTCAGCCCATCGTCAGCATGACCGATGGAAGTATCTTTGCGTACGAAGCTCTCAGTCGCGGTCCGAAGGGCAGCCCAATGGAAAGTCCGCTCATGTTATTTAGCGTGGCTGAAACAGCTCAGCTTTCGTTTGAACTCGACCGGCTCTGCAGAAGAAAAGCAATCGAGAATGCAAAGGGTCTGGATGGTATTCAAAAATTATTCGTCAATACGTTTCCTACCACCATGCACGATCCAGAATTTAAAGGAGAGCATCTCCGAAAACTTTTAAAGGATTCTAATTTCTTAGGAAAAAATATTGTATTCGAAATCACAGAGCGTTTTGCGATCGAGAACTATGCGCTTTTCCAAAAAGAACAATCGTATTATTCAGATTTAGGCTTCGACTTGGCCGTCGACGATATTGGGACGGGCTACGGAAGCTTAGAAGCGATCGCCAATCTGAAGCCTCAATTCGTGAAGGTGGATATTTCGATCATCCGAGGGATTCATCAAAACCCCGTGAAGCAAGAGCTTCTAAAAGCAATTCGAGATATCGGCCGCAAAGTGAATGCAAAAATTGTGGCAGAAGGAATTGAGCAAGAGGCCGAACTCGACTGCGTACGTGAACTGGGGATTGATTACGGACAAGGCTATTTAATCGCTCGTCCATCGATCGAATTTCAGCCCGCCGATTTCAAACTCCGCTTTCGCTAGTGTAGTGCCCCATTTATTTCTTTACAGCTATGCGGGCGCTTTTGGACGATTGCTTCGTTGCTCGTAGTTACATATGTCCAATATGCGCCTCCTCGACGTCTCGCACTCGCCCAAATTCGCCTCACCTATCTGCAAAGAAATAAATGGGACACTACACTAGTTGAATTGCTTTAAAACTTGTGAAGTCTTTTTCGAACATGAAATACTGTCATGATGGAAAATCATTTGCGAATTCATATCGACGAGCTCTGCAAGGAACGCAGAAATCCACAGTCGGCAGGTTACTTTAAAGCTCAAGAATATTTAAAATCTGCTTTAAATAGTTTGGGTTTAAATCCATTAGAACATCACTTTCATGTCTGGGGGCTAGGAAAGTGCACCAATATTTATGCAGAATCGAAGCCGGGCAGTCTAAAGCCAACCATCTTAATTGGCGCGCACTATGAAACGCTTCACTGCTCCGGCCCAGGTGCTGATGACAACGCCTCTGCTGTCGCAGTGGCACTTGAAATCGCGAGAGAACTTTTTGTTAAAGGTCAGGACTTCACGATTTGCTTCTTTGATATGGAGGAGAATTATCGCTTTACCGGACTTCGTGGATCAAAGGCCTTTAAACGTTTTTACTCGCGACCAATCGAGAAAGTTCTGATCATGGACCTCGTTGGTGGATCACTTGCACCTCACTTTGATGAGATCTATCTACAATTTGGAGATTCTCTTCCCAAGCTCGCCCATCCAGAACTCGATTTTCTACATTTGCCGATGCTCGTCGTTGAGCCCATGGGTTCGATTGGCGCTCGAAGTGATTACGATGTCTTTCGTAAGGCGGGCCTGCCCTTCACATTTATTTCGTCGGGAACCCCCTGGTATTACCATACGGCTTTTGATACGCCGAAAATTTTGAATTTTAAAAAAATGGCGGGCTTAACGCGTACACTCTCCGATGCACTTTCGAATCGAAGTGAATCCAAAACAAAAAACGACGGCTCACTCGATTCATTTCAAAAATTCCTTCGAACTCTGAGAAAAACGAAAGTACTTGAATTCGAATTAATAGAAAAATTGCTCAACCAAAATCGACTTCCTTCGCGAATCGAAATGGTGAAGCTCTATAAACATATACTGCCGACGATACGAAAACACGGCGCCGATCTTTGGAAAATGAGATCGCGAAATATTTAGTTTAAGGTTGAAACGATATTACAACTGAACGAGTTCAGCTAAACGGCCTTCGCGTTGATCTTGGCGGATCCAGCTTTTTAATCTCGATGAAAACTTCTTAGCAAGTTTTGGAAGAAGATCTCCCTTTCGATACGGAGAATAGGTATTCCAAAAAAGAACGGACTTCCCTTCGATTTTATTCTTTAACAAATAGTCACTCATTCCTTTTAGTGCCTTGACCGTATAAACGGAATCGAGTTCCACGGGTTCGAGTTCTAAAAAGGTAGCCATCCATCTTTGAAGTTCGGGAGAAAGCTGGCCGTGACCTCCGTCGATATGATCTTTTAAAATCGTAAATTCAGAGCCGTCGATTTTGAACGAGATTTTCTTTGCCAGATGTTGATTCAAAAGCTCAATGGCGGCGTTTCCCATTTCAACAAGTCTTGGAATATCGACTCCCCGATCATCCGAAGTTTGAATGCCGATGATTTTGGTTTTTGAAAATCCGAGCATTCGTTTGCCGATTTCCATTCCGACAAGCGTTGATCCACTTCCGGCGGCTACAAATAAATAATCGGGTTCGACCATAAGGCCATCTTCGATTTGAACTTTTAATTCCATCATCGCACTAATATAACCAAGCACACCAAAGCCGTCCGATCCGCCGGGCGCGATGAGTTCTGTTCTAAAAATTTTTGAACAAAGCCATTTCCATCCCGCGGTCCAAAGAACCCCTCTCATCGTCGATCGGAGTCGCACCTTCGCGCCAAGCGACCTCATGACCTGAACCATCTCAACAGCATCAGCCGTGAGAGGGCATCGCAGAAGAACGACTTCAGACTTAAGCGAAAGTTGAGCCGCAGCTTTTACCGTCGCAAGACAATGTGACGATCCAATATAACCAAAGGTCACTAACTTTTTTCGTTTTCGCATCAGCGAATCGCCCACAATGAATTCAAGCTTTCGAGCTTTATTGTCTGGGATCGTATGAAAATCCAAAGCTTCACGCTTCATAAAAGAATAATTCTCACCGAAGAGATGTTGGCTTCTCAAAAGTCGAACGGGAGAAGACGGTACACTACTTCCTCGAAGACTCACCCATGGAATTCGTTCGGCGAGTTCAGGATGTTCCGTGAAAAGTGCCGGAAAATATTCGACGGCTACTTCAGGCGCCGTATTCAAAAAATATTCGACTTCTTTTTTAGCCGTTGAGTCTCGCGAATTTTGATCAACATAATGAGCGATTCGCTCGTGAGGCGCCTTCAGTCCACCCGAATTTTGATGACGGGGTCTTCGACCTCTGGATCTTTGATGGTTGGGTCTTTGCGGATATCGAGACATTCATTTTGGAGTATAATGAAGGTCTCAAATATGTCACGTTATCGGGTATGGAGATTAAAAAATCCTCTCTCTCCTTAAAAACGAAGACCTTTGCGGTAGGTCCGCTCGGGTGCAATTGCTCCCTCGTCGTAGATCCCCAGACTAAAGAGGCGATTCTGATCGATCCGGGAGACGACTTTGAGCGGATCAAACGAGAAATTGAAGAAGCAAAGGCAATTGTGAAGTTTATTGTTCACACTCATGCGCATTTTGATCATGTCGGCGCGACCGAGGCCGCTCAAAAATGGACGAAAGCCCCCACGCTCCTTCATCCGAACGACAGATTTTTATGGGAAAACGTCACCATGCAAGGCAAGTTTTTTCAGATCAATCTGAAGCCGCTCCCACCCTGGTCGGAAGATCTGGAAGACGAAAAGGAATTCAATATCGGTGGGCATATTTTCAAAACTCTCTTCACTCCGGGTCACACGCCTGGAAGCTGCTGCTTTGTTTTGAACGACACTGTTTTTGCCGGCGATACATTGTTTCGTGGATCGGTCGGCCGAACCGATCTCTGGGGCGGCGATTTTGACGAGATTTCGAAATCAATTAAGGATCGCCTCTATCAATTAGATGGAGATACGAAAGTCATTTGCGGTCACGGGCCGGAGACAAAGATTGGCGTCGAGAAGCGCTCGAATCCGTTCGTTCATCTGTAAAAGCAAAAATGGGGTCAGACCTCGAAGGGCTTTCTTTTACCCACATCTTTTTTGCAAAGATGATTTCAAGGGCTACAGAATTTAAAATCTTGAAAAACCCGCCGAATTCTCCATTTTTGGAGGGCATATAAATTGATTTAAAATGGTTTCCA
>JAQBPA010000212.1 GCA_028287765.1 Bacteriovoracaceae bacterium
ATCAGGAGCGAGTGCACAAAATAGAGTCGAAATTGTAAACCCGAAATATAAAAATAGAAGTGCGCGCTTTCGACCAAATTGATCTATAAAAAGTGCGCCAATAATTCCAAAGAATCCGGCGCTAAAAGTATAGGCCGATACCATCAAACTAAATTCGCTCGGGCCAATGGAGAAAACTCTCATGAACTGGGGGCCAAGAGGCATCATGATTACAAAGTCCATGATGGCGGTAAATTGAATCAGTGATAAATAAAAGGTCAGTAGCCTTTCTTTTTTGAGAGTAAGATGCTCGTCCACATCAATAATCTACTTGAGAATGGCAGGGTCTTCAAAGGCCATTGTCAAGATTGAGTGAAGGTCGCAATAGTCGTTTGTTAATTTGGCCTTTTAGACTTTCAATCTTTGACGAAGCAGCAAAGATAACTTACGAAGAGAAAAGTAGTTTTTGTACGAACTAACAAGAGAAGAGGTAAATGCGATGAAAAATATTTCTAAATGTTTTGTTTTAACCGGAGTCATTTCGTTCGGTGTTTGCTTGAATGCGTTTGCTACCGTAGAGCAGAAACCTGCAGCGGCTAAACTTACTGGCCAAATCATTATTGATGGATCAAGTACGGTGTATCCGGTGTCGGAAGCTGTGGCTGAAGCCTTTGGATCGGTTGCTGAAAATAAATCAGTTCAAGTCAAAGTCGCTCAATCGGGTACGGGTGGCGGATTTCAAAAGTTCTGCCGTGCGGAGACTGATATTTCTGGCGCGTCTCGACCGATCAAAGAAAGTGAAAAAGATCTATGCGCTAAAAATGGAGTCAAATTTATTGAACTGCCCATTGCGTATGACGGAATTGCCATCGTCGTAAATAAGAAAAACAGTTCGATTAAATCGATTACTACAGCTGATCTTAAAAGGATTTGGGAGCCAAACAGTTCCGTTAAAGTATGGGGAGATATTGGTCCTGCATTTGCTCAAAATAAAAATTTAAAAAATGAAAAAATAAAACTCTATGGCCCCGGACCCGAACATGGCACCTTCGATTACTTTACAGAAACGATCGTCGGAAAAGAAAAATCTATTCGTTCGGATTTTAGTGCGATCAATCCTGATGTCATTGTTACGGCGGTGAAAGGCGATCCCAATGCTTTAGCTTATTTCGGTTTTGCGTATTATTACGAAAATAGAGATAAACTCGGTTTACTGGCCGTTGACGGCGGAAAAGGCCCCGTTCTTCCTTCAGCTACGACGATTGCGGACGGAACTTATCAACCTCTCTCGCGACCTATTTTTATTTACGTCTCGGAGAAAGCGACAAATCGTCCTGAAGTTTCTGCGTTCGTAAATTTTTATATTAAAAACGTTCCAGAATTGGCGTCGCAAGTGGGTTACGTTCCTCTTCCAAAGAAGGTGAATGATCTCGTGGGAAGCCGGTTTCAAAAAAAGATTACTGGGTCGATTTACGAAACTAGCAAACCCGGGTCAAAGCTTTCGCTTCAACAATTATTAAGCCAGCGAGGTAAGCCGTAATCTCACTTAATTCCATGACAGTTTTGTTATGTAAACCTGGCTTGTTTACGGATAGGGTTGAGGTAGAATTGTTATGTGGAGCCAAACAATCGAGAATTTCGTCGATTTAAAGTAGGACACTTAGAAAATTTAAAGGGTTTTTTAGAAGGAATTAACACACCTCTTCAGTTAGTCACGTTTGGAGGCGGGGGTTGTGGTTTCTATGGGAGTAATAGAGTTCCCCAACTCAGTCCACCGAAGAGAGTTTTCTGCGTATTTTCGATGGGGACGGAGCCGATAAAAGTTCAGGGGAATCTCCTTTATGTACGTGAAGTCGAAACCGCCGATAGAAAAATCATTTTTTACGGAGTCGAGTTTATCAAACCACACCGTCCTCATGTGGAGCCCTTGGTGAGTACACTTGAGAAATTGAAAATCGAAGGCTTAGTTGAAGAGTCTTAAAAAATTTATAAAGTAAATTTCATTCGCGAGACAAGAATCCCGGGAAGGGAAGACCCGCCGAGGGATCTCATTCCATAAGTTCCCACTTCCGGAATCCAAAAAGCTTTTGTTGTGAGCCCTAAAAGCTCGGAGCCGAAAAGTCGAAAAATCGTTTCATCAAAGCGCATATTTTCAATTGGTCCTTGAAGCTGACCGTTTTCTACCCAAAAGCAGGCGTATCGAGTCATTCCTGTGATTCTTCCCTGGGGTTGGTCACTCCAGTTCAGATAATGAAGATTTGAAATATAAACACCCGTTCCAAGTTCCTTCGATATTTCTGACTCTAAGATTTTTCCGGGAGAAACAAAAGGAGATCGAAGACCCTCTCCGCCGTTCGCCGCGTTCGATTTTACTTTGTACTCTTTCTCAGATCTCGAATTAACGAGAGAATTTTTAAGTAAACCCTCGGATACGATCTCAAGCACTTCCGGAGCAAGTGCGCCTTCTTCATTCCAGCGCGGAATGGTTCCTTCGCTAAAATTTTCGGTTAAATTAAACAAAGGCGAGAATTTTTTTTCTCCAGATCTGATCTTTCGAAAAGGACTGTCGCCTTGTTGAATGGCAGCCTCGCTTACGCCACCCCAGGAAAGCATAGAAATCAAATCAGCCACAGCGTGCGGAGCCAAATAAACCCGGTACTCTCCGGCGGTTAATTTTTTCGGCTTATTTTCTAGAAATGAAAGTCGCTCGCCTTCTTCTTTTATTTTATTTTGATAATCCTGTTCATTCCAAGTTTGTCCACCGAGCACTCCTTTCAGAGCTCGCTGCTCTTTCGTAAAAAGGGAATAATCAAAAAGAAACGAATCGGTTTTAAACCAGTGGGTGAGACCTGCAGAATTTGCAAAAGCTCTTACGAGAGTTCCTGAAGCGTAGAGTCCGACGAGATCAATATTTTGGAGTGACGAAAGAAGTGAGTTTGCCGTTTCGAAAGGCGAGAGCAAATTACCTTTTTTTTCAGTGATACTTGCCGGATAATTTTTGGGTAGAACAGCAAAAGGATCTACCGGAAGATAGCGGGATTCAGATCGAGCTTCATCGATGGATTTTTGAATACGAGAAGCGTCCGTGATGGCATCGCCCGAAAGAGAAATCGTTCGCGAAATTTTTCGAAGTCCACCATTCTGATCTGAAACAAAAGCAAAACTCAGTTGTGCATCGTCGACGAGTCCGGTTTGTCGAACCTTTCCAGCGTTCACTCTCATAAACTGGCTTGATTCTCCGTCCAAACTTAAAAATAAATATTCATGAGATTTGAGAGAATTGAGGGCAACATTCTTTAATTCGTCAAAATACTCTCGATCTAAAATCGCCATTTTAATTTGCACCACCAAAAATTTCAACGTTTGCGAACAGGCAAGTAGGCGAGGCATGTCCTACTCGAATAATTTGATTCGGCTCTCCTTTTCCACAAAAGGGTGTTCCGAAAGTTCCGAGTGTATCTCGATTTCCAATCGTTCTAAGATTTTTCCAAAAAGGAACAGAAAGGCCTCTGTAATTTGGATTTCGAAGCGTTTTTGTGATTTTTCCATTCTCGATCAGTTTTGCGTATTCGCAACCGAACTGAAATTTATTTCTAAAATCGTCAATCGACCAGGAACGATTTGTTTCCATGAGCACTCCTCGATCAACTGAAGAAATGATTTCTTCAAATGTCGACAAACCAGGCTCTAGATTAAGATTTGCCATTCGATCGATCGGCGGACGATTCCAAAGAGAAGCTCTTTGATTCGCAACTCCAGAAAGTTTTGATCTCACCTGACTCTCTAAACTTCCGAGGCCTCGAAGAAGGAGTCCGTCTTTAATCAAAAATTCTTTTTTTGCAGAATTTCCGATGTCATCAAACGCATAACTTGCAAATTGATTTCTATTCGTTGGATCAAAAGTAATATTCATAAGCTTTGATCCGTATTGCAAATTTCCAAAATCTTCCGCCTTTACAAATGACCAACCCGCATAATTTCTCTCATCGCCGAGAATTCGATCGAGTTCGAGTGGATGGCCGACACTTTCATGAATCTGAAGCATCATTTGATCGGGCTTTAAAATTAAGTTTGTACTCTCTGTTGGACACGACTCTGCTGAGAGAAGCTCAAGCGACTCTTCTGCCACTCGCTGAACCCGATCCCAAATATTTCCAGAAAATAAAAATTCCGATCCACCCTGATGGCTTCGGCCTCGTCCGCCGCCATCGGAGCGCTTCTGAACGAGTGAGCCTTCCTGTGCGGTCGCTTCAAAATCACCAGAAATAAATGAAAAACTTTGATGAGCATTGGAGCCATTCGAGCTTACAAAATGAACTTCGGTTTCTGCTGTATGAGCAATCGCCGTCGTTCGAATAATTTTTGGAGAAATTTTAAGTTTGTCAGAAATTTTTAAAAGGAGATCGGTGAGATCCTTTGTTGAAAGGTCATTGATTGGCTTTAAGCTCGGTGTTTGATAATTTGCTTTTACGGGAGGCCTTTCTTTCGTCGAAAAAGAAAAAACTTTAAAACGCGCCGCTTCTTTTGCTAGACGCACTGCTTTTTCTGCTGCCCGCTGAAGCCCCGCGATGCTTAGCTCGGTCGTCGCTGAATAAGCGAACTGGCCCTCTACAAGGACTTCGACCATCGCTCCGTGCGATTCGGTCTTGTCATTCATTTGGGGTTTGCCGTCCCGCACATAACGCACAGTATTTGTTTCTTTGACTTCACGAATACCAATCCATTCGAGACCACTTGAGGGCATATCCTTGAGTGCTTTTTCGATTATCTCAGGCATAATAAAAGTTTATTGTTAGAGAATAAAAATGACTAGTTTATGTTTGTAACCGCTAACCACTTTAAAATTCTTTTAATCGAATCAAAGCAAACGCTTAAGCTTGCCGTTCCCATTATCACCAGTCAGGTGGGGCAGCTTCTGCTTGGAATTTTAGACGCCATCATGCTCGGACGAGTGGGCGTCGTTCCACTCGCCGCCGCATCATTTGCTGGCAGTCTTTTTTCTATTTTTCTTGTTTTTGGTTTTGGTATCTCGTCTTGCATCTCACCACTGGTCGCCAGAGCTGACGGCGCTCAGAAAAAAAGAGAAAGCGGCGAGATTCTGCGACATGGTTTAGTTTTTGTTATTTATTTTGGAATTATTTTAGCTTGCATGATTGAGTTGCTGTCGAACTATCTCAAATGGTTCGATCAACCCGCCGAAGTTCTCCAAGAGTCGAAGGGCTACCTTTTAATTATGGGCTGGTCGATTATTCCAGCTCTTTTATTCCAAAGTCTTCGCCAGTTTTGCGAAGGACTTTCAAAAGCATTTATTCCCATGCTCATTATGCTGAGCGCTGTGCTTTTAAATGGCGGGCTTAACTGGCTTTGGATTTATGGGAACTGGGGATTTTCGGCACACGGTCTGATGGGCGCTGGCTGGGCGACCTTCGTCACTCGGGTCGTCATGATGATTGCGATCGCGATTTATATTATGAGATCTCCAAAATATGAAGAGAATTTACCGCTTCGTTGGTTTTCAAAATTAAAAATGACTTTGATTCGAGAAATGTTCGCACTCGGTTTTCCGAGTGCACTTCAAACTTTATTCGAAGTCGGTGCTTTTGCAGCAGCAGCGGTAATGATGGGCTGGATCAGCACGAGCTCTCTTGCTGCACATCAAATAGCTATTTCAATTGCGTCGATGACTTTTATGGTCACGCTTGGAATTTCTTTTGCTTCTAGCATTCGAGTGAGCAACGCTATCGGGCGAAACGATTTGCGAGCGGCGAGGCGCTGTGGATTCGGCGGAATCGGCCTTGGCGGGATAGCGATGGCATTTTTTGGAATCGTTATTTTTATTACCCACGCATGGCTTCCATCTATTTATATTCATGATTTAGATGTGATTGAGATTGCATCGAAGCTTCTCATCATCGGTGCGTTTTTTCAAATATTTGACGGCATTCAAGGTGTGGCTGTGGGAGCCTTGAGAGGAATGAGTGATGTGAGATTTCCAACTCTCATCACTTTCGCGTCTTATTGGGTGATCTCGATGCCACTCGTTTATTTTTTAGGATTTACTTATTCTTATGGCGCCGTAGGAATCTGGATCGGATTATCGATTGGCCTCATTGTTGCATCGATTGCGCTTACGTGGCGATTTCATATTCTTACGAATCATCGGATTCAGAAGTCGATTCTTGCAAAGGAAGCTTTGGCGAGTTCTGCTAGTCTTGCTAGATAAGGCCCTTCCGGGCGGGATAAGTTTTTTGCAAAAAACTTAACTAAAAACTTTCGATCGGGGTCCGGTCCGTAATCGAATCTCCGGGCGAGCGTGGGCGCGGTTGTGGTGAGAAAACTCGCTCATTGTGAATCAAATAATTAAAGAACTTTGTATGAGTGCTGCTTTTTCGCCGCAGAGCTTTCATCTCTCGCATGGCTTTCTAGCGCGGCTCAAGAGTTTTTCACCCCAACCGCGCCCACGCTCGTCCTCAATTCAATTACGGACCGGAATCAAATACAAAATTAAAATGCAAATTCCGAACCAAAGGGGTCAGGGCACTTAGGGCTTTCTTTTACCCACATCTTTTTTGCAAAGATGATTTCAAGGGCTACAGAATTTAAAATCTTGAAAAACCCGCCGAATTCTCCATTTTTGGAGGGCATATAAATTGATTTAAAATGGTTTCCA
>JAQBPA010000235.1 GCA_028287765.1 Bacteriovoracaceae bacterium
TTCATCTCCGCGTCCGATGCCCTCGGCTTCTAGAATGAGAGTGAGTGCGTCGAGTCCGCTTGCAACTCCGATGACTTCTTTTACTCCCAGATATTTTGCAAAGTGATCTTCGAATTTTTCAACTTCTGCTCCAAGAACCCACTGACTTCGGGTGAGACAATCGTCGAGAGCTTCATGAAGTTCATTTTTTAGAGAACTATGAAGAGGATTGAGGTCGCAGAAGGGAACTTTCACGTGACCGCTTTCGTCGAGCCCATCGATTTTAAAAAAGATGAATAGTCCCGAATATAATCAGCTTCCTCGTATAAATTGGAAGCAAGACAGAGGCAAACTCCGTCGGGAGAAAAATCGTAGAGTTCTCTCCAGAGCATCGGACCTACATAAAGACTTTGCGACTGGGGGCCGAGTTTTATTATTTTTTCTGTTTTTCCGTCGTCTAAAAGAACCGTGAATGATCCGGAGATGGCTACAAAAACTTGATGAAGAGTTCGGTGGGCGTGGCCCCCTCGTTTTTGATCGCTGGGGACGTTGCTGAGATAATAAATGCGACGAATATCGAATGGAATTTCTTTTCCTGCTTCAAAAACCTTTAGCGAGCCCCGGGGGTCGTTAAAACTCTGAGCATTAATCCATTCTCCGACGGGATTCCCTTCCCTCATTAACGCACTCCTCTTTACTCATTGTATCGTTTTGAGAACTATGGCGCGGAGTCCAATGATCGGGTTCTCGTATTGACGCTTACATTTGAGCGCTTCATTGTGCGGCAGAGCTCCAAAGATCATTTTTTTTCTTTTCATTTTCAATGTCTCCACTAGGATAAGGCCTTGCATCCAACCTCTTTTTTACTATAGAGACGGAAGATCAGTTTTAGAGAAGGAGAGCTCCATGTCTGCGAATAATCAAAAATCCCATAACGATGAATTTACGGTTCGCGCGGTCATAGCGGGCGCAGTGATTGCTGCAGTTATGGGCGCTTCTTATCCTTATATAGTGCTCAAACTTGGCTTCGGACCAAACGTATCGGTAGTGGCTGCCTTTTTTGGTTTTCTTGCACTTGGTTTTATTTTTAAAGATTTTAATCAGCGTGAAAATAATATTATTCAAACCGCGGGAACTTCTGCCTCATCGACAGCTTTTATGTGCGTGCTTCTTGCGGCCTTTGATTTTCTTCAGGCGACTCCTGGGCTCAATTTTCATTTTGTGATTACTCCCTTTCAAGCTTTTGTTTGGCTTACGACGGGAGGGCTACTCGGAGTTCTTCTCGCGGTTCCGCTTCGAAGACTGTTTATCATTGAGCAAAAACTTCCTTACGCGGATGGGATTGCCGCTGCTGAGACGATCATTGCGCTGGACGCTCGGTCTCCGGAAGCAAAGCGAACGAGTAAAGTTTTAGGCATTGGAGCACTTGCTTCGGGTGCGGTTATGGTTGCTCAGTCGAAATTTTTAGAATGGATTCCCGAAGTTTTAAGTTTTGGAGCGCGTGGTGCAACGATGGCCGTGGGAGTGGCCTGGAGTCTCTTGAGTGTGGGTTCGGGAATGCTCGTTGGTCTTCGTATTTGTATCAGTATGCTTATTGGAACGATCGTCGCTTGGGTCATTGCGCCCGAAGTTCTTTCGCATTACGGAATTATTTTAGAATTTAAGCGAATCGCCGTTCTTAGGTGGGTGATGTGGCCTGCGACTGGGATTTTAATTTCTGCGGGTTTAACGGCCGTTGCACTTCAGTGGCGAAGTTTAGTCGATACGTTTAGAAGTTTTTCTTTTAAGCGACTCGACTCTTCAGAATTTCCTATAGCGTGGGTAGTAATAGGAAGTTTAATTACTGGAGTCGCGCTCATTATCGTTCAATCGACGATTTTTGGAACTCCCGCTTGGATGACCGTGATCGCGATTTTATGTTCGATTCCTCTCATGATCGCTGGCCTTCGAGTTCTTGGTGAGACGAATTGGGGACCGATCAGCGCGCTCTCCAATATGATGCAAGGAGTGTTTGGTTTCATTGCTCCCGGTCATATTATGGGAAATATGATTTCGAGCGGAACGACAGGAATCATTGCGACGGAGTCTGAAGGTTTAATTCAGGATTATAAAACTGGCGATATGCTCGGATCGTCTCCTAAATATATGACCTACGCTCAACTTATGGGTGTACCGATTGGAGCGGCGGCTGTCTCTTATATGTACCCCGTCTTAAAAAATGCTTACGGCATTGGTGGAGACAACGGACTTTCTTCACCCATCTCACAAAAGTGGGCGAGCTTTGCTGAACTTTTAAGCAAAGGAGCATCGGCACTTCCACACGGCGCGATTACCGCTCTCATTGTGGGCGCTGTACTTGGGCTTGTCCTCACTCTCCTTGAGAAAACACGTTGGAAGAATTGGGTACCGTCGGGAACCGGAATCGGAATTGGAATGCTTGTTCCTGGAATGTATATCGTCACGATGTTTCTTGGCGGAGTTCTTGCATGGATTTGGACAGCAAAAAAACCGAAACAGGCGGGAGCTTATTTGGCACCACTCGCTTCAGGACTCATTGCTGGTGAGGCCATTATTGCCGTCATTCTTTCGCTGCTTATTTTTGCGGGAGTGCTTGCATAGCGATAATATTGAAGTCTGCCAGCTTCTTGTTTAATTGCTTTTTGCAACTGAGTCATTTGCTCTAATTGATGATCTCCGTATTCTCGATTTAAATAGGAATCTGCTAATTCTACGAAGAGAAGTTTTTTGCTGTCTTGATAGGAATCGAGGGCTTCTCGGTGGCTTCCTTGGACGTCTTGAATCGTGCCGACAAGAAAAAGCGTTCCCCAATTCTTTGAATTGCGAAAACTTGATAAAAGATCATTTTGCAGTCTTTTTCGATGGGGAGTTTTTTCCATAATATTAAAAAAGCTCAATCCATAAGACTCATATTTCTTACGTAGATCGCGCGGAAGATAAACTAAACTTGAATAAAGTACGCCGAGTAGTTCGAGTGCAGCTGAAAATTTATTTTTTTTGATCAATGACTCCACTCGATAGGACGCGGAAAGATAAAGAGCTCCGAGATCGCCATTTTTATCTAACTCATGAAGGTCACTTTGTTTTAAGAATGGGATGAGCTCGTCTTCGATTCCTTGAGTAAATTGCAAAATATCTTCACCGATGTTCCATCCTAAAGATGCAATCAATTTATCTTTCTGATTTAGCATCGATGCTACGATTTCTAGCGTTCGGGCTTTTTTTAGAGGTTCAAGTTTGTGGTTAATCCACAATCGCGAGGCAGGGTCGCAGGTAATCTTAAGCGCGCACTCGTAATTGAAAATTGCCATACGAAGTTTTCCTGACAGATCGATCTCATTTGGATGAGGAAAAGCTTCGGTCCATTTTGAATCCTCTGGAATATACCGAATGTAAAGATCTCCTAGAGCTTCAAGCGCTTGGGACATTTCTTGTTTTTTAGAAGGTGAAAATCTTTGCATGAGCGCGCTATAAAATGGCTGCTCGTCCTCGCCAGGGTGGCTGGAATCTAAGCGAGCAATAAGTCGTATCAGGTTAAGTAACGATTTTTCTTTCTCTTTGAATAAAAAATTTACTTTATTTTCTTGAGGGAAAGTTGGCGGATGTTTGCGAGAAATGAGATCTTGAATTTTGGAAGTAAACAAAAGATCCACTATATTTGAATGGGCTTCGGCTTTTTTATCATTGGATATTTTTTCGTGAGCCGCGGCAACTGTCCGGTCGATTTTTGCAAGTAAGTTCATAAAGGTAAAACAGCGCGATAGATGTTGCGAAGGAGCAGCCGCTTCTGCCAGCTGCAAGCTGGCAAAAATAGCTATCCAATACAGTCTAGAGTTAGTCCTTAAATCCCATGCCATTCTTCTAATATATGCAAGTTTTAGGCCAAAAAATCACAGTTTTTTTGATTTATAACTAGGGGCATTGGGTTAGCTCGCGTTCCGATCCTTGTGATTGAGCTCCGCTCAGTGTAAATAAGAAGGTGGGTAAGGGGCGTTTTTTTGGGGAAAATTCGAGAACTGTTCATTTTTTCAACTGCATTTTTTTTTGTTATTTCTATCTGTTCTGCTGTGGGAATCGATGACGTTCCTGAAGAAGCGCGATTTCTCTTTTTAAATCAAGAGATCTGCGACGCGAGAATTGCCGATCTCTCTCAAGTAAAAACGGTGAGCGATGCTCAGGACTGTATGGATTGGTACTGGCATAATGGTCATTTTGACGAAGGCCACCTTAAATTCCTAAAACTCGGCTACAGACTCATTGATACTCATCCCGATGAAACGGGCACATACACTACGCTTGCGTGGATTCTGGCTTCGAAGTGGGTCAATTGGCATGAAAATCCCTCCAACGAATTTGGCGGTGAAAAAAGATTTGACGAGGCGATGGCGCTCCTAGAGCGCGGCCGACTGGCAAACCCAGAAGATGCCGAGTATCACCGAGACTGCGCCGATACGATTGATCCATTTGCACGACATTATCGCCCTGATTTGCTGCCTTATGTGGCTGAGAGTTACGAGCTCGCACTTCGATACGAACAAAAGCCTTCCAGTCGCCTTAGGATTTTTTTAAGTTTTGGAATATCTTATAAAAGACAAAAAAAATGGGTGGAGGCTTTCGAGAAATATAAGGAGGCTCTTCTCATTGATCCAGAGAATCGCGTGGCTTTAAATGATTCTGGATTCATCCTCAGAAAACTTGATCGCCTTGATGAATCCCTTCAATTTTATGAACATCTGATGGCTTCTTATCCGAACTTTATCGAAGGAATGCTCGGAAAGGCACGCACGCTTCTTGCTGAAAAAGAGTCAGAAAAAGCTCGGGCGGTTTACGAGAATGTCCTTCAACTGCGATCCCGTCAAAAAGAAGCTCTTTGGTATTTAAATGAATTAAATAAAACGGATGGAAGTGCCATTCAAGACTATTCAGATTCACCTGCGACGTGAATGAACTGCCGTCATAGGAGATTACATTGAGGAGATTACATTTTTGTAATCTCCTCTAAAGAGCTTTATTTTTATAGCCGCTTTAGTATTTAATTGAAAAATAAATAATCGAGGAGCTAAAAGTGGTTCTTCGATTTACACAGAAATATTTAAGGAGAAATAAATGAAAAAGATTCTAACAACCGTCGTTTTGGCCCTTTCGGGATTAACCTTTGTTGCTGTTCACGCTGACGAAGCGCCTGCCGCTGCACCAGCCACTGCTGCTGCCCCTGCTACCCCGGCTGCTAAAGTAGAAACCAAAAAGGTTGAAAAAACTACAACCACCACCGAAAAAACTGCTACCAAAAAGAAAAAAGGCAAGAAAAAGACTGCCGAAACCACCAAATAATCTGATTGATTCAGTTTAAATTGGTTTCATCTCGGACTTTATTATCGATTTAAACCGGTAGTCAGTTCTAGAGATAAGTCAAAAATTTAAAGGCCCTGTGGAGTTATTCACAGGGCCTTTATTATTTTTACAATCTTTGCGATGGGGTCAAACCGGTTAGGAGCCACGTTAAAATTTTAACATGGCTCCTAACCGGTTTGACCCCTGCCTCACGGTTCCCAAAGCAAGGAGCAATTTCTTTTTTCTTAACATGGGCTGTTTAAAAATTTTCATTCTACGTTTTCTTGGGTTCGTGTGATCATGGGATTATGTTTTTTCGAATTCCTCAAATGACCTGGAATCGCTTAAGAAACCACAGAATTACTCAAACTATTCCTTATTGGATCGCAGCGGTGATGGTTGGATTTCTGGCGACGGGATATGCAATTCTTTTTAATTGGATCTCCAAATTTTCATCCAACTGGTTTTCGGAATTTCCGTGGCTAATTTTTATCATTGCGCCGGCCGCTTTTTTAATTGGCTGGCTTCTAGTCATTCGATTTGCCCCCGCAGCAGCGGGAAGTGGAATTCCACAAGTGCTAGCGGCTATCGAACTTTCTTCGGATCGTGAAAAAGAGATTCGTGGACTACTTAGAATTCGCGTGGCCGTTGTTAAGATAGTGAGTTCTTTCTTTTGTCTTCTCGGAGGAGGGGCGATCGGGCGCGAGGGGCCGACACTGCAAATTTCTGCAAGCATCTTTAATTTCGTCGGAAATAGAGTACGAAAAATATGGCCTGACACCGACCATCGCTCCTGGATCGTGGCCGGAGGTGCGGCCGGAATTGCATCAGCATTTAATACGCCGCTCGGTGGAATCGTATATGCGATTGAGGAACTTTCTTCTGTGCACTTTTATAAATTTAAGATGACGGCGCTTTCGGCCGTTATTGTTTCGGGTCTTATTTCCCAGGCCGTTCTTGGAACTTATCTCTATCTCGGTTATCCGAATGTTCCCTCGACAGGATTTGATATTATTCCCTTGGTCTTATTTGTAGGACTAGTCAGCGGATCGGCCGGTGCGTGTTTTGGGAAATCTCTTTTTCAGTTATCGAATATGATTCGCTTACGAGTTATCGGGCAAAAAAAAATATTTGTGCCACTTGTTTCGGGTCTTCTGCTCGCATCTCTTTACTTTTTTGTCGATCGCCGCTCGATTGGATCTGGCAGCGAGATTAATTCTGATCTTCTTTTTGGCGGAGAGGGACATTCCAGTTTAGCTTTGATTTTCTCTCGATTCGCATCGAGTCTCTTATCCTATCTTTCCGGTTGCGCAGGCGGAATATTTGCACCATCGCTATCGATTGGTGCTTCTATTGGAGCTGAGATCTCAAAATTTTTAGGAAACGATCAACAGAATATTCTGATTTTATCGGGGATGGTCGGATTTTTAACCGCGGTCACTCATTGTCCATTTACGTCGGTTGTTTTGATTCTCGAAATGACAGATCATCATTCTGCTATTTTTCCGCTTATGGCAGCGGCACTTGTCGCTCAGGGCGTCGCTTTTAGTTTTGACTCCAAATCATTCTACGAAAAAGCCAAAATATTTTATCTTCCGGCTGACATGATTAAAACGAAATAATCTTTATCTTTAGACGACGAACATCGCGATAATCGCTACAAACATAATAGCGGTTGTGAAAGCGACAACGTAAAGACTTAGATTCGAACTGGGTTGACCTTTCATAATTCGAGCGTCGGCGGCGACCAACAAAATGCCGACTAATAAAAACGGAGCGAGTAAGCCATTTGCAATCGCAGACCAGTAGAGCGCTTTCACGGGACTTATCCTAATTAAATCGAGCGCCATGCCAAAGCTCGTCGAGAGAATAATCACCACGTAAAAATATTTAGCTTTTAAAAATTTTTTATAAAGACCGTGCTTCCATTTAAATATTTCTGAAAGAGCATAAGCCGATGAGGTAGTCAGAGTGGGAATAGCTAGAAGGCCCACTCCGATTAAACCAAGCGAGTAGAGGAGAGCTGCAAATCTTCCTGCAAGAGGCCTTAGAGCATCTGCCGCTTGACGAGAAGTCTCGATATTTGTGATTCCATTTTTATGGAGGGTGAGGGCTGTCGCCAGAATAATAAAAAACATAACGAGATTTGATATAAAAGTTCCGAGACCAATATCGATCTTTCGATCGCCGAGTTCGTTCACAGATGCATGGGTTCTTTTGGCGATCGTATTGAGGCCGAGCGATATTTCTTCTTCTACTTCAAGTGATGCCTGCCAGAAAAATAAATAAGGGCTAATCGTAGTTCCAAGAATGGCCACCAGGGTGGCCCATCCGGGCGATTCTTTTGGAAGGCTTGGAATGAATGCATCGTGAGCGACGTCTCTCCAATGCGGTCCGATAATGAACGTCACAATAATGTAAGTAAAAAGAGTGAGTGCAAGCCATTTGAGAGTATTTGCGATCGAGGAATACGAAAGATGAACGGTCGCCAATGAAATGCCCACGGCAAAAACAAGTAAAAAATAAAGTGAGCGATAACCCGTGACCATTTCTGCCGCATCCGCCATCGCAGATAAATCAGCGCCGATATTTAAAGTGTTTGCGATAAGAAGTGCGATCGCAGCAACGATCAATAAGGGGCGAGGAATTTTATTCGAAAGAGCGGCTGCTAAGCCTTGACCCGTGACCATTCCAATACGTGCACACATCATTTGCACTGCAAACATCAGTGGCCATGTTAGCCATGCCGTCCATAGTAAAGAAGTGCCGAGCTGCGCTCCTGCAATGGAGTACGTAGCGATTCCTGCAGGGTCATCATCTGCGGCTCCAGTGATGATGCCGGGACCTAAACTTTTGGAAAGCCTCTTGAAAAAATGAGGTGGAGAGCGTGGTTCGATATCAAATCGCTCGCCGAGATAAGGCGTGATAAATGAATAAGAGAAGCATCGCACCTATAACGGACGCAATAAATCCAGCAGGTTGCCCCGCGACATACCAACCAAGTGCTTGGCCAATATACGTTGCAAGTACGGCCCCTCCGATTCCGAGCAGAGTAGTCAGAATAAAACCGCTAGGATCTCGACCGGGCATAAAAAATTTTGCGACGATACCAATAACAAATCCAATAATGATGGTTACGACAATTCCCATGGTTTCTCCTTTTAAAAAACGAGCCGTTTACTTACTTATTAAAGATTCCGTGAGCTGAATCCGAAATATCTTTAAAAGATTTCTCAAATTTATCTTTGAAAGTATCCCATTTTACATCTGATGAAGTTTGGAATTTTTCATTTTGTACTTTCAACTCATCGTATTGTGCTTGCAGTTTATTTCGCTCAGAATCGAGTCTCTGTTTTTCTGCAGCTGTCGCATTTTGTGCATCGTCATTCAGTTTATTTATTCTTTCTTGAATTTGACCAAGTCTCGTACGGACGTGATCTTCATACGCTTGGCGATCGAGTAAAGAATTAATTTGCGTTGTGGTTGCGTCGATCGCTAGCGATGCAGTGTCTCGCTTTAATTTCCAATCAGCATCACTTGCGGCTTTTAAATCAGCCCATTTTGTTTCTGCATCCGTGAGAGAGTTGCTTGCAGACGCAAGTCGCTTTTGGCTAGCCGTTTTGATCGCAGGTACGGTTTCTTCTTTTTGTTTCTTTTCGAGTTCGGTAAATTTTGTCTCCAATGCAGATATCTGACCACTGAGTCGTGATTCTGCTTCGCTCCGAGTCTCTTCAGCTTTTTTGGTTACAGCGTCTTTAGCTTCGTTTGCCTTTTTCACAGTCGCATCGGTGACGGCCTTAGCGGCGTCTCCGGGAGATTTTTTATCATCTCCACAACCCGAGGCGAGTGTGATCAGAGCGCCGCAGAGGCCAAAAAGTTTTACTGATTTGTATTTCGTTTTGCAAAGTGGTTTCATAAGTGGAGGTCTTTCTTTTTATTCATTAATAACAATATCGATTCTTCGGTTAGTTGAACGACCAGAGGCAGATTTGTTTGAAGCTAAAGGTTTTTCAGATCCGTAACCGATGGCGACGACTTTTTCTTGGGGAACGACGTCATTGGAGAGGAGATAGTCTTTCACCGCAGTCGCTCTTTTTTCTGAGAGAGTTTTATTCATATCTGCATTTCCTGTGGAGTCTGTATGCCCTTCAACGACAATCGAAGGTTCTTTAAAAGTCCGAATAGCTTTTTGAACTTTTTGAAGAAGGGGAAAGGAAGGAGTGGGGATTTCGGCGGCTCCAACAGGAAAGTTGATCTTCTTTAAGCTAATGACCAAAGAGTTGCCTTGTCTATAGACCTTGGCTTCGTTTTCGTCGAAGAGAGATCTGACGTTATCGAATGTTTTATTTTTTTCATCTTTGGCTGCAAGTTGATCATAGTTTTTTGTCTTGTCCTGCAAGGTGGACATTTGCGTTTCAGAATCCTTTAAACCTTTTTGCAGATTGCTAGAAGATTTCGTGAGTGAAGCGCGGTCATTATTTAAGGCAACAATGGCGGTATTCAGTGTCGCGACCTGACCTTCAAAACTTAAATCCCGAAGATCTTTACCTGTGATATTCGTACCGATTGAGGACAATAAAGTTTCTACTTTTAAACTTCGATCCTCAGGTGAAAGATCCTTCCATGCTTTTGTGTCTCGCGTGAGAGCTAAAAGTCTACGCGACGCAAAAGCGGCATTGTCTCCCAATTGCGCAATCATCTCCTCGGTCTTTTGATCTTGGGTGATATAATCTTTGGCCTTTTTTATGGTGGCTTCCGTGCTGGCTAATGTTTTAGGAACGATATCTTCAGCGCCTTCTTTCTTCGCTAAATTGACATTCGTAATCGCTTCGCCAATATATTTGGATTCAAGCGTTTTTAAGGTAAGATTTTGATAGGCGTGAGTAAGATCTGGAATTTGAGCAAGAGCCTCACTTCTCTCACCTGGCTTCTCAAGATTCGTTACCAACTCGATATAATGTTTTTCGAGGGACCGAAGATCTTTATTTTTTAATTCTGCCGCCCCAGAATTTAAAGCTGTTTCTCTTGCTGAGATGAGAGGTTGAACTTGGTCTTTATTTTCTTTAGCAAGAACGATCGCCTTGTCTAAACTTTTTCGGGCATCTTTTAGTTTGGCCTCCACTTTTGCTTGCGGTTGATTACTTTCTTTTAATTGCAGAGCGTTTTGAAAATATTTTTTGGCATCTAAATAACTTTGCGGCGAGATGAGGTTCACCTTTTCTTGTTCTGCATAGCGGAAGTCATCTTGCAGCGCTTCAAAGGTCGCGGGGCGAGTTTGGCCAATCGGACTCTTTACTGTATCAAGAATGGCTTGCTGCCGAGATGCCCCACAAGCTCCCATCGTTATGACGCAGATTAAAGTTGCGATCGATTTTAATAATATTGAATTCATAATTTTCTCTCCAAAAGTCCACTAGGGTTAAAAGTTTACCTTTGATTCTTATCAAACTGGGTAAACGAAAGATCCTTACTAAAGTTAGGGCGCTAAGTTGGTCTGAAATCACTTCCAAGAAGCGACAGAAATTTTATTTATTAAATGGCCAACGCCTGCGATTGAAAGAGCTTTTTTTTCAATTGCTGCGCGCTCACTTTTGCTTGCAACTTTGCCACTCAAGGTGACCTTTCCATTTTTAGATGTAACTTTAATATTTTTTGCGATCGCGGAAAGGTGAGGATCTCCTTTAATGGATCTTTTAATTTTTGAGATAAGATCAATGTCTTGATCGCCCATTCCTCGCTCTTCTACCGTTCCATTCGGGCCGATGGGATTATTGCTCTTGGATACCCCCAATAAATTTGAATTCGTGAGTGATAAAATGCCTAAAGCAACGATTGCTGGTTTTATTTGAAAATCTTTATTCATACAAATCTCCTTCATTTCTTTTCGGTTTGTTTTTAATTCTTACGAGCTCAAGGTGCGTCCCACCTTGGTCTGTTTTTAGAATTTTTGGCTCTGCAACTGACGAAGGTTATTCTTTGGTCGGATGTCCAAAAGTGAATGGTCAACTATTCTCTTTATATAAATATTTAAAAAATTTTTTGAAAGGGGGCCAAGATGGCCAGTTATTTAAGAAAAATTTTCTCGCGATGGAATAATCCCTATCTTCGATGGCAGTTAAGTCGTGTCGCAAAAAAAGAGGAACGTGCGAGGCGTCATTTAACAAAGTCCGAGGACCATCAAAGAAGAAAATTAAATGAACTCGACGGTTATCCTACCTCGGCGTCGGACGAAAAATTCTAATCCTGCTGACCAAAGCTAGATTTTTTTCTTTCACTTATCTTTTAAAAAAAACGCATGAAACAAAAATTCTTTTTAAAATCAAACCGGGTACTAAAAATATTCTCTCGATCAGTTGCGTTTGGAATTTGTCTTTGTCTATTGCGGATTGCATCAGCGACAGCGCAGGATGGCGACACTTATGCGAACGCAAAGATGCCCATGGGGGGCTATATCAATTTTGGTTTAGCCGGTGACTTGGCAATGAAGGGGTATCAGTCAGGAGTGGTCAAGAGAGATCCACGATTAGTTTATCAGCTGGAACTCGGCACTCAATATTTTGCAATTCCCATTTCATATTCTAATAATCAGTCAGTACAAATCTATTCTGTAAAACCTAGACTACAATATTTAGCGCCCATCGGAAATGGTGCAATATCTGCAGGGCCAGGAGTAGGCTTCGTCTACAACTATTGGTATTCGGATTTCAAAATTGCGGGTGCTGGCATCTCTTCGCATGTTCATGAAATTGGAGCCCAAGGTTCATTTCAGATCATGCTTAGGCCGACTCCCTATTTTAATATCTTGCTCACGCCCGCAGCCTTTGATTTCAATTTGTGGAGACGAGTAGGAGTGGGTGAGGCCAATCGCTGGAGAGGAAATTTTAGTACAGGTAATTCTGACCTTGGAATCGTCTATACAGGCGGAGCATCCGTCGGATTCAATTTCTAAAGTGGGTCGCGAATTGTAAGTTCGTCTTCTGTTTCGAATTAAAATTTATAACCTAAAAAGGCGTTCGCGGTAGGGACAGTGTAGACTCCTTTAAGTCTTAACCAGTCGTCGTCTTTTGACCCGTCATCAAAATATCCGACATTGATTCCTAAGCCGAGATTACAAAAAACTCCAGAAGACCATAAATGTTCATAACCCCCAATGAGTTGGCCTCCTGAAGCGTAGCCAGATCCTCTTGATCCACGAAAATAAACAGCTCCCGGTTCGAGATACCAGCCCTGCCAATCATCAAAAAAATAGGTCGCAGAAACTGTTCCGCCAAATACGACTCCACTGCTAGAGCCAGAAGCCCACCAGGTCATTAATTGAGGCGTGATATTCAGCCGAAAATGCGGAGTAAATCCGAGCCCGATCTGAAATTCAATCCACGGAAAAAAAATCGTGATGGGATTAATGGCCAAACTTAATCTGAAACGATCTGACGTTGGAGTAGACACGACTTCTTTCGAGACGGCAGGCGAATCTACTTCGAAAGACGAAAGGTCTGAGCAGGCAATCCAGCCTTTCAGCGCATTTCTGCTCACTGCCGATTCCACGAGACACCAGTTATTCGATTTTTGAAGCACGAAAACATGGGCTCCTTTATTAAGAGTCGCGACGGAGTCTGATTTATTTTCGGGAAATATTTTCAGAGCCGTTGACTGTAAAACGACGCTTTCACTTCTGCCAAACGCGAAGAGTGGGAAAGAAATAAAAAGAATAGAAAAAATGATTTTATAATACTGCATGCCGCATTAGGAAACAAAGAACGGCGGGCAGTCAATATGATTTCGGTAAATCGTTCGCCTCACGGGGGATTGAGCGACTGATCTTTGACGTGATGATCATAAAAGAGTGATCATAAAGATATGAATATAATCTTCATCATTCTCGTCATCCTCATTTCTATTTTTGTGATTAGACCCATTCGTCGGGTTTTAATTTCAAGCGTTATCATGAAAATTATGGCAAAAATTCTTCCCAAAATGAGTGAGACGGAGCGACTGGCACTTGAGGCGGGGACGGTTTGGTTTGACGGAGATCTTTTTTCTGGAAAACCAGATTGGCAGAAATTTTTGGATTTTAAAATTAAGCCCCTGTCAGATAAGGAGAAAAAGTTTTTATCAGGTCCTGTCGAAGATCTTTGTAAAATGCTCAATGAGTGGAAAATTTTACAAACGAAAGAATTACCTGTCGAAGTCTGGGATTTCTTAAAGAAGAATAAATTTTTTGGAATGATTATTCCTGAAGAATACGGCGGGCTTGGATTTTCGGCTCAAATGCATTCGGCGGTTGTGGCGAAGCTAGCAAGCAGATCTACATCGACAACCGTGGTCGCCATGGTTCCCAATTCGCTTGGCCCTGCAGAACTTCTTCTTCATTACGGAACTAAAGAGCAAAAAGATTATTACTTACCGCGGCTCGCGAGCGGTGAAGAGATTCCTTGCTTCGGACTGACTGAGCCCAATGCCGGCAGCGATGCTGCTGCCGCAAAAAGTCACGGTATCATTTCCAAAGGCATTTTTAACGGAAAAGAAGTTCTCGGAATGCGACTCACGTGGGAGAAGCGCTATATTACACTCGCACCGGTATCCACTTTGATTGGTCTTGCGTTTCGCCTGTTGGATCCGGATCGTCTTTTGGGCGGAAACGAAGATTTAGGTTTAACTTGCGCGCTCATTCCCACGTCAATCGCAGGAGTAGAAGTGGGTCGTCGTCATGATCCGATGGGGGCTTCGTTTCCGAACGGTCCCACGACGGGACAAAATGTTTTTGTTCCTCTCGATTTTATTATTGGCGGATCCAAAATGACAGGACGCGGTTGGGAGATGCTCATGCAAAGTTTGGCGGCAGGTCGCTCGATCTCTCTTCCATCGCTCAGCACAGGGTCTTGTCAGCGAGCATCAAGAGCGGTGAGTGCCTACGGAATTGTTCGCGAACAATTTAATATGGCCATTGGTCACTTCGAGGGGATCGAAGAGTTGATCGGAAAAATGGCTGGCTTAACTTATTTATTAAACGGAGCTCGTACACTCACGGCCGGAGCTGTCGATGCAGGAGAAAAGCCCTCTGTTATTTCTGCGATCATGAAGGCATATTCGACCGAAATTGAGCGCTTGGTCGTGAACGATGCGATGGATATTCATGCGGGTTCAGGAATTTGTCGGGGGCCGAAGAGCGCGCTTCAAGATGCTTATGCCGCCCTTCCGATTGGAATCACGGTGGAAG
>JAQBPA010000241.1 GCA_028287765.1 Bacteriovoracaceae bacterium
CCCTGGCAAACCACGGCTAAAACTTTGATTTGATCCGACGGACGAGACAAGACAAAAAGCGTTTGGGGCTGATCCGTTACGATAAGAGTGACTGGATTTGCATTTGCATCAAGGCGCGCCTTAAAAGCTCCACTCGCAAAATCATAAATAAGAATCCGGTGCAGATTTCGATCAGCAACATAGAGTGTATCTCCGTCGAATTCAAAATCACCCGCATTTGACGGCAGCTCTAAAGTCATCGAAGCCTGAAGGACGGGCAGCTGAGGATTTGCGAGAGTGTAAAATTGAAGACTCCCGGTTGACGCTTGAAATCGAAAATTCGTATTGAGAACTGCCAGGTACTGGGCGCCGGCCACTGTCACTACCTTCATCTGATAATTGCCGTTCAAAATCTGAATATTATAAGCTCTCTCACCTGCAAAGCGCCCTTCGCATCCCGCGAGAAAAATGATCGATAAAAGAATCAGACTTGATGAAATCTTTTTAAGCCTCATGTGGAGGCATTAAAGCTCAGATGACGCCCTAAGATCAATCAGCTTCCCATGGAATTGAGGCCCTCGGCACAAAGCGCTAAAGAGCCCAAATAAGAATATAGAGAACCATTGCAGCGCCCCAACCCACCTTTTTTTTGAAAATCTTTTAAAATAAAGACTCACCATGGAACGCCATAAAGAACTCGTCACCAACTTACCTCTGTTTTCCACTCTTACTTCTCCCGAAATTGACTTAGTTCTCGGCAGTTCAAAACCCGTCACCTACCAAGAAAAAGAAATCATCTTTAGCGAAGGCGACGCTGGTGGTGCGCTTTTTATTTTACTTGAAGGCGCTGTGACCATTAGCACGACCGTACAAGAAGATATTGAAAAGCCACTCGCCACTCTAAAGCCCGGATCTGTTTTTGGCGAAGTCTCACTTATCGATCAAAACCCTCGAGAAGTGAAGGCCACGGCCATCGGAAAATCTCTTCTTTTAATACTCGAGGCCGAAAGTTTTGAAAAATTGCTCCAAAATCAACCAGCTCTTGGAACGAAGATTTTAAAAATCATTACAAGAACAGTCGTCGATCGAATTCGCCTCACGACGGATCAATACCGCCGAAATGTAAAATGGGGTTTAGGAGTGAGCGGCGCACTTGATATGAATTGGACTCAACTCGTCACCGATGAAATCGATTTAAGTTTAACACTCTCCAATGGCACTAACTTGAGTGGAAGTTTTATGAAAGTCGAAAAAAACGAGACTTCGTACGAATTTTATTTAAGAGATAAAAAGAATAAAATTTTGATTATTCCGTATCACGCTGTTCTTTCTATTTCATTTAATCGTGATACGGCCGGCCGGTTTAAAGGCAGTAAAGAAGAGTCTTAAAAAGTTTTGAGGATTTAAATGGCATCCATTGATCGACTTCTGCAAATGATGATTGAAAAAAAGGCCTCCGATTTACATCTGAGCTCCCTTACCGTGCCGAGATTTCGACTTCATGGAGAAATGAAGCCCGTCGAAGCGATGAAAGAAGTACCGCCGGAATCACTGCAACAACTCATCGACGAAATTTCTCCGGAAACAAACAAGGCTGAATTTTTAGAAAAAAACGACACAGACTTCGCTTACGAAATTCAAGGCCTCGCTCGTTTTCGAGTGAATGTTTTCAGAGATCGAAAAGGTGTGGGCGCCGTGTTCCGACAAATTCCTGCAAAGATTTTATCTTTCGATGATCTAAATCTGCCTGCCGTTTGTAAAAAGTTTTGTAGTCTCAGTAAAGGACTTGTCTTAGTCACTGGCCCGACGGGAAGTGGAAAATCGACAACTCTCGCCGCCATGATCGATCATATTAATGAGAGTCGCTCGGACCATATCATCACGATCGAAGATCCTGTCGAATTTGTTCACCCGAATAAAAAATGTCTCGTGAACCAACGAGAAATCCGAACTCATACAAAGGGATTCAAAAGTGCTCTTCGCGCAGCACTCCGCGAAGATCCAGATATCGTTCTTGTAGGAGAGCTGAGAGATCTTGAAACTACAGAAATCGCGATTGAAACAGCAGAAACCGGCCATCTCGTTTTCGCAACGCTTCACACAAACACTGCGATTAGTACGATCGATCGAATCATCAATCAATTCCCAGCAGATCGACAGCAACAAATTCGAATGATGCTCGCAGAAGCTCTAAAAGGTGTTGTCGCTCAAACACTGCTAAAAAAAGCAGACGGCTCCGGCCGAATTGCCGCGCTCGAAATCATGTCGGTGACTTCTGCGATCAGCAATAATATTCGCGAAGGGAAAACTCATCAGATTCCCTCTGCCATGCAGACCGGAAAAAAATTCGGAATGCAGCTGTTGAATGATGACCTAGCAAGGCTCGTCAAAGAAAAGCTAGTCACTCCCGAAGACGCCGTTTTCAAATGTGTCGATAAAGAAGATATGATTGGAAAATTGAAAATTATGGGAATTGATTTGACTGGTGGACAACATCAGTCACCTGCAGCTTGATTCTTGAGCCGGCGTTCGGGGCGTGAGTCCGCGGAAAATGAGTTTCAGATGTGGGGGAAAATCGGGGCCGACATCCTTTGGGAATGTCAGCACCGATTTCCCGTTTTGATTTGCAGTGCCAAGCAGCACGCTCTCGAATTTTTGCCTGGGCATAGCAAAACATTTTTCATTTATTTATTTGACAGACATTTTTTCGATTTCTTTTTTTTCATTTGTGTTTGCGTTTGAAATCGTTGGATTGCGACGGATTTTGCTTTAGGAAAGTTTTTATCCTTTCGTTTTTTTATTTTTTGTTTTCTCTTTTTATTTTGAATCTGGGGTACGTCTCGTTTGCTGAAAAGGCTGTGTTAATCTTTTTTTATTAAAGGAGATTTTTTTTATGATTACTTCTCAGCAAAAAGCCATTCATGAACGAGCGCTGGTGCTTTCTCAAAACTTTCGAAAATTGGAGTCTGATCTTCTCTCGATTTTACAAGAAGTCGATCGTGAGAAAGTCTATCTTGCTTTTGGATTTGCGAGCCTTTTTGAGTACGCTCAGAAAGCTCTTCTTCTCTCGGATTCGAATTCTTACCTTCTGATGTCGGTGGCTCGTAAAGCCGTTCAGATTCCTGAACTTAAAAAAGAAATCCTTCTCGGGAATCTCTCGCTCTCCAAAGCTGCTCGTATTGTTTCTGTCATCACAACTGAGAACAAAGAGGAGTGGATTCGAAAAGCCTCGCATTTATCTAAACGAGAGTTAGAACGAGAAGTAGTCAAAGAAAAGCCTGAAGACATCCGAGAATCCACTCGGCAAGTGTCTGAAGATCGACTTTGTCTAAAGCTTGGCATCTCAGATGCCTTTCTGAGTAAACTCAAAAGAGTTCAAACGATTCTCTCGAGTTCTCAAAGAAAGCCCGCCTCCATGGAAGAAGCGATTGAATATTCTTTAGATCTCTACCTTGAAAAAAAAGACCCTGTCGTAAAAGCCGATCGAGCCGAGAAAAAGGTGCTCTGCCCGAGCAAAGTAAAAACCGGAGGAATGGTTCACGTCATGAAACGCGAGCCCTTAAAAGCAGGACTTAAGCATCAAGTCTTTCGAAGAGACAGAGGCCAATGCGGCTACACCATTCAAGGAAGAAAGTGCAGCTCGTCTTCGTTTGTCGAAATCCACCACAAAATCCCAGTATCATTGGGCGGACAAAATCTCATAGAAAACCTCATTACTCTCTGCAGCGCCCACCACCGTTTTTACCACACGCAAGCACCCCACCGAAGCTTCTTGGCACCTCAAATCAAAACGGGAAATCGGTGCTGACATTCGTCAGGGTGTCGGCCCCGATTTTCCCCACCTGATGAAACTCTTCCGACGAACGCGGACTCCCGAGAAAAATCTAAAATTTCAAACCATCTAATTCCGCCCGAGCAACCGCAAGTCTCGCCATGGGCACACGAAAAGGTGAGCAGCTCACCGAATCGAAACCAAGCTTTCTAAAAAATTGAACGCTCTCTGGATCTCCTCCGTGCTCACCACAAATGCCGATATCTAAATTTGGATTTGCTTTTCGGCCTTCTGTAACGGAAAGCTCGATGAGTTTTCCGACGCCGTCTTGATCTAGCGTTTCGAAAGGATCAACCGATAAGATTCCCTGCTCGCGATAGTCAGGAATAAATTTGGAAGCGTCATCGCGTGAAATGCCTAGTGTTGTCTGCGTGAGATCGTTTGTTCCGAACGAGAAGAAATCTACAAGCGGTGCTATTTTTTTAGAAACAATACAGGCACGTGGAAGTTCAATCATGGTCCCCCACTTCACGGCTTTCTCACACGCCTTTAATAAATTTGGCCGATCTTTTGTAAGTTCATTTAATTGCTCATAAAAAGCTTTTTTCAAATTCAAAAGTAAAACTTTAAGTTCAAGTTCACTAAAGATAACGGGAAGCATGATCTTCAGAACGACAGGATTTTTATCGGCAATGGAACGATAAAGACTCTCGGCTAAAGCTCGCACCTGCATCTCATAAATCTCAGGAAAAGTTATTCCCAGACGACTTCCTCGATGACCAAGCATCGGGTTTGTTTCATGCAGCTGTTGAATACGCAAAAGTAATTTTGATTCAGAAATTTTAAGTTCTCCGGTGAGAATCTGAATCTCTTCTTTATTTTCTGACTTGGGTAAAAATTCGTGGAGTGGCGGATCAAGTAATCTCACGCAAACACTCAAATTCTTCATGGCTTTAAATATGCCAACAAAATCTTCCCGCTGAAACGTGCGAAGACTCTCGGCAGCTTTTTTTCGATCTACTTCGTTTTCAGATAAAATCATTAGCCGAAATTTTTTAATTCGCTCTTTATCAAAAAACATATGCTCGGTTCTACAAAGCCCAATGCCTTTTGCGCCAAGTTCTATCGCGAGCCTCGCTTGTTCGGGAGTATCGGCGTTGGCATAGACAGGAATTTTGGCGATCTTATCTGCCCAAGAGAAGACCATTTGCGCTGTCTTTCCCCAGGTGACAGGCGCTGTCGGGAGTTCGCCCAAATAAACTTCTCCGGTTGATCCGTTTAAAGTAATCCAATCGCCTTCTGAAAAACTTTGCCCATTCGCACTCGCACGCTTTAAGGTTTCGTTGACCGAAATTTCAGTACAACCGACAACACAAGATTTTCCCATTCCCCTTCCGACGACTGCCGCATGTGAAGTCATTCCGCCGGTCGACGTAAGAATGCCTTCAGAAACGGCCATTCCCATAATGTCTTCAGGCGATGTATCTCTTCGAACGAGAATCACTTTTTGTCCGGATCTTGAAATGATCACTGCTGATTCGGGATCAAAGACTGCTTTTCCAGCAACCGCACCAGGACTCGCCGGGAGTCCTCTCGCCATCGGCTTTTGTTCGGTGACCTTTAGTGTTGGATGGAGAAGTTGTTTCACTTGCTCGTATTCGATTTTTTGAAGAGCCCTCTCAGGCTTTAATTTTTTTTCTTTAACGAACTGAAGAAAATGCTCAATCGTAGCAGCAGCCGTTCGTTTTGCAGTTCGAGTTTGAAGAATAAATAGACGGCCGTCTTCAATTGTAAATTCTACGTCTTGAACTTCACCAAAATGCTTTTCAAGTTTCTCGAGGACCAAAACGAGTTGTTTACACGATTTCGCTAAATCTTTTTTTAAATTCTGAATATCTTTTGGAGTTCGAATGCCGGCCACAACATCTTCGCCCTGAGCATTCAGTAAGTATTCTCCGTAAATTTTATTTTCGCCGGTCGAAGGGTTTCTCGTGAACACCACTCCCGTCGCAGAATTTTCATTTAAATTTCCAAAGACCATCGATTGGACCGTGACCGCTGTTCCCCAGTCCTCCGGAATATTGTTTAACTTTCGATAGTGAATCGCGCGATCCGTATTCCAGGAGCGAAAAACAGCTTCGATGGCTGCCGTCAGTTGCGCCCATGGATCTTGCGGGAAGGTTTTTCCATGCGCTTGGACAGAAGCTTCAAAATCATGAACGATACTTTGTAATGTTTTCACCGAAAGTTCAGAGTCATTTTTTACGCCGTCTCTCGCTTTCCAATTAGTTAAAATCTGATCAAATGCAGAAGCGCTCACGCCGAGAACAACTTCGGAATACATTTGAATGAGGCGTCGGTAGCAGTCCCACCAAAATTTGGCCTTCTCTGTATTCTCCTCAGCCAGACGAGTCGTAATTTCGCGATTG
>JAQBPA010000103.1 GCA_028287765.1 Bacteriovoracaceae bacterium
GCAGTGGAGGACTTATGATTCTAGGAAATCAAAAGACGTTTAGGGTAGCTCTCGGACTCGCATCAACCGCGATCTTATTCTCGAGTTGTGGCGGCGGTAATGATCCCGCATCCTTAAATAGTTTTATCGCTAACTCTACACCCACTCCGACTCCTACTTCGCTCGCTGCTCCTTCTGTACCTGCATGCGTTGGAGAATCTTGGCAGACCATCGCCACAAGTCCTCTCGCGGCAAGAGATGAAGCGGGAATATTTTGGACCGGTACAGATTTTTTAATATATGGAGGCGTCTACTGGGGCGTTTCCAAATTTAATGATGGCGCTCGCTATAATCCGACCACAGATACGTGGACGATGATCTCTTCTGTTGGTGCTCCATCAGCAGACCGCTGGGACGCCTCGTACGCTTACGGTAATAATGAGCTTTTTGTTTTCGGAGGAAATGGTGCTGGCGGTGGAAACACCGGGGGACTTTATCATATAAAGACAGATTCGCAGGCCGAGTCATGGACAGCCAGTTCTACGACCAACGCACCCACACCGCGCGCGTATCATGTGAGTTACTTTCACAATTCTAAATTTTATATTTTTGGTGGAAACGATACGACGAACAGCTTGATGCCGATCGTCGGTGGCGGTGGAAAAATTTATGATCCTGCAGCTAACTCTTGGACTTCAATAGCCAGTGGACCCACCGTGGGTTCTTATTTTGCTTCTGCTTCTAATGATTCAAATCTTTTTGTTTTCGGCGGAACATCAAGCCAAATTCCTTGGGCGGGAAATACAACTCAGAACGGTCTCAGCACGGTGAGTAATTCAGGTGCGATTTACGATTATGCTCATGATACTTGGAAAATAATTTCGACAGTGAACGCACCCACCGCAAGAAGATCCGCACGTGCAATTGCCGTGGGATCTAAATTTGTCGTTTGGGGAGGTTGGAGCGACAACGAAGATAATACTTTTAATACCGGTGGAATTTACGATCCGTCGACAGACACTTGGACGAGCATGTCGACAGCGGGTGCCCCCCCAGGAGGTCCAGCCACTGCAATGATTTATACTGGAAAGCGTGTTGTCGTTTGGGGAATTGATAATAATCCTCTCAGCAGCATCAATCAGGGCGTAAATATCGGTGGAATTTTTAATGCAGACACGAATAATTGGGAAACGCTTACGACCGCTCTCAATGCTCCAGCCTATCATGGCTATCAAGGTCAATCGTATTCACTTTGGAATGGATCGGAGATGTTGATTTGGAGCGGCGGTTATCCAGCCGTGAATGCAGGATCCATCTACACGCCTCCGTGCGGAGCAAAATAATTAATCGACTTGAACGCCGATTTCGCGAAGATGAGTCAGAGCTTTTTCTTTACTGTTTTCCGGAAAGTTCACAAAGCGCGTGAGGTTCTGAAGATAGATCACTTCAAATACTTCTTTATGAGCATCTTCCGCTGACCAATAAACGCAGTAATCTCCGGCAAGTCCTACGAGAACGACTTTATTGATTTTCTTTTCTCTCAAAATCTTGGATAAGCCCGTTGGTGTGCCGTCATTTTCAAAAAAGGCTGAGTAGCTGTCGCACTCGAGTCGCATTCCTTTCTTTAAAATGAACGAAGCCTTTTCGATCGGAAGATTCGGATTAATTTTCCAGCCGTTCGTTTCTGTTACACAGTGGTCTGGCCATAGAACCTGGAGCTGATGAGGAACTCGCTTCAAATAATTGACGAGGAGTTCATTTGAAAATTTCGATCGGATACTTCCCGCTTCAACTTCCTTTAGTGTCAGAAGTTCAAACGGTTTTTTTCCTTCATACGAACTTGCAAAAGAAATATGTCCTTTGGGATGAGAATCCTGAGTAAGAATGACATTCTGAAATTCATTCATCAGCTTTGAAATACCTAAAACAATCTCGTCGCCGCCAGCAACCGCGAGCGCTCCGCCAGGTTCAAAATCAATCTGCTGATCGATCACGATCAGTGCGGCAGTCTTATCTTTAGCTAGATCTGCTAACTTCATGATCAGATCTAGCCACAAAATATTCAAATGGGTAAGCTGGTTTTATATCTATGTGGCTCTCAAAACGCCTATTCCTTCTTTTATTTATCAGTGAACTTTTAAATGTTCGAACGGCGGATGCTAGATGGGCGTCAAAGGACGATTTGGGCTCAATGGTAACGAAGTACTACCAGACTTATAAAATCAAAAAAGATGGAACCTACTCAAGAATTGCAGAAGAAGAAGTCGAAATTCTGCGTGAAGACGCGCGAATGTCGGAAGGATTAGTTCGAATTAAATATAAACCAGACAGTGAAACTTTTAAAATTCTTGAGGCTTATACAAAAAACGGCGATAAAAAAGAAAAGGTCGAATCGGATAGCATTGAAGATAAACCTTTAGCTAGCGATGGTGAAGGCTTTGACCAAACCAATCAAATCACCATTGTTTTTCCGGACGTGAGACTTGGCTCAAAAATTTATTACAAAATTTTAAGAGAATATAAGACCGTTCAGATTCCAGGTTTCTTTTCTGAATATTTTTTTCTGGGGGGAGACTATTTAAAAGACGTTCGTGTTCAAATTGATTCAGAGCTCCCCCTCTTTCTTGAAATCAATGATCCCACGAATGCCCTTCGATTTCGAAAATCGAGAAATGTCTTATTTATCAGGAATAAAAAGCCGATCCACCGACAAGTCATCGACGAAAATGACTTTGTTCTCAATCCCGAAACTCACCACTGGTTTCTGGTCTCTACATCGGACTCTTGGAACGCATTCGCTAAGCCCATTATCGAAGATTACGAAAAAATCTTAAGTGAGCCGCTGCCCCATGTTTTTGATCATATTGTACTGAAAGCTCTGAAGCTGAAGACGGTTGAAGCGAAGATGAACTATGTCACCTCCGAACTTGCAAACCATTTAAGATATCACGGCGATTGGCGATCCGTGAGAGGTCGAAATATTCCGCGTTCACTGAAACTCGTCGCCTCAAGCCGATTCGGCGATTGCAAAGATTTCGCCGCACTCACCACCGTTATTCTTCGAAAGCTTGGACTTGATGCATCGATGGCTTGGGTCAATCGATCGCTCGAGCCTGACTTCACTCCCGAAAAACTTCCTCACACTCTTTTTAATCATGCCATTCTTCGCGTTGAACATAATAAAAAAATCTACTGGGTAGATCCGACCAATACGGCAAGTTTTGCCCAAGGAATTTTTGAAGATATTATCGATCGACCCGCTTTTATTTTAAGTAAAAACAAACCAGGTCTCGAAAAAATTCCCGCCGCAAGTCCTCTCAAATCTTCTATCGAAGAATATCAAGAAATAAGTTTTGGTCAGTCGCCGAAGGTGAATGGAAAAATTAAATTTACAGGCCGTGAAGCAAGTCTACAGGCCGGCCTTGCTCGAGAAGCTTCAAACGAAAGTCTTCGGCATCATTTTATCGATATTATTTCGAGAGATACTCCCGTCGGCCAATGGCAAATCGAAAATCTTGATCTTCAAGACCGAATTGCAAAAGACTTTGAACTTTCATTCGAATTTTTCCCAAAACAAAGCATGCTGACAACAACGGCGGGCACAGGATTTCGTATTCCCACACCAAGACGGATAGGAGGAATTTTTGATCTCCATTCCGACAGAATATCGGAATATTTCGTAAATCAACCGCTCACCATTCTTTCAGATATCCAACTCAAAAACATCAGCATGATCGGACATAATACTCTCGATTGCAGTCTCAAAAGTTCATGGCTCTCAGCATCTCGTTCCGTTCGTAAAGCAGGAAAAGATATCCATATTCAAGATAAGGTGCTCATCGTAAAACCCCTGATTTCTCCCCGCGAGATCGCAACACCTGAGTTTGCTGATTTTCAGGAGAAGCTTATTGAATGCTTTAAATCGAATATTTTGGTTTTTAATCTTTTGAAATAGAGAAATCAGGCAACTGCCAGTCGGGCAGCGGCCAATCGGCCATCAGTGGCCGGCTCCAGGATTTTTGATTAATTTGTAGATGTGAGCTCCGAGGATATTTGCTTTTGTACTTAGTTCTTTGTTTTCTATGAGGTCAAAGATGGCCTGAATTTCACGAAGACTTCCTAAGCTCGTAATGTAATATCGGCTTCGATCTTTTACGGTACTACGACCCGAACCTTCTGCAAGATTTAACGTTACACTCAGAAAAAATCAGTGAGCAGAATCGGTGTACAGTCAGGGACTCGGTCAAAGTTTTTCCGTTGCCATGATTGGCGGATGGCTGACTGGCTCGATGCCCGATTTGGAAAACCCGCGGCCTTGCATGGACGTCGATTGAAAAAAACCAATTCGATCGAGCCATCCTGAGTGTTGTGCTCAATTTGAAGGAGGGATCATCAAGACCCTCGATCAAAGAAAGAAGAAGATTCTATTACATAGCGTTAGGCTCTCTTAGAGAAGTCCAAGTCCTTCTAGAAATGAGAGATTACAAAAACATGATGAAGCAAGCAGATGTAACAGGAGCTCATTTGTACAATCTCTGCAAACGGACAATCTGAAAACCGAGTCTCTGACTGGTGACTGTCACTCTGGCAGCTCACCGGTTGGGATTACCATTTTTTATATAAAGAGCGCTGGAGTTCTCTCTCGTTTCTCCCTATGAAAATGACTGTGAATCCTCTCTTTACCGATCTCTACCAATTCACCATGGCTTCCGCGTATTTAAGCGCGGGAAAAGCAAATTCAATTGCTACGTTTGAATTATTTTTCAGACGGTGCCCATTTCAAGGCGAGTATGCGATTGCTGCTGGCTATGATTTGCTTCAGGAGATTCTCCATCAGTTTAAATTTTCGAAAGACGATATCGATTATTTAAAATCTTTGCCTATTTTTCAGAATGCTGATCCCCTCTTTTTTAAAACTCTTCTCGATCTCGATCTCTCGGATGTTGAAATTTTGGCGATTCCCGAGGGTAGCCTTTGTTTTCCTCGCGTTCCGATTCTTCAGGTAAAAGGCCCTATCTTTAAAACTCAACTTCTTGAAAGTGCTCTTTTGAACGCGATTAATTTTGCGACCTTAGTGGCTACTTATGCAAGACGTCTTCGAATGGTTGCGGGTGATAAGGGTCTTATCGAGTTTGGACTTCGCCGGGCTCAAGGTCCAAATGGTGCGATGACGGCATCGAGGTCAGGTTATCTTGGTGGCTTTGAAGGAACTTCAAATGTGCTTGCCGGAAAGCTTCTTCAAATTCCTGTTGTCGGAACGATGGCGCATTCTTTTATTCAAAGTTTTACGGAACTTCATTTCTCTGACGAAACTTGGAATGGCCATTCGATATCCAACCTTCTGAAAGAGGTAAAAGCAGAATCAGAGACGAATTTGGGAGAGCTCGCAGCCTTTTTGGTTTTTGCTAAAACATTTCCTGATCACTGTATTCTTTTAGTCGATACATACGACACACTCGCGTCGGGAGTGCCGAATGCGATTCGTGTTTTTAAAATTTTAAAAAAACTCGGTTATAAACCTGGCGGCATTCGTCTGGATTCGGGCGATTTGGTTTATCTTTCTAAATCAGCGCGCCGAATGTTTGACGATGCAGGATTTAAGGATATTAAAATTTTTGCCAGTAACGAACTCGATGAGATCATCATTGAAACGCTTCAAGATCAGGGGGCGGCGATTGACAGCTACGCCGTCGGCACTCGATTAGTGACTGCAGCGACGGAGCCCGCACTTGGAGGAGTTTATAAATTAGTCGAAATTGACGGCAAACCGCGAATGAAGATTTCACAACAAACGGAGAAGCTTGTCATCCCGGGTGCAAAAAAAGCATTTCGACTCTACGGAAGCGATAACTCCATGCTTCTCGATCTTTTAACTTTAAACGAGACGGCGCCAAAGCCCGGAGAAAAAATTTCTGTTTTTCACCCCTCCGATCCTTTTAAAAATGCATTTGTGACTCCTTCAAAAATAGAATCGCTCCTTCAGCCTATTTTTAAAAATGGAAAATGGCTTGATCGGAGAAGTTTAGAAGAAATGCGAACTCAGAGTTTAAACGATATGAAATCATTAAGACCGGATATTAGCCGAAGAGCCAATCCGTCTCCTTACAAAGTATCGCTCACCCAGGACCTTAAACAACTTCTTGATCAGCTTTATAAAAAAGAACGCCCGGCTCCGGTGCTTCACTAGGAGCTTGTTTGTGATTGCCTTCACGGGTCAAATTTTCTATACGCATAAGCGATGACGAGCATTTTCTTTTCAATCGTAATTTCAGTGATCAGCAACACGACCCTTTGTGCGAAGGATATACAAAAGGTATATAAAACGACGTCCTTGTTTGCCGAGTTAACGAATGCGGGACCCTATTTACATATCGAAGCCTTAGCTGGAGAAAAATCAACGGATGATAACTTAGTTCTGCTCACGCAGCTCACTCCTAGAACATGGTTAGATCGATTGAGATCCAAAATAAAACCGCCAGCTCTTTTTCAGTTTCAGACAGAATATTTTCCGTGCCGAAGAATGGAGTGCATTACGGGAATATCGTTCGATGATTTTGAATCGAGAAACCAATTAAAAATTGATCCCGAAGTCGAGGAATGGACAAAACAGCCCGATGGCCAAATCTCATTAGTTAAAAACCCGAGAGTTGAAGCAACTATTTTAACTACCGAAAAGCTCTCCGGAGGCGCCATTCATGTCTGGGGGCATAGAATCCATTCTGAAATGAAACGGATTCTAAAATTATCAGGGACCAACTCTATTTCTCATTTTAATGTTTCGGTTCTGTCGTTCACTGATGATCCTATGCATGCAAGAGTTCTCATCGAAAAAGTGGACGGAAAAAAAACTTACGAATGGTTTGAAGGAACGATCGTTCATGATTCAAAAGATATCCTTCTTATAAAAAGCTTCGAAAGCCTCTCACGTCCTGATAGCTTCTCCCACTCTCAAAAAGCGACCTTCTTTTTAGATAAGAATAGCGGCAACGCTGAAGTGATTCTTCCCCGCCATGACCTTCACCCTAGACTCATTAGCACAGGCACGCTTTCGGGAATTAAGCTCAAATTGGAAAAGTAGTCCCCTATAACTAAATTCCAGTTCCTCCGCTCGTCACAGAGGCGAATTTTAGTGTAAATTCCCTCTGTATGGAAGAATCCGGAAACCAGATCAATTTCCCAAAAACTGAAGAAGAAGTCTTAAAGCGCTGGGAAAAGCTCAATATTTTTGAAAAATCTTACGATCCTAAGAAGAAAAAATTTAGTTTCTACGACGGGCCTCCTTTTGCGACGGGTCTTCCTCATTATGGCCACCTTCTCGCAAGCACTCTAAAAGATATTGTTCCTCGCTATTGGACCATGCGTGGTTTTGCCATCGAGAGACGTTGGGGATGGGATTGTCATGGCCTTCCGATCGAGCAAGAAATTGATAAGAAATTTAAATTCAAATCCCCTTCCGAAATCGAAAAGTTTGGAATAGCGAATTACAATAAAGAATGTCGTGAGATCGTCATGCGCTTCGTTGGCGAATGGCAAAAAACCATTACACGCCTGGGACGATGGGCAGATTTTGAAAATGATTATAAAACCATGGACGTTAAATTCATGGAATCGGTTTGGTGGGTCTTCTCCGAGCTTTGGAAGAAAAAGCTGATCTATCGTGGCTATAAAGTCATGCCGTTTTCCACGGCCCTTGGAACGCCGCTCTCAAATTTTGAAGCGAGTTCCAATTATATGGACGTCCAAGATCCCGCGATCACGATTACCTTTCCGATCAAAGGAAAACCCGACACTTCTCTTCTGGCCTGGACGACCACACCCTGGACTCTTCCAAGTAATCTCGCCGTCGCTGTCGGAGATGAAATTGAATACGTCGAAGTAAAAGCCAAAGACGGAAAGTCCTATATTCTTGCCGAAGCGCTGCTCGATAAATTTTTTAAGAAAGAGGACGTCACGGTTACTTCTAAAAAACTTGGAAGAGATTTGGTTGGAATTGAATATATTCCCCTCTTTGATTTTTTCTCACATCACAAAAAGCCCTACTTTTCTGTCATCGAAAGTCCACATGTCACCGTCGATTCTGGAACGGGCATTGTTCATATGGCGCCGGCATTTGGTGAAGAAGATTTTATTGCCTGCCGTGCACTAAAAATTGAACCGGTTTGTCCGGTCGATAATTCAGGAATTTTTACCAGCGAAGTGGGTCCTTACTCCGGCATGTATGTGAAAGATGCTGATAAAAAGATTATCGGCGATCTCAAGCAAATGGGGCGGCTCTTTAAGCAAGACACCCTTCAGCATGCCTATCCCTTCTGTCCGCGAACCGACACTCCTCTTATATATAAGACGGTGAGCTCCTGGTTTGTCGCCGTTGAGCAGATTAAAGATCGCCTTGTCGCCAATAACCAAAAATTTACGCACTGGGTTCCGGAGCATCTTCGCGACGGCCGATTTGGAAAGTGGCTTGAAGGCGCAAGAGACTGGGCGATATCTAGAAATCGCTATTGGGGAAATCCACTGCCGATTTTTGAAGCC
>JAQBPA010000157.1 GCA_028287765.1 Bacteriovoracaceae bacterium
GATTTTGTTAGAGAATTACGCCTGCTTAACTATCGAGAAGATTTCTCGAAACTTGTTGAATCGCGTCGTGACCCGAAGTTCTTTGAGTGAGAAGTTCGATTTGACGTGCGGTCTCTCCCATGAGTCCCAAAGTCCGCTCGATCGTTGAACGATAATTCCCTTCCATCGTTCGAATATTCGCGCGACTCGATCCTTGAAGATCGGACGCAGGATCACTTCCGGCCTCGATTTGGCGAAGAAAACTCTGAACAACAGAGTATTGCCTCTCAAGAAGATCGTAACCTTTCCACTCCACCGGAACTTCTGGCTGAGTTCGATACTTTTCATGAACCTTAAGAAGCGCTTTTTGATCATCGATATCGCAAACCGTTTGTTCAAGTGCTTCCATTGCACAAGAAAGTCCTGCCTGAAGTTTTGCTCCTCTAAACTTTTTGATCGCATCAACAAATTTTTTATCTCTAAAATAATCAAAGAGAGCAGAAAATAATCGCCCACCCAGCGTCGTCGCAGCATTAATCACGGGACCAAAAAAACCTCCAGACAATGAAAGAAGCTGGCTTCCAAGTTGAAGTGGAAGTGTATTATTTCGCTCAAAACAAAGAGCTTGGCTTGGATAAATCTGGGCCAAAGACTCCACATAGTTTCCAAGACTCTGAATCGCACGATTTTGTGCCTGACGTTTTAATTCTTGTTTCGTTTGATCGTATTTTAAAATTTCCACTTGAGTATTCGCAAGCTCTCCCACCAAAAGCGATTGCTGAGTCGGATCTGAAACTGTCGAAAGATAAATGGAAACTTTTTCGGCGTAAGCCTCGAGATCTTTTTTTTGGTCATCGCCAAATCCCTGATCTAAAAAAGACAACTGCTGCGAAAGATTAGTAACTGAATTGAGGACAGGCAGTAAACCCTTGCACTCTGGATCTGTGAGAACAGCACTCAAGACTCCCTCAAGTGCGTTTGTTTCGTTGAGGGCTCTAGCTGTGAACGAGCCTTGTGATTCGCACTTTGCACTGAAGGCTTGAAAGAGCAAATCGGCCGGATCTGCCGCCAACGCAAAAATTGAATGTGAGTACAAAAAAAAACCAGTGATGGCCAAGCACAAAGTTTTCAATTTTACTCCCCCGAGTTCTTAGGATCTCCGAAGGGACTTCTGCTTGCAAGATTCTTACGACAACTATTTTTTTTGAGTACCAATTGCGTTAAAGAATTCGATTTCCGAATCGATCACTTTATAAAAATCTGAAATGAAAAGGCTTTCGTTTTCGCTATGCGCAAGTGTGAGTGGATCCTCAACGCCGAAGGTAATCACGGGCGCACTAAGAGCGTTTTCAAATGGGCCGATAAAGGGAATACTCGCTCCACATCCCATATAAACTACCTTTTGACCGAATCCTTTTTCGAGTGCGGCTTCTGCGGCTTCAAACGCCCAGCGATTCCTTTTTGAATATGGATCTGTCGACCAAGCATCGGCCGCTTCACTTTCCGTAATTTTTATTTCGACGGAGCTCGGCGTCATAGCTTTGAGTTTTCTTACGAGTTCCTTATGGACCCGATTTGCATTTTCTCGGGCTGTAAGTCGAATTCCAATTCGCGCATAGGCACGATCACAAATAATATTGTTCGCGAGTTTTTCGCTACTCGCTTGAATGGCATTCACAGAAAGTGAAGGCTCGTACCAAGTTTTACTTACAAAATCATCAGGAACCGAATTCAATTTGAGCACACCGGCCATCGAAGCAAATTCTTTTTTGGTAATCGGAACGCGGAATTTTTTTGCCTTTGGAATTCTTCCAATACTCTTTAAAAGAATTTTTCCGTTATCATCTGTAAGTTTTGAAATCATTTTGATAAGCACTGCCGCAGGATCGACAACCGCGCCTCCCCACATTCCAGAATGAAGAGGAGCTTTCAGCGATTTAATTTCAATTTCAACGGTGACCAGCCCCCGGAGACTTGTCGTGAGTGAAGGAATACCGGATTTAATATTTCCGGTATCAGTAACCACAATCACATCGGCTTCAAGACGCTCTCGATTTTGTTTTAAAAATGAAAATAAATGTGAGCTCCCCACTTCTTCTTCACCTTCAATGATGATTTTTAAATTCACAGGAGGCCAAGCAGACAAGTTGACATAATGTTTTGCTGCTGCCGCGTGAACTAGAATGCCCGCTTTATCATCGGCAGTTCCACGACCATAAAGTCTTCCGTCTCTGATAACAGGCTCAAACGGCGGCGACTTCCAAAGCTCTTCACGGCCCGGAGGTTGAACGTCGTGATGCGCATAGAGTAGAAGTGTCGGAAATTTTTTGTCTACAAACCAATCCCCCACGATATACGGAAAGCATCCATCAATTCGCAAAAGCTCAACATTCTGAAATCCCGATTTTCTAAGAAGTACTGCAGTGGCCTCCGCCGACCGATCAATTTCTGAATGATCAAAGCCTGGAAAACTAATACTCGGAATTCTTGCCAAGGTTTTCAGTTCTTCAATCGCGAAATTTTGCAATTCTTTCGATAGAGCCATCGGAGGAAATCTAACTTAATTTTTTGGGAATGACAGCTAATCATTGTCGTAATTCTTGCTTGATTCGCGAGTTCTGAGGCGGGAGGAGTTTCAGATGTGGGGGAAAATCGGGGCCGACACCCTGACGAATGTCAGCACCGATTTCCCGTTTTGAATTGGAGTGCCAAGCAGCTTCGCTCTCGAATTTTTGCCTGCTTGGATTTACACAATAGATTCAAACGTCGGGTGTTGCGCTGATTGTGTAAATCCAAGTGGGCATAGGAAATAAATTCTTTTCATTTATTTATTTGACGGGGATATTTTGAATCTTTTTTTTGGATTGGCTTTCGTGTTTGAAAACATTTGATAGCGCGTAGATTCTGCGTGGGAGATGTTTTTATCCGCTAATTTTTTATTTTTTGTTTTCGCTTTTTATTTTTGAATCTTGGGTATTTCTCGTTCGCTGAAAAAGATGTGCTAATCTTTTTTTATTAAAGGAGATTTTTCTATGATTACTTCTCAGCAAAAAGCTATTCATGAACGAGCGCTGGTGCTTTCTCAAAACTTTCGAAAATTGGAGTCTGATCTTCTTTCCATTTTACAGGAAGTGGATCGTGAGAAGGTGTATCTTGCTTTTGGATTTCCGAGCCTTTTCGAATACACTCAAAAAGCTCTGCTTCTTTCCGATTCGAATTCCTATCTTCTGATGTCGGTTGCTCGTAAAGCGGTTCAGATTCCTGAACTTAAAAAAGAAATCCTTCTGGGGAATCTTACTCTTTCAAAAGCGGCTCGTATTGTTTCTGTCATCACAACCGAGAATAAAAACGAGTGGATTCGAAAGGCCTCTCATTTATCTAAACGAGAGCTGGAGCGAGAGGTGGTGAAAGAAAAGCCGGAAGACGTGAGAGAATCGACTCGGCAGGTTTCAGAAGACCGACTTTGTTTAAAGCTCGGCATTTCGGAAGCTTTTCTCAGTAAACTCAAAAGAGCTCAGACTCTTCTCTCGAGTTCTCAAAGAAAGCCCGCCTCCATGGAAGAAGCTCTCGAAGTCTCGTTAGATCTCTACCTGGAAAAGAAAGACCCTGTTATCAAAGCCGATCGAGCCGAGAAAAAAGCACTTTGCCCAGGCAAAAACCAAGCAGGGGGAATGGTTCACATAGCAAAACGCGAGCCCCTAAAAGCAGGACTCAAGCACCAAGTCTTCCTAAGAGATCGAGGCCAATGCAGCTATACGGTTCAAGGAAGAAAATGTAGCTCCACGTCCTTCGTCGAAATCCACCATAAAATCCCCGTCGCATTGGGCGGACAAAATCAAATCGAAAACCTCATCACCCTCTGCAGTGCCCATCACCGGTTCTACCACACGCAAACACCCCATCGAAGTTTCTTGGCACCCCAATTCAAAACGGGAAATCG
>JAQBPA010000168.1 GCA_028287765.1 Bacteriovoracaceae bacterium
ACAGTGATCGTCATTGAACATCATCTGGATGTTCTGAAATCTTGCGACTGGCTCATCGAACTAGGCCCGGGAGCAGGAGAAGAAGGCGGCTATATCGTCGCCGAAGGAACGCCGGAAGAAGTGGCCAAAATGAAAACGAAAACGTCTTCCTTTTTAAAGAAAACGCTCGCGGCGTAAAGCTGGGGTCAAACCGGTTAGGAGCCAGGTTAGTCAATTAACCTGGCTCCTAACCGGTTTGACCCCTCCCCGTTTTAATCCATTCCTTTTTTTATTTTTTTGACGTTGGTCATAACCTGGCCTTCGAATTTTTTACGAACCTGGCTCATAAAGGAATTCATATCGCTCCGCATTCGGGTCATCTTCTCGCGCATATTTAGAATGACATCGATTCCTGCAGCGTTGACTCCTAATTCGTTCTTAAGAGAGTTCGCAACTCTGATTCTTTCGATATTTTTTTCATCGATGCTCTGTTTTGCTTTATCGGCGAATTCAAATAAACGTTCATTCTCGAATTCTTGCAGATCCTGAAGACTGAGCTTAAGAATTTTAGAAACCTCTGCTTTCGTTTTGGTTCCCTTATTTATTGTTTTTGAACGAGTTGTACCCATACGTCTCCTCTCTTTTTTCCGTCATATGAAACATTTCCAAGTCCTCGGAAGGATAGTGCCTTTGAAAGATCTGAATTTTTAGAAATTCTTAATTCGACCAGCTCCTCTGCCAAAACTTTTCCTTTACCCGAGCATCCTGAGCAAGGAGCAGCGACGACATATCCTTTTCCGAAGCAATCATCACATGTTTTTTTCCAGTGCATGGCTCCGCGCTCAATCAAAAGATAACCAATCCCTGCACACGGTTTACAAGTTGCTCGAACTGAACGAGCGCGTCCGCCCGTTCCACGACATTGTCCGCAGGGTTTATCGTACTGAAGTTTTAATTTTTTTGCAGCGCCGTCTTTTAACTCCTGGTTTTTTAATTCTAGCGAAATCCAAAGATCTAAATTTTCGGTGGGACGCTTTTGAGATCTGTTAATCGAAGGCTCGTCCTCCCACTGTGAAACAAACTGCTCGGCTGAGACGGGAACAGTTGGATAATTTCCCCAACGATCCAAATTCTTTTTAAGTTTTTCTTTTGGAATATCCTTCAACTGCTTTTTAAGCCGCTCGATTCGCGTGACAGAATTTAAATGATCAAAGGCTTCTTGAATTCTGAGAAAGCTTTCTTCTGCCTGGGCATCGAGGGGATTCAAATCGGGATGGAAGCGTCGCGCCAGCCGCTTATAGGATTTTCGAACTTCGTCGAGCGAAGCGGCAAAATCGAGCTCCAAATCTGCAAAATAATTTCTAATCAATTTGAGCGTGCCCCCGTTTCTTATTTTACAAGAAATCACATTAGATTAGGGTAAGGGAATGATACTTGGGATTGATCAGGGAACCACGGGGTCTACGGCCCTTCTTTTATCGAATAAAGGCAAATTTCTGGGAAGCTTTACCTCTGCCGTACCGCAGCATTATCCAAAACCAGGGTGGGTTGAGCATGATCCGGAAGAAATTTGGAGAAGTGTCGCCGGAGCTGTTCGAGGAGTTTTAAAAAAAACAGGCCTCTCACCACATAAAATTTTAGCGATTGGAATTACAAATCAACGCGAAACCGTTTCTCTGTTCGACGGAACAAGACCCCTTCATAGATTTATTGTCTGGCAAGATCGAAGAACAACGGAGATGTGTGAAACACTTGCCCCACATCAGAAACTCGTCAGAAAAAAATCCGGCCTTCCGATCGATCCCTACTTTTCGGCAACCAAAATTCGCTGGCTTTTAAATAAACTAAAAATTTCTCGTGCGCCCTCTTCTCTCAGATTTAGAACGATCGATAGTTTTCTTCTAAGTCGTCTGACGGGCGCGGATGTCATGGAAGCAACCAACGCTTCACGAACTTCGCTTATGAATCTCGCAAACGCCTCTTGGGATTCGGATCTCTTTGAAATTTTTAAAATTCCAAAAACACTCGCGCCTAAAATTATACCGTCCGAAGGTTTTGATCTTAAGACAAAGGACGTCGGCTTTCTTCCGGACGGCATTCCCATCTGCGCAGCTCTTGGCGATCAGCAAGCTGCGCTTTTTGGACAACTCGGCTGGAGCGCGGGCTCTGGAAAAATCACCTACGGAACGGGATCTTTTATTCTTTTGAACACCGGGGAAAAACCCGTTTTCTCAAAAAATAATCTTGTGAGCACGCTTGCCATTCAGTGGAAAAACCAAAAATCATTTTATGCTCTTGAGGGAAGTGCATTTATTTGTGGAGCCTGGATTCAGTGGCTTCGAGATGAACTCCAAATGTTAAAAAGATCGGATGAATCTGAAACCCTCGCCGAAAAAGTGGGCGATTCGGGCGGCGTTTTTGTCATTCCTGCACTTTCCGGAATGGGTGCACCTTTTTGGAAACCTCGGCTGCGTGGTGCCATTTTAGGGTTAACACGGGGCTCGAATAAATCCCATATTGCTCGCGCTTCGCTTGAAGCACTTTGTTTTTTAAATCGCGCGCTCGTTGAAGCCATGACAAAGGACGTTCCGAAGGTTCGTCCTTCTTGGAAAGTTGACGGCGGCGCTGTGAAAAATAATCTACTGCTTCAGATTCAAGCAGACGTTCTCGGATCTTCAATCATTCGTCCCAAAAATCTTGAGGCCACAGCAACGGGAGCAGCACTCCTTGCGGGATTTAGTAAAAAAATATTTTCTTTAGATGGAATTGAAAACACCTGGAAAATGGATCGCGAATTTAATGCTTCTTCACTAAAGTTTAAAAGTTACGATTCCAAATTTAACGAATGGGTGAACGCGATCGAACGCCTCAGTTAAACAGTTACTTACGATCGCCCATCAAACGAAGAAGCATCATAAACATATTCACGAAATCGAGATAAAGAGTGAGCGCACCAAAAATGGCGCCCTTCTTTTCATCGCCCGCGTATCCACCGGCTGCATTGAGAGCTTTAATTTTCTGAGTATCGTAAGCCGTGAGCCCGGCAAATACGATTAAACCAATGATTGAAAACGTGGGGCCCATCGAGCCGCCCATCATGCTTGGAAAAAATATCGAAAGGATAGACCAGCCGATAATTCCAAAAAGACCCATCGTACAAAAAGAACCAACCGGACCTAAATCCCTCTTCGTCACATAACCAAAACCGCTGAGGCCCGCAAACGCAAACCCCGTGATACCGAAAACCTGCGCAATACTTTGTCGAGTGTAGACATAAAAAATGATGGAGAGCGTGACGCCAAAAAGTGCGGAGTAAAAAAGATATAAAGCAGAGGCAACCGGCGCACTAATTCGTGGAAGTAAAAAGGAGAACGCTAAAACAGTTGCGAACTGAGCAATGATTACCCCCCAAACAATGCCGGGATTTTTTAGAATGCTCATTAAAAGCTCTGGGTTATTTCCGATATAAAATGAAATAAATCCTGTGAGCGCTATTCCTAAAGTCATCCATCCATAAACACGGCTCATGAATTGAGCGGTGGATCGGCTTAGAGCATCTGCGGTTCGAGGACTAAGTGCTGCGGGATTAAATTTTTCCATGCCCCTATTATAGGACCAGATTTTCGAATGTCTAGTTTCTCTCAATTAGAACAGAGGACAAGGCTCTTTTCGCCTTCAAAGGTCTTTTTAAATGAGGATAAAAACTTTCCCTGAAACAGATGGCTCGATATCCAGTCTTTATCTACGGGCGAAATACTCTCCTCCGTAAAGATGGCCCCGTCCGCATTTTTAAGTTGGTCGTAGGCTGCTTTTCCCTGACTCATGAA
>JAQBPA010000182.1 GCA_028287765.1 Bacteriovoracaceae bacterium
CTGGTTTCGGCTTCCATAAAGTCAGTCGCAGCTTGAAACCAAGCCGCTCGATTTTGAGAAGGAATCGACCCGAGTGCCGACCTTTTCTCTTCCGCATCGAAAACTTTATATTCCACTTCTCCCATAATATTACCAAAGTGAGCTGCGAGTGACTCCTTTGTTGGAAGCTGAGTGGCCTCCCCTTCGATCGGAATACGCTTAGCTCTCTTCAAGTTTTCTTTTACGAGATCATCAAGCTCTTCTGGGCTCAGATCTTCGCCTTCAAGCGGCTGATTCAAATCGATTAACTTTTTGGTTCTTTCAGCTAGCGGGATTTGATCTGAAGCATTCGAAGGGAGATTACGGAGACCTGAAGTAAACTGGACGGCATCAGAGGCGGCGCGGAACAACTGTTCGTTCGTGTAACCCTGTTTAAACTCTGGGTTGATTGACTTTGCAGCGATAAGAGCGGCTTCATACTTCTCTTTCACTTTCAAAAGCCAATCTGCAAAATTCTGAAGCAGCGCAGGTCTTGATTTTATTTCTTCATAAAAATCATAATAAAAATTCATATAATCTAAATTTTCAGTCACCGAATCAAACTTGAGCTCCGATCTAAACTCGGGAATCTTTAAACCTAACTGAGCAATCATGGTTTTTATCTTTGGAGAAAACCAAAGGGCTTCAAATGCGATGGGATGATTAAGTATTTTTAACGCCTGAGGAGAATTTGAAATAACAGATTGGCCGAGCTCGCCAGTCATTTGAGCGCAGGATTTATCCACGGCCTCAAGATGAGTCGCGCAAACACTCAATAGATATAGTATAAAAACTCTTTTTACCCAGTCCACCCTAAGGACCTCCCTATTCAAGAAGAGATACCAACTTTAACGCAAGAAGTCAAAGCCCCTCAATTGTCGAGCAGAATTTGTAAGACTTTACACAGGAGCTCTATGCACCTAGATAATCGGCATGGGACGTTTTTTTGGCAAAGGGCTATGGATCGTTTTGATCTTCCATTTAAGTTCTCACCTCTTCGCAGATACCTCATTTCCTCCGCAATTTTCTGCACCGGTTGAGCAAAACGACTACGACTCACGCCTTATTTCGGCCTTTGAAAATGTGCTCGAGCCGCATCTTTATAAAAGATTTAGAGAAGCCCTCAAAGGACAGGATCGAACAGATCTCTTTTACGTTTTAAACAGTCAAAAGATTTTCATACTCGACACCTTCATCACACGAATGACTTTTGAAATGAGATATCGCTCGCGCGGGGGTCGAGCTCGAAAGCTATTTCCTGCCGAAGCCGCTGCCGTTCTGCTTTTTTATAAATCCCTCGATCCCAAAACGAATGCGCTCGTCAAAAATAATATGCTTCGGCGTTCTGATGCAAGACTCGCCGATGGGCTTCGGCAAATCACTCGATGGCCTCACGTGCCATTTCGTGAACATGGCCTCGAACTCCCCGCCAGTCCTTATGATCGAAAAGCCTGGCTAGCCGTGGTTAAGCCCTTTGAGAAACTCGGTCTCTTGGATGATTACTTGGTTCTCAGATCTCAACTCTCCAATTTTCAAGCAGCGCAGCGCACTTATTATCATGTGAAGAAATTACGTGAAAAATTTTTCCTTCACCTTCAACGAGTGGCGATCCTAAAAGACAATGTTCAATTGGCCAAAAAAGCCTTTCTCGCTTATTTGGCTTCAACAATTTCAGAAGCTGGAATCAATGAACTCGAAATCGCCGAACGAAGCGCTGCTTCAGATTTACCGGGTATGCACTTCAACCGAACGCTAGACACTCTCGCGCAGTTCTCCTGGGCTTTTTCAAAATTTGACCGTGAACAACTTCTTCGATTTTTCTCGCGAGGCATTCTTCCGCGCAATTTAGAAATTCCTGATACTGAGATCTTAAATCCAGCCATTCGTTTTTTTGAATCGAATCCGCTTCCAGGTAAACAGCCGGCTCTAGAGGCTTTGTTTCGTCAGTGCACAGGCAGATAGAAAAGTTTTTCTTTATTTATTTTGCGACTAATTGCCCTACGTAGAGAACAGCGTCTTGAACAAATGGGATCGTGGACGGCGTGGGGGTCGGAGTAGGTGTCGGAGTGAGTCCTGGAAGCGGCGTAGGCGTCGGAAAAAGAGTTGCTGCCGGATTATTGGTAATCTTTAGAAAAAATCCAACCGCTGCCCAACCGTTCGGAAGAGTAACTGATTTACCGGTGACCGAATCGATGGACGTTCCTGAATTGTTGATTTGATCGAGCGTCTTTCTTTGCAGAACAAGATTTGAAACGACAGCGTATTTAAGTTTTAAGCCAAGACCCGTAAGAAAATAGTTGGGTGAATTTTTATTGAGAATCACAAAGTTCTGAGCTCCTCCTACGTCGGCGCCCTGATGGTCTGTAAAAATCTGAGTAGTGGAGCTAAAATTTCCAGTCGTCGAATCAAACTGTCTGGCCTCAACACCAATAGTAATGTCGAGTCGTACAGCCGGGTTCGCCAAATTATTTACATCAATGCCAACTCCCGTCACAAAATCCGTAACCTGAGTTTTGGTCACATCGAGATCGGGCTGAATGATTGCATCGTATTCAAAAAGCTGGAGCAGATTACTTGCTGCTACAAGTGTGTTCGGATCATTCGGACTCGCCGGGTTCAAAGCATACGTGAGTGGATTGAACGCAATAATTTTAAAATTCGAAGCGGAAGAGGCATTAAAATTAGGACCTGCGCCAGCGGTGCTTGACTCAGAATTCCCGCACCCTGAAAGT
>JAQBPA010000197.1 GCA_028287765.1 Bacteriovoracaceae bacterium
TGCTTACAACTACAGGCGCTTATTTGTATCTGAATCAAAATGGAAGTTCATGGGCTCCTGCCGTTCAAATTGCAGCCACTGCCGCAGCTCCCTATACCGTGGGTACAAACACCGATCCCGATTTCATTAGTTTCCGCAATAACGCTTATCTTTCTCTTCTCAGCAATAATGGTTCCGGCATTTTTACCGAATCGACTCTCGCAAGTACATCCACTTCCACTTCTCTGCCCGCATCAATCGCTTATGCACCGGCAGCTACGACCGCAAAAACAGGCTTTATTTTTTTGGCGGCAGGGGCTGCTGGAAGTCATTCCATTATTCAAAGGTCGAATACGACCTTTGCGACTCCTACCGGTCTCACTTCTTCAATTCTTCCTCCTAATGTTCTGAAGGTGCTCGCAAAAGATATCGACGGAGATCATTTTGTTGATTTTGCACTGATTCCAAAATCAGGCTCAACGATTGAACTTTATCAGAACACGACTGACACTTCTTTTCCGGCGGCTCCCACAGCCATTTTGACAAGAACAGCGATTGATGGAATTCAAGACGCTGCATTTACGGATCTCAATTCTGACGGAAAAGCGGATCTTCTTTTAGCTACGGCAAGTGGACTTCAGCTCTATACCGGAAATGGAAAATTTACCGGCCTGACTGCGAACACAAGCGTCACACCTAAAGCCATAAGCACGGTCGCCTCCAGCATTGTGCCAGCCGATTTTACCGGGGACGGAAATCCTGATATTTTTATGTCGGTATCGGGCGCTAACTCTATTCTGCTCGTTCAAACAGGTTCGCTCACGTTTAGCGATATTACATCGACGGCGTTTGGAAATTTACTCACCGGCGGCACGATCGCTGCCTACGCAGCCGATATTGACGGCAATGGTTATATGGACATTCTCGAGCTAAAGAGCGATGGTTCGATCGCTGTTCATACTAATAATTTAAAAAAGAAATAATTCGTTTTCTATGATTATCGCTCTCGCAGGCCGACCCAATGTCGGAAAGTCTTCTCTTTTTAATCGACTCGTCGGTCATCGCAAATCTCTCGTCTGGGATCAGCCAGGTGTTACGCGCGATCTTGTGAAAGGGACGTGGCGTCCGATGGATCGAGAAAATGTCGAAGTGTGGGATTTAGCTGGCTTTGGTAAAATTGGACTTTCGTTTCAAACTTTAGATGCAGATCATCTGTCTCAAATCGATTTAATTCTTCTCGTCATCGATGGCTCGGAACCCCTTACATCCGATGATCGAGAATGTTTCGAAACCATTCGAAAATTGTCGAAGCCGATCGTCGTTGCGGTCAATAAAAGCGACAAAAAATCTTATCGAGATTATTCGGAAGAAGTTTCAGAATTTTTTTCAAACTATCCCATTATCCCCATTTCAGCTGAGGAAAAAAGAGGCCTCGGCGATTTAGAGGAGAAGCTCGTCGAACTTATTCAAACCAATGCGATCCCTCAAAATATTGAACAGAAATCCAGCAGGCGAGTGCTCATTCTTGGAAGACCCAATGTCGGGAAAAGCAGTTTTTTAAATTGCATAGCTGGAAATGCGATTTCGTTTGTTTCGGACCAACCGGGAACAACGAGAGATGTTATTGAGCATCGCGTTTCTCGGAAAACGGGAGACTGGATTTTTTCGGATACCGCTGGCGTAAGAAAAAAATCAAAAGTGTACGGAAGAAAAGGCGATCCAGTTGAGATTTTCTCTGTTGAAAAATCGATTAAAGAGCTGAAGCAATCGGACTTTGCTGTTTTTATCGTTGAGGCGCAGCGAGATGGAAAGCTCAATTCGCAAGATCGAAAACTTCTTCACTTAATTAGATCTTCTCTGGTTCCAACACTCATCCTTGTTAATAAGTGGGATTTAGTAAGGAATGATTGGATAGAAAAAGATTACCGACAAATGTTAAAAGATCAGCTTGGGGATCTCCATTTTCTTCCGATTCTTTTTATTTCTGCAAAGACGGGTTTTCGAGTTGAAAAAGTTTTTCAGATTTTAGGAGATGTCGAAAGAGCGGTTCACGAGATTTCGACTTCTAAATTAAATCGATGGCTTCAAAAAACAGTGGCAACACGTCCCCCACGTGTTGCTAAACGGGGACGAAACGATCGATCAGGACGAAGTGCCACGCAATATTTGCAGATTCGCTATATGGTCCAAACCTCAAAACGTCCTATGACCTTTCAATTTTTTTGTAATGCGCCGCAGGCCGTTGCTGAAGAAGATCGACGATTTCTTGCAAACCAATTGAGGAAGGAATTCCACCTCTCCGGTGTTCCCTTTAAATTTGTCTTCCGTCGAAAAGCCTCGTAAAAAATCTTAAAATAGAACGCCTTCCGACGCCCCGCAAAAAATTCAACTCACAGAATTTGAAGAAAAAAATGCAGAGGCGCGATATTCCGCAATACGCACTTGATATTGCTATCAACTTTCGTTTCAAAAACTTTTTCAAGAATATTCAATTTTGCTCGGGCCGTGTTAAAATTAAAAACATAGGGTATTTTGTTCTTTAAAGTGATGAGGTATCAGCTTTGAGATTCCAAATAAAATCAAAATTCAGGGGATTTTCGCTTATCGAACTGATGGTTAGCATCGTTCTTTCAGCTGCCGTGGCGGGTGGATTTCTTTACGGACTTAAAAAATTCACGGCACTTCAAAAAGTAGAAGGAATTAAAACAAGTCTTCTGGAGCGCCACCGCTCAGCTCAGGAAATGATGGGGAAAGATTTAAAGCAAGCCTTTAAAATCACGGGAAGTACCACCTCCTTATATTATCCTGTTTCTCGCATCGCTTCCGATGCCAATACTCTGTTCAATCCCCAAGACGCTTTTGATGGGATCTCCATTTATAAAGATGCCTATCCCGAAATTTACGGTGCTGTTCAGGTTCGTCCACCCAATGGGACAAATTATTTTTCTGTATACTACGTCTCTGCCGGTACTCCAACACAGAACGGAGGTCCGAGTGAGTCGGGGGGTTCGTCTAGTTCATTATCGAATGATCAAGATAATTTTTTTAAGATGGCCTTTCTTCATAAGAGATATTTCTTTCTGTCGAATGGATCTTATCGAAATATCATCGAAAATTTGGATTATAAAACGAACGGTGCAGCCTCCAGTCAAAACCCAGTCACTTGCCCAGTTTGTGCTGTAGAGAACTG
>JAQBPA010000208.1 GCA_028287765.1 Bacteriovoracaceae bacterium
ATCCCACTCGAAACTTGAAAAAATGGAACTCACTATCTACCCATATCATAATATGTATTATTAGCAACATCAATGGCGCTGGATTTGGCGTGAATATATGCGTCTTTTTGCACGGACAGCATTCTGCATTCGATCTTTTTCTAGAGAACTCACCGAGCGAGTTCGTGCGTATAGACCTTAAGTGGAAGTGGAATCGGTACCGATTCCCTTTGATCCCGTTGTCGAAGTACTTGTATTTGATTGGCATTAGCAGCCAACAGCTTCAGTTAAACGTTTCAGATCCGTTTTGCAGCATGATATCACCCCAGGAATTTTCAAAGTATTTATTCGCGCTCGAAATTCTACAGAAAAAAAGATCAAAGAGGTCGGAGCATTCAAGACTCTCATGGAAAATTCTGTCTCCAATGAAATCCCACTTTCTAAAACCTATTCAATAAAATGACAAATACTCGATCAATTCAAACTGAGACCCCTTTCTCAGCTTGCTTTTTCTTGTGCTGGTACCGTGGCGAATATACCTTTCTTGAAAAAGCCACCGGCATACTGACACTGCCCTACTTCCGTTTTTGGGAAATAAAAAATCGGGGCAATCCGATTCGAACCAAAATAGACATAGGTCGCAAGGCTAGAAAACAAAGATCGTCTAGTTAACTTTCCATGCAAAAAAGTAAAGTAAGTTTTTCCATCGCCAATCGAGTTCTCGCTACTGTCTTCTGCTTCATTTCTTCATTTGACCTGAGTGCTTCGGCAAAAGACTCTGTTCGCATTCAGGATATAAACCAGAAATTGAGTGATTTTGATTCGACGTTTATCAACTTCATCAAAAAGCAGCAGGCTGAATCTAAACATCCGCTTACACTTCGAGTCGATACCGAGAGAACTCGAAAGCGAATTGAAGAGAGCGTCGCAAAAGAAAAAGTGCCAGAGGAAAAACGTGCAGCTGCCGTCAAAGATTGGACGGATTTGATAAAGAATCAAATGCCTAATGAGGTGCTCTTAGACGTTGTTAAAAAACCTTTAAGCGAGAGCTTTGCCGACCTTTTTTCATCTCACAAACAAGAAAATAAAACAGTTGAACTGACTTTTATCGGTCCGATTACAAGACTTCGTGAGCTCGAACCTTTTTTGACTTTTCTGGGAAAAAGCTATTCGGATGATCAGAAGAATTTGCTTCGACAATCGGCCTATGTCGAAGAAAGAAATTCATCTCGTGAAAGCTTCGCACTTACAGCCGGAGGTTCAGATGACCTCACTCCCATCGATGTTATCGTTGGGATTGAAGCCGACGATAAAAAAGCAGAGATTCCCGTAACGGTCGATATTTTAAATCTTAAATCTTTTAAAGAAGAATTCATCCGATTTATTTTTGGCGGTTATCCAGTGGTTGGGGTCGGTTCTGTTCCGGTGTTGCAAGATGAAAAACTTAATGAGATTGCAAAAAAAAGAACTCAGATCGAAGAGATGGCTCATCTGCTCGATATTTCAAAATATCTCTATCTCGACGACCCCTCTGTTGAGGCCCGAGAACACGCTTATCTCGAGCGTGCTATTGAAGAAAATCGAGGCGGAATGGTTTTGCCGGACTATGAAGAAGCCATGAAAGAAAAAGAGTGGCAGAACGTAGGAGTTCAATTAGAAAAAATTGCAAAAGATGAGCATCCAGATTTCACCGAAAATCAAATAAAAGAATTGGTTATGAATCATCTCCTGATGCGTTTTTCAGATGCCTATGAAAAAGATTTTATTTATCTTTATTCAGAGGCAGAGATGCGGGCCAAGGCGACATCAATAAAGTTTTTAAAAAAATCGGGCGAGCTAGACTGGCCAACATTACAAAAAATCATAGAAAACCAATTTGGCAAACGTCTCGTGGATGAAGTGAAACTTAGAAATGGGGAGGTTGTTACTGTCAAATACCCGTTAACGCCGCTCTATAAAAAATATTTCAAGTTACTATTTGATACCGAAAAAGGAACTCCTGTTCATGCTTTCGCACACAACTGTGCGCGTCTCTCAGAACTCGGAGTCCGTCAGACGAGTCTCATCGGAGAACTTGCTTCAGAAGTGATCAAAAGAATTCCTGACCCTTCTCATACAGAGCCCCTATACGAAAAATTTAAGAACAGAATGGAAGAGAAGAAACTTCGAATTTCCGAAATGTCTTCTGAAGATTTAAGAAAAGAATTTATGGAGATCTTAAATTCTTTTCCTCCTGAAACTCTTAGCGGCCATTGATGGGTGCCTAGTTCGACTCAGAGTGCTGGCCTTCCAATACCTGCTCGTAACGCAGACTGAATTCCAGTCGCACTTTACACATCGACCTCGACTTTCGGCAGTACGACTCACCTACTTTTCAGGTTAACTTTTATTCATGAAAAAGAAGTCTCACAAAACGAATAAAAAAAATGAGGGGCTTCTTCCTCTTCGCGAAAAGTCTTCAGACTTTCCACAGGAAAATGAAGATTATGACCCGATCAACAAACCCGCTTGGGATCCTCGCAAAAAGTATCCTGAAGAATGGAAAAATTTTGACGAGAGTCCGTCGCGTTCGTCTTTCAGTCAGATCGAATTGAATACCCAAGAAGACGCAACTGCTGATCCCGATATGCCGCTGCCATCTTCCGGATTTTCTCCAACTGAAGCACGGCTGCCTTCAAATTTGGCTCCACGTTCGGAAACAAAAGTTAGGAGATTTTTTGGCGCTTCAGAAGACTCGGAAGAGAGATCTGATAAAGATATTTACCGAGATCTGATGCTGCTGCTTCGGAAACAAAATTTTGATATCGATCGAGTCAAAGTTCAAGTGAACGACGGAACAGTCATACTGAAGGGCCACGTCGATTCATTTCTGACTAAACGTCGATTAACGGATTCTGCTGAAACGGTTCTCGGGGTGAAAGAAATCGAAAACGATATCATTCCCGATGAGGCTGAAAGTCATAAGATGTAAGTAGCTTTGACGACAGAGTCTAAAAAACTGCGACTTCCTATTCTCATCGAAAATTCAGCGATGCCAGAAATGCCCTAAAAAGAGCATTTAACCTCACTTAAGACAGCAAAAAAATGGCATGAATCTTGCGTACTTAGAGAGAGTGAATCGATTTTCATTTATTCTGAGAATGCTTTGGCTATTGGGTCTGCTCGGCTCATCTTTAACGACGAGCTTTGGATCGCCAGACCAAGTTTCCGCATCGACATCGTCTGAGGTGCTAAAAGCTTGCCTCCTTCAGGTCTATCAAGTCTCTGGACGGACATCTCTTCGCCCGGAAGTGACAATCGAAGCACCCGATTCTGCTGTCGTTTTTATTTTTTATAAGGGTGTAGAATTGAAAAAAATGGAAGACTTCGGGGGGAGTGCTGACAGATTTGCCGACCTGATGAGCTCACCCTATGTGCTTTCATATAATTCTTCTACGGGGGTTGGATTAATCGCCGCAATCGACAACACTATGCTTTCTGGTCACGATGAGTTAAAGAAACTCATTCCAAAAAATAGAACAATCATAGGTGGAACACGTTATAACAATGACCGCGGTATGATTTTTCGTAAAAACTCCGGCTACTTCGATCATTTTGACGGTCTACAAGCTGAAGAAGAAAATTTTAATATTCATCTAAAGTCGAATCTGCCATTCAGAACTGAAAGTTCATTTCCAGTTCTTCTGGCACAGATTGAAGACTCAACATTAACTTCTGAGATTAATCGTCTTCATTGGATTGCAATCATCGTTCGGAGAATCGCCGAAGAAATTTCTATCGCAAAGACGGGCACTCCTAAGCACTCATCCGAATATACTGAAAGTGCCGCAAAACATATGAAAGCTTATGCGGCGTCGAAAGTGAATATTTCGCCTCTCAATTATGAGGCAGAGATCATTAAAATTTATCGTCAGTTGGCGCTCGATATTGGCGATCAGAAGTCATTTCGAGACGCATGGGGATCAGGGTTTTTTAGCAAGAGTGTGATTGAATCCGCTCCGAGTCATATGACCTCATCCGGGGTATGGTTTGACCTTACCAAACTTAAAGCTTGGGTTTCGTTGGCCGCGAAGTACGACGTTAAATAAAATTTTAGCGATCTAGTGAACCGACTTGCTTAAATCACGTGGACGCTTCCGAGCTGGTGCAGGAATGTCGACGACACCCGTTCTCGGCTTGAGTTCAATGATTTTATCAATCGAGAGATTCATCTCGCCGAGCAAAGCAGATACTTTCTGACGAAATGCCTTTTCACTGTTATTCGAAATTTTATTTCGACTGAAAAACGATTTTATTGTTCGCTTTGAATCAAAGATATCGTTCAAGATAAAAGCAAGACGAGTCGCGGCTTGGCGAATTCGCGTATTTACTATATCTCGCTGACGAGGAATGTATGTATCTAGATTTTGATATCCACTATAGATCTCGCTTAGGTAATCGCGTCGCTCCATCGCCCATGTCTCTGGAGATAAGTCTTTGGTATACAATTTGAAATCACTTGCATCTGGTGCTTTCACAATATCCGCGTAGACGGCTCCTGCATGAACGGGTTCAGGATTTTTTTGCCCACCAAAAGCTTGTCGGTACGATTCAAGAATGATGATTTCATCCCAAACTTCGTGGAGGTTCATCGCTTTCGACTGCCAAACGGCGCGTTCATTATGTAAAAAAGTCCTGTCACTTCATTTCCGCCCTTGTCGCCCGGATAGGCCACATGAAGCGGCTGATGAACATCGCCAATAAAATGAATTAAAAATCTGAGGGCATTTAGTTGATCTTCAACCGCACCGTTTGCACTCTTTATGGGTGAACTTGGATTTCGTAAAATATCTTCCGCTCGAAGAATGGCGAGCACGACATCCCCTGCAGAATGGCTCAAGCTTAGATGCTTCATGTTTGTATGAACGATCCTATCGTGTAAAAAATCGAGATAGTTTGTATCCTTTGGAATATCTGCAAAATGATAAGACGCTGTGTGGTTCCATTCTCTTGATCGTCGAACTTCGTCTGGAAAGACCGCCACTTTTGCGAGATCTTTTGGTGAAAGACTCTTAAATATTTGATCAACATGAGCTTTAGTTTTTGCCGAAAGCATCGTTTGAGCTAAATCCCAAATCGCTATATGTCCGATTTGTCCCCAACCAAAGGATACGGAAGGTTGAAGAACAAGCACGATGAGAGCACTCGGAATTATTTTTCGAAAAATCATCCGCGACTTCAGTATAACAAATTTAAAGGAATTCATCGGTTGGGTTTAAGCACGCAAACGGCTTCTCGTCCAGCCCGTACTAAAGACTCGACTAAGTCGACTGAGGAGCAATTTTGCCCATTCGCCCTTGATGATAATCCGAATAAGCTCGCTCAATTTCTTCCATACTGTTCATCACAAAAGGGCCAGATCCCACGACGGGCTCATTGATCGGCTCGCCGGCTAAAAGTAGAAGCATTGCCGGTTCTTCTGTTTTTAAAGTAATCACTTCGCCAGTTCGATTAAAAACCGCTAGTTCCGCTTCATTTATTTTTTCGCCATCAGAGAGTGCCACTTTGCCGTTAAGATTTAAAATGGCAGTGGTATGGCCTTCGGGCAATTTTAGATCTACCGTCGCATTTTTGTTGAGCCGAATATCCCAAAGATTTACGGGACTAAATGTATGAGCAGGTCCTTTAACTCCAGCAAACTCCCCCGCAATCACGCGAACGACGCCAGCGCCATTTTTTAGATCAACGTTTTTGATTTGTGATTTGGTAAGGGTTTGATATCGAGGCGATGTCATTTTATCTTTCTTCGGAAGATTCACCCAAAGTTGGACCATTTGAAACACTCCGCCATTTTTTGCAAAATCAACGCCATGAAATTCTTCATGCACCACTCCCGATGCCGCCGTCATCCACTGCACATCACCGGGGCCGATTTTTCCACCACCACCGGACGAATCTCGATGTTCAACTTCTCCCGAGTAAACAATGGTCACCGTTTCAAATCCTCGATGAGGATGTTCTTCCACTCCTAGGCGCTCCTTAGTCGGCGGAAATTCAGCCGGTCCCGCATAGTCGAGAAGAAGAAACGGAGACATATCAAATCTGCTGTCGTGATAACCGAACATCGTACGTACTGGAAATCCGTCACCTACCCAATGAGTTTCATCACTTTTTCGAATGAGGGCGAGACCCTTCGGTTTGCTCATTATTTAAAGATAAGTCCCAAAATAGATTTAGCAAGGACCCTTGTGATTAGTAGAGTATCAGCAATGAGTTGGCAGTTCGATCGATTAGTTCAACATTACCTCTAATGGTATTTAAAATAATTTCTCTCTCAAGATGCGAGTCGTTTTCACGAAAACGTAGAGTGGTCTGATTAGAAGTGGAGGTCAAATGCGCTTCTCTGATGAACGAGCTTTCATTCACTTCTGACTTTGGAGAAAGCATTACATAAAGAGCAGGTTTAGGATTTAAATTTATAAAAACTCGCACGTACGAGTAAATATTTTTTTGGCTTACGTTAGAAATATGATACGTAAAATCCACACTGTCCGCTGTGCTTTGAAGTTGAATATCCATGTGTTGAGAAGAGAAGCGCCGCACGGGGCCCAAGCCTTGCGGCACAATTAAACCTGCCATAAATCTGGGAGACTTTAAATGAAAAGCAATTCTCTCGAGGCTTAATCGAAGCCCGGGCACATTCGTATCGAATGTTGTGACGTTCCGACTTTCTGCAAGCTCTTTAATCTTCGCGCAAGGATTTTTCTTTTCTGCGCTATTAGCGGAATAAAAAGAGCCGCTAAAAAATAGTATTAAAAATAACGATAGGCTCTTTGCAAAATGAGTCAAATTCATGCCTCTATAAAGACGAAAACCCAAAACGAGTATATCGACTAAAGACTAGAACAGCGGCGAAATGCTTTCATAAGAGGTTTTCAGGCAATTTTTGTTTAAGACTATTGATTTTCTCCCATGGATCTCGGCGTAGTGAGGCTAACCTTTTTGGAAGATTTTTTACTGTAAAATAATCTGAACGAATTCTAGGGGTCAGTTCCTCCCATGCAAGAGGAACCGCTACAGACGCCTTTTCATTTGCACGCGTGGAATAGGAAGTAATAAAAGTAGATCCTCGAGCGTTGCGAAGATGATCCAGAAATATTTTTTTAGGCCGCACGTCCTTACGCATATTTGCGGTATAGAGTTCGGGTTCTTCTTGGACTATAAAATCTACAATCATCTTTGAAAAAGCCTTCACGATGTCCCATGAATATTTCGGCGCAATGGAAGTCACGATATGTAGACCTTTTCCGCCTGTTGTTTTCACAAAACTTTCCAGGTGAATCTTGAGAAGCAGACTATGGATTTTTTTTGCAACTCTGATGACATCCGGCCAGGCGACGTCGGCCGCCGGATCCAGATCGAAGACCATTCGATCCGGAAATTCAAGACTTTGAATTCTGCAACCCCAAGTATGAAATTCGAGCGCACCGAGTTGAACCAAAGAGATGAGTCCGGCCAACGAATCGATATAAAGATATTCTCTGGGATCCTTTTGTCCCTTTTCTTTTATAGAAACAGATTTCACTGCCTGCGGTAATTTTTCAGACGGATGTTTTTGATAAAAACAAGGGGAACCCACTCCGTCAGGACAGCGTTTAATCATCAACGGCCGATTAACGAGTTCAGGTAAAATCCACTCCTCGATATCCTGATAAAAATGGACGAGATCCATTTTTGAAAGATTTTGTTTTGAATATAAAATCTTTTGCGGATGAGTAATTCTCGGCAACTCTGTGAATCGCTTATTTGCCTTCATTCGCTCTCCTCTTAACACCGTAAGAATGACTTGTCTCAGACCGGACATCTTCTGGAGTTTTATCTTCTCGCAATCCAAGGAACGAAGGATGTCTCAGCAAACCCTCGTTTGTTTTTTCGGTGAAATAAATCTGCGCGACGAGTTTTGGTTTTACCCAGTGCGCAGTTTTTTCAGACGGGGGATTCTTAAAGGGACTCTTCGAAACGGTAAGGAGATCCAGACGCTTTCTTAAATTCGCTAGCTCCGTTTGATTAAATCCAGTGCCTACTTTGCCGGCATAAATCAGATCATCCTGATCATAAACTCCGAGCAAAAGCGCTCCAAAACCAGATCGGCTTCTTTTAGGGTCAGTGAAACCTCCAATTATAAATTCTTCTTCCTGAATGCATTTGCTTTTTAACCAAGAAGACGCTCGTCCAGGAACATAAAAACTATTTATTTTTTTTGAAACCACTCCTTCAAGACGATGCTTGCACGCATTTTTTTGCACCTCGTCGCCCCGGCCCAGAAGATGATCCGAAAAGTGCACTCGAGAAGAATCTAAGGTATCAATCAATTCTCGCAAAAGTTGTTTTCGTTTAATCAGTTCGACTTGAGATAAATCGAATCCATCTAGATAAATCATATCAAAAACAAAATAATGAATCTTGGTTTCTTTTTCAGTTTCAAATGCTCTTTGGAGTTCTTGAAAACTCGTTTTTTTTTGAGAATTGAAGGCGACCGCCTCGCCATCGAGCCATGCTTCTTTCACTCTGAGTGGTTTAAGCTCCTCCTTGAGATTCGGAAAGCGGTGCGTCCAATCATTTCCATTGCGAGTGAAAAATTTAATTTTACCGTGATCCCATCTCGTCAAAAGTCGATAGCCGTCGAATTTAACTTCATGAAGCCATTCACTTCCTTTAGGGGTTTCATCGACGAGCCTTGCCAATTGTGGCCAAATTATTTTTGGAAACTGAGATTTTATCGCACCGCTCATGTCTGAGACGGATTCTCTTTTCATTTTTTTGTCCTTTAATTTTTTAGACGACCATTGAGCACGATTTTTATCAGAAATTTCAGAAATATCTTTTTGACTGAGAACGCTTAAAGTTTTTTTTTCCGTGATTGAGCCCTTGCCTTCACTTTTTGCTTCTTTGTCTTTTTCTTTGATCAGGAGCCATGAGTTGTCTCCCTTGAAAGAACGAGATTTTAATTTTATAAGACTCCAACCGCCGCGTAATTTTTTACCGTTTAATTTAAATTTTAGTCGTCCCTCTTTGTAAGATTTGACAGGGTCGTTATCTGGAATCCAATATCCACGATCCCAGAGCAGAACTGAGCCGCCTCCATATTCACCTTCGGGAATTGTGCCTTCAAATTTGCCGTATTCAATCGGATGATCTTCCACATGAATCGCCAATCTTTTTACTTGCGGATCTAAGCTCGGTCCCTTTGGAACCGCCCAACTCAATAGCACACCGTTTAATTCCAACCTAAAATCATAATGAAGACGTCTCGCTGCGTGTTTCTGAATCACAAAATAAAGTTTTGAACGCCGCGAAATCTTTTTTCCACTTGGCTCTCGAGTTTTCGAAAAATTTCTCTTTTTTCGATATTCTTTTAAGCCCATGGCGATTCCATTTAGGCCGCCGCTTTTTGTTTTGCATTTCTTTTTGTCGGCTTCTTCTTTGGGTGAGACGAATCTAAACTCTTCCTCAAAAGGCTCATCAAATCGACAGGTTTAGTAGAACGTGGTTTCTTCTTTTCAAGATCTTTATCAACTTCTTTAGAGGCTTCGATCTCTCCCCTATCAACTCTCTTATCGATAAGTTTTACCAGGTCTTCATAATAAGTATCTTTATATGATTCCGCTTTAAATTTTTCTTTCATTTCATCTACGAGCTTTTCGGCCAGCTGAAGCTCCTTTGGCGAGACCTTTGCTGCCGGAATTTTTTCGTCGAAAGGTCTCAAATCATGTGAAAATCTCAAAATCTCGAGAACAAGACCTTTTTCATTTGGAATAACCGCCGCTAAATGCTCTCGCGTTCTGAGAACGATTTTTCCGATTCCGACAAGATTCTTATTTTGTAATGTAAGTCGGAGGAGCTCGTAACTTTTTTCGCTATGTTTTTGAGGAATTATAAAATAAGGCGTTTCAAATAAAAGCGGATCAATTTCTTTAGCATCCACAAACGAAAGGATCTCAATTTGTTGGGTAGCCTTTACATTTGCTTTTTTAAAATCTTCACTGCTGAGAAGAACGTATTGTCCCTTTTCATATTCATAGCCCTTAACGATTTCATCCCAACCAATTTCCTTTCCGGTAGCTTTATTGACGTGAATATAACCGACAGGCGCATGATCTCTTCGATCAAGAAGGGTAAAAGACATTTCTTTCTTCTTTTCTGCCGGGCGAAGGCTCACTCCGATATTTACAAGTCCAAAAGTTAAAGCTCCGTCCCACATCGAACGCGCCATGATTTTCAAATCATAGCGAACACTTGCAGAATGGGATCTAACTTAGGGCGATTATATGAAAAGATAGGTTTCAAGGAATAAGACTAAACAAGTCTGAGATACTCATATCCGAAATCCCCGCCTCAAAGAGTGCAACAATGCTAAATAAAAAAAACAGTAGCAGCTTGAACATGTGAAAAATCCTTTCCTTAAGTCCTCTCTGAGTAAATAAATTTTGCTTGATGAACGACAGACCTAAGTATGTTCGCATGTCTTACGAAAGTGAGATGGCCTCGATTCCAAGTCCAGATAGAGCTCAACTCAAATTGAATGGAAAGGAATGTGACGTGATCATGAAATTGTCGAGGCAAACACTATCTATCGTCGTCAGTATTTGCTTTCCAATCATGACCATGGCTCAAAGTTTAGAAGGAAGAATTGAAACGTCCATCGATCGATTGATTGTTTTACTTAATCTTCTTTTGGTCGGTGCAGTCGCCTGGAGTGGCTTTCTTTTAGCCCGAGGCGAGCAAACGGCTGTGACAAGACTCGTCTATTCAGTCGTCGCATTGATAGTTGTAAACTCGGCACGCTTAATTATTAACTATTTTTTGTAAATAATGATTAGGCTGTTTCGATTCTTAAAAACTTCACTGAATAAAAACTTCAGTAAGAAAAACTTATTTTGAAAGGATGTTATTTTTTGAATGAAACGGCCGATCTATAGACATCTCAATCAGAGGCTAGAACTGTTCGGGCTCTCTATACTTGAAATTATTTCACTCTGTTTTTTATTTTTGATATTTTCCGAACTACTGACATGCGTGAAATACGGGAAAGCCATTGTCTTTGTTGGCATACTCTTGGCGGCCTTCCTACTAAAAATACTTCATCGATACTTTGACCGACATATTTTAAAAAAGCTCCTGCGATTTATATTACTGCCAGACGGATTTTATCGCAGAGCGATGCTGAATCACCCTTGGACGACCCATGAAACAGAATAAGGCTTCAAAAAAAAGTGGAACCCTGGAAGATCTCTGCCCGATTGAACGTCAGGCCGAAAGCGGGGTACTTTTTTTTAAAGATGGCTCGGTCGGATGCATTTTCGAACTTCAAGGGATCGATGCAGATTTTTTTGACGAGCCACTCTGGAATTCGCTCTATGAAAGCTGGCGTCCACTTTTAAAACTTTCAAAGGATGAGTCTCTTCAAATTTGTTTTAGTAAGAGAGGCGATTTGGAAGGGATTATTGAAGCGAAGTTTCAAGAAATGGAACTCGTAAAAAATACATTTACCAAAAAGCTCTTTCTCGAACAACTATCAGCCATTTTGCGGGATTTAGACGTGGATTCTCCTAACTTATTTTCCACAAAAATTATTTTGGTTTTTACAAAAAAAATGCACCGATCAACACCTTCTGTTGAACGAGAAAGAATGGCAGAACAGAAACTTTTTGATTTGGCGCAGGTCTTGGAGGGAAAAGGAATACCCACACTCCCCATAAAAGGTCCAAAACTATGGCGCACTTTAGCCGCTTCGGCGTCGGGCATGGCTTACGTTGCAGCAGATGAAACTCCCGAGGAATGGCCGGCTGTTTCGATTTCTGCCTATGAAGTGGAAGTCAATGAATCTCTTTTTAGAGCGCTAACACTAAAACAACTTCCTGAACAAAAATCTGAAATGGGAATGATTCTCGCACTTCTCAAATTGCCTTACCCTTTTGATCTCACAGTTCGTTTTGAGGGGCGAGACCCCATTCCTCTAAAAAAGACTTTTGAGAGAAAAAAACAAGTTCTCTTTGCAATGGCGCGCGGAAAAAGTTCGAGCAGTACGGACTTTGAAGCGCAGTATAGTCAGATCGAAGACGTTCTACGACGCCTGAATGATCACAACGACGCCCTTTTAGATATGAAACTTACGATAGGCTTTAGAGCTAAGCGAGAAAATCAAGTTCTGATCCGCCGCGCAATGGCGGAAGTCGTTAATTCACAGTTCAAACTCGGACATTTAGAATTTGAAGAAAACTCTCTTTCAACATTTGACTGCTTTCTTGAAACAATTCCCTGTTTTAAAGGCAAACTTTTTCATTCCGAAACCTTGCTTGCTTCGAATGCTGTCCATTTTCTTCCACTCTACGAATCCTCTCACGGCTCCGCAAGACCTGTTGCAACATTTCGTACACGAACGGGTGAACTTTTTTCGATTAATCCGGCAGATGAACAATTAGCTAATTTTAACTGGCTTGTCAGTGGCACGAGCGGCTCCGGGAAAAGTTTTTTTATCAATTCTCTTCTCGCACAAAGCATGTCTCTCAATCCAAGAATTTTTATTCTAGATATTGGAGGATCGTACAATAAACTGACGCGCTATTTGAGCGGTGATTGCATCGGACTCGACGTGAAGCAGGGTTTTAAAATGGGCCCGTTTTTCATGGAGCGATCCAAAGATCCGAGTGAAGAGAAACGCCGACGAGAGCATATTCAAATGATTTTCGTAGAAATGCTCAGAGACGAAAATAAAATTCCTTCGATTGAGGAACGTGGGTATTTGCACGAAGTTTTAGAACATTTTTTTGAACTCGAAGAACTTCCAGAGCATCCTATTAAAGCTGTACAAACTGAGCTTTTAAAAAGATTTCCAGAACAAAGTAGAAAGCTTTATTTGCTCCTCGAGCGCTGGGCTTACCCTTCATTTTTTGGTGATTTTCTAGATCATCCGCTCCCGCTTAAAAATGAAAACGATATTTTGAACTTTGATCTCAAAGGATTAAGTGAATTTGACGATCTCTCTCGAGTCGTACAGCTGATTATCTGCGCAAGTCTTTGGAGTCGCATTCGCACCGACAACTCGCGATTTACTTTTATCGTTCTTGATGAAGTTGGATTTTCTCTTCTTAAGTACGAGCCTCAGTTTGTGGATGAACTCGTATCCACCGTCCGAAAACATAACGCGGGGGTTATTTTAATTGCTCAAGACTTAGAAAAAATTACGTCCAATTCTGCTGGAGCGAGTATTCTTCAAAACACTCAAATCAAAGCCATCTTGCAACAAAGAGGAAACCCAAAAAATTACGCTGCTCCTTTGGGGCTGAACGCTTCTGAAATTAGTGCCATTCAATCTCTCGACCGAAAAAAAGGAAGCTTTAGTGATATCTTTTTAAGAATTGATGATCGAAGAGCCATCATTCGGTTTATTCCAAACACCTTAGAATATTATTTAGGGACGAGTACCCCCAACGACAACCGAATGCTTGACGAAGCGTTAGCGAAATTTTCTGGAAATTTTCCAAATCAAATTCTTCAGTTTGTAGAAAGCGTGCTTAAATGATTTCATTTCTATTCATTTTACTCTCGCAACCTTATTCGATTCTTCCAGGAGTAGGACTGCCGGGAGGAGACTCGGCTCAGCTTCTCTTGCTCATTGAACAAAGCCAAAAACAAGTAGAAGCACTTCAAAAGATTTTACAAAACTCAGAACTCACTTCCGAGCAAATGAAGCATGCTCTAGAACTCACGGCCCATCTCAACGAAGGGATCGACTCAAAATTGAATCCCCTCAAAGATACAAAAGAATATCATGCTGCTCTCATTGCGATCCAGAATCGTGAAGATTTTGCGGCTACCCATTCTCTGACGGATCAATCGCGTGTTCATCCAGAACTACTCGGCCCTGACGAGTTAAAAAAAAATAATCAAAGTTATCTCGATTTCAAGAATTTTCAATCGGGTCTTGTTCGGGCAAATGAGGCGGACATCCAAAACTTTCAAATATTAGAAAAACAAATCGCCGAATCTCCTCCTGGCGCACTTTCCAGACTTCACGCTGAAGCTGCGTCTAAAAATTGGGAAACTAATTTACGGCTTTCCATGCAATTGACGGAATTGCTAGATCAGATGCGAAGCGTTCGTGAAGAAATGGTACAGCAACGTGTCCACACTCGAGAGAACTCTACGGACGAAGAAGTCACCATGAAGAATACTCTCGACAAAATCTTTAGCCTGGAAAAATCCAAATGACGGCAGAGGTTTTTGCACTACCGGAACGCTGGACACAAGCTTTTACTATTTTTCAACATCTTGCGATGGTACTCCTTCCGCTCTTTTTTATTATCTCCATTTTTATTTACGCTCTCCAAGCCTTTGAAGGAGTTAGGTTAGAATCGAATGTCTTTCAACTTATTTTAACAACAATCCTGATCGCGCTTTGGCCAGAAGTTTTGATGGGCATTAAAACTTTAGTGGATTCATTTAATGATTTTCTTATTCAAGATGTTTTTCATATGTCCAATCAGCACAGCTTAATTTCACCTTCCACTTTGGATGAACTCTCTCGTGCGACGGATTTCGGAGATAATTGGTGGAATCTCAAACATTTTGTAAATTTTTTTATGGTTCTCATTTTGGTCACGGCAAAATTGATTATCTACGGTCTCTTTTTAATTTTTTTCTTTTTTTATGCAGCTCTAGGACCCCTTGTCATTGCCAGAGGTGTTTTATCTGAAAATCTTGAAGTCTCGTTAGATCTGATTAAGCAAGTGACCCTTCTCCTTCTCTGGCAGTCTACATTTCTTATCATGGTGGGTCTTGTCGATAAAACCGTCGGTTCCAGTCCGCATTTTATGTTGGTCGGAGACGACGGATTTTTTTTTAAGGCCGCAAAAGCAATTGGTCTAGCCATACTCATTCTTTGCGTTCCCACCGTGACAAAAAAGTTTGCCGATTCCATCAGTGCAGCTTTTGTTCCACACGGTTTCAAATTGGGTGGTGCTGTTCTCGGATTCACTGCACTCGCCGCCCTCTTACGTGCGCCTGGAAGACTGAGCGGAGCAGCGGTGGCCGCGGAGGCGGAGGGCGGGGGATTAGCCGAAAGTATTAAATGGGGTTCTGAAAGTGCTTTTCACTTTGTCGAACGTGCAAAACTGCACGATGAGCTTCATAAAGCCGAAACAGAAGCGCGCGAAAGTCAGGAAGCCATTGCCGAAGCAGCTCATGAACGCGAAATGGATACTGAAATTTTGGAAGAAGAAGCGGAAATAGAAGAAAAAATCCATGAACATATGAAAAGTGAAATGCACGAGAAAGCTCTTAAGACGCATCTCGAGATAGAAAAAGTTCAGGAAGAAATAGAAGCAAAACACGTTGCAGAAAGTGTCGAGTCAGAAATCAGCCCGCTCCCAGGATTGGATACTCTCCACAAAGGTCCGGGAATGGAAACACCCATAAGGAGATTTTTATTTCCTAAAAAAGCACAGATCAAAAAGCCAGCAGAAGAAAACATAGACGACGTCACAGCCTTAAGGACCTCAATTGCTTTAAGTCGAGGCGCTGTCGGCTCCGACAAATATAAGGATATGGAAAAACAAGGAATTTCCCACAATGCCTTTATATCGGGCGACCCTCAAATTCTCCGCGCTTATAAGGCTAAAATTGATCAATTCAATTCTCGTTTTGGTTGGCTTTACGATGCGACAGGAAAATTTACAGGCCCCGAACAACTCCGACCAACCTCTCCTAAAAATCCTAATGAAGGAACAGAGACATGAACCTCACTCTCGCCTTTCTTTTTTTAATATCGCTACCACGCGGAGTCAGAGAAGTGACCGCCACAAGTTGTGAAGTCATTCGTTTGAACGTAGCACTCGGCATGACGTCTCAACTGATCTTTGATGAGCCCCCCACGCTTACTCTTCATGCAGATGAAGAACATTTTAAAGTAAAGACGACTCCTGAAGCCAAGCGTTCTATTGCGATTATTCCTTTCGTCGACAGTGCAACTCTCGCGCAACTTTTTCAAAGTAGACGTGAAGAAAATGTGATCATTCCATCTCCTCGAGTTCTGGCCGAGCGTCTTGATGCCGCTTATCACACTAATCTTTTCGTTTTTTTTAAAAACTCAAATCAACTTATGTTTGAACTTCGTTTTGTTGAGAAGCCGAAGGTCGATTTCATTTTGAATGTGAGACAAGCCTTTCGAAAGGATTGTCAGCTATGAGTCTAAGGGCAATTATTGCAGCGGCTAAACAACGATTTCCGTGGTTCCGAATTGCGGGAATATTTGCCCTGATTTCTCTATTAGCGTTCGTCATTTATTTAGCGTGGTTTCATCATCGAAATGCGAATGATGAAGAAAGGCAGCGCGCAGGAAAACAAAAAGTAATCGAAACTTTAATGGCGATTCGAGCAGAAACCGGACAGGTCGAAGATAAATTAAAAAAACAGCTTCATGCTTCGCTTTCATCCGACCTACCGAAAGAACGCCGAGCAACGTCCGATCGACAAAGTCGAACACCACTGCTTTTAGGATTTAACCCGGGAGCAGGTTTTTCAAAAATTAGTCCTCCGGAAACTCCAGTTTATATTCCATCGGGATCTGTTTTTCGAGCACAGCTCATGATGCCGATTAAAACATCCATTCAATCAAATTTTATTATGGCTCGTGTCACGAACGAATTCAGAATGGACGCTGTTAGGCGCATCCCCAGAAACAGCAGACTCATTGGTTCAGCTCAACTAGATCCAATGTTAAAAGGCGTAGTCGTTCGATTTAGAACTTTGGTATCTCCGCGCGGAATTGAATTTCCTGTAAATATTTTAGCATTATCTCCGGAACTTTTCCCTGAACTAGACGGAATTTATTTTACCAATGATCTTGAAACCTACTCATCTGTTCTTGCATTTGGTTTTTTATCGGGCTTTGCAGATGCAGCGAGACAGACTCAACCGACCATCATTGGGTCGATTCCTTCGGTAACACTTCAAAATGATGTGCTGAGTGGCGCAAGCACAGCATCCTTTCGAGTAGCGGAAGAGCTTTTGCAAGATATACGAAGACGCTCGGTTGAATACATCGTCGTTCCGGCAGGTCAGAGAATTTTTGTCATCTTTGAACAAAAGTTTATTTTACAAAATTCTAAACCCATTCCCGATTAGAAAAGAGATGAAATATAAATGAACACGAAAATTTTTCTAAAATTAAAAACCGCAATCATTTTTATGATGCTTGGTCTTACAGGGTGCGCCACGCATACAAGAGAAATTGTTATTGGAGCACTCGTTGGAAGTGCCGTCGGAGCGGGACTAGGATACACGGTCGTCCACAGTGGTGATCATCGCCAATATGTTATACCCAACACCATCACGACAAGCGTTCTTTTTGGATTAGCTACCGCCGGAGTACTGGCATGGCATTATCATTCTCTCGATGAACAAAAAGTCGAAATTACGTCAAAATTTAGTCGAAACTGGATGATCGAACAGGAACAAGCGAGAAAATTATCGGGACCATCGGAATCCACGATCTTCTCCGACGAGGTTTATCCTACCGCTTCCACGATCGGAAAATATTCTCTTAGACTTGATGAGAATACGAGATGGATTTATCCCACTTTTCGAAAGCGATATCTCCCTCCTGAAAATTCTGGGACTCAACTGCTGTCGGCTCGCTATACCTGGGAAATTTTAAAGCCCGGAACATTTATCACGCGAGAACAAGATCCAAGTTACTTTTTTGACAATTCTAAAAGCGAAACACTTCCTCCAGCTAAAATCGTTACTCCTGAAGAAGGACAAAAAAACAAACAACAAAAACAATAAGGAATAATTTATGAAACTCTATTTACCATGCTTTTCTTTGATTTTATTAATATCTATGAATGCTTGCGGCACACAGGATTACGATACTGCCAATCTAGCACAAAAAAATGCGGCAGCTACAATCCCCCCTTCGCCGATTCCTGGTATCCCTCCGACACCAACGCCCGTTCCGACCGATTCTTCAGGTCAATCTTCTGCCAACCCTGCCGTTGCCTCAAATCAAAAAAGTAAAGGCGTAAAATTTAATGTGTTTGCAGATGGAACAATTGCCCAAGAGGAAGTGATTCAAAATTACGATGTTCTGCGAGAGTCCTCTCGCAATCGAATCATCGCAACTTCCGCTATCATAGGTGCAGGTTCTGTGTTTGTTGCAGGATATTTGTTTAATCATGAACTCGAAAAATCTTTTAAAGGATTGTGGAAACATCTTGTGAAGTCATCATTTACCGGAGGCGTCTGTGGTCTTGCTCTCGGAGCCTTGGCGGCGAGCGGACTTCCGAATCAAGTTTTAACACCTGCCCCGACTTTTAAACATCTGCAAAGCCCTCCGATAGTTGTTATTATTTCTGATCAATCAAAAACACCCGCAAGGAGTTTAGAAGTTGATCATTTAAAATAATTCACGCTGAATTAATACTAACGACCTCGACTTCCCGTTCTATTTCGCACGGGTCTCTCCTCCTCTTGATAGTTTTGATTTCCATTTTCTCGGGAGGCTTCGTAGTCATATTCAGCTTCATCTTCTTTGCTCAAAAAATCAAACGGAACAGGTCCACCCCACTCTTCGTCTCTACTATACTGACGAGTTGTTTCAGAACTTCCATACGGTCTTAACGATTCTTCCTGATCACGATTGTTTTGAGCGCGATTAGAGTTGCTTTCGTTAGGAACGATTTGATCGTTACCGTCCGATTGTCGTTCGCTATCTAGTTTAACGCTTTGCTTGGATAAATGAGGGTGTCGATTTTTACCTGTCTGCTTGGATTTAGAACGAGTTGAATTTTTTGTTTTGTGCTGCATAATTTCCCTTTCTCAATGTTTTTACTTTTTAGCTGAGCCGCTCTTGGCGTTCTCAAAATCATTGATGATCCAGAAAAACCGTAATCGCTCAGCAATATTTTTATATCGACTTAAGTCGGTCATCTAAAAACTTAATAGGCGAAGGTCAGGTCTCTTTTAAGTCGCCCCACGGTTAAGTTTTATCGAGATGAGTATTGTTTTCACAATTCTCTTAGCTGGAATTGCTGGAACGAGTGGGATGACCCTTTTTCTTTATGCGATGCATGGACGTAAAATTCGAACCGGCGACATCATCAGAGCTGTCGGAAGTATTGTGACTCGTTCCGAAAAAAATGCTTTTTTTGTTGGGCTGATTCTACATTATTGCATGGGAATATTTTTTGCTTTTGTTTATTCTCTTTTGATCGGACTTTCACCTGTAAAGTCGCATTTGGATTCTATCCTTTTTTGCTCGTTTTTTGGCTTCCTGCACGGAGTGATTATGGTGATTATTTTTACAATATTTGTGGCCGAACACCATCCGATCAAGCGATTTCAACAGGCAGGCGTAAGCGTCGTGGTCGCACAATTTCTTGCGCATATCATTTATGGCACGCTAGTGGGTGCCGTTCTTGGGCCCATTTCCATTTTTTCGAATAAATTGACTTAAGAGTTTAGATCTCCAACGAAGGTCGATTCTGAAAATTATAAAATTGAATTAATGACTGTGAGCGACCATCGTCCAGGACCTAATTAGGAGAACCGATAAATGAAATCAAAATTCGTTTTTTTTATTGCACTTTTAGGGTCAACTTCTTTAGCAGCACAAGTTTGGCGCCTCGAGGGCGTAACAGAAAATAATCGATCTCGTGTAGAACAGGCCATTAGAACTCTGGACGCCGTTTCGGATGTAGTGGTCGATTCTAAGAGTAAGACACTTAATATCTATCCACGGCCCAAAGCTAAGATCACAGATGAGCAAATTCTCGCAGCTCTTAAACTTATTCCAGACGTTATATTAAAGGAAAAGATTTCAAATATCCCACCTCCGATCAAACGAAATCCTCCAGAAGAAAAAATAGATTTTCCTCCAGATAAAATTCAGAACCCCAAACATAAAAAATGAGAGATAAAATCCATGCCTATTCAACTCAAAAATTTACCCTTTTCGATCGATGCACTTGAACCGTATATATCCTCTGAAACCGTGTCATTTCATTACGGAAAGCATCAAAAGGGCTATGTTGAGAAAGCGAATCTTTTAATCTCCCAAAATCCAGCTTACGCGGATTTAAGTCTCGAGGAGGTCATTCGGCAGAGTCGGCGTAACGAAGATGAGAGTATTTTTAACAATGCGGCACAAGTATGGAACCATGAGTTTTATTGGTCTTGTCTTTTACCAGTGACGAAACAAAATACGACTTCAAACACGAGCGATCTTCTTCTCAATAGTTTATTCAAAGATTCGTTTCCATCTGTCGATGACTTTAAAGAAGAGTTCTTTGATAAATGTACTAAACTCTTCGGCTCCGGGTGGGTTTGGCTCGTTAAAAATACAGAAACACATTTACTCTCGCTGATCCCAACCAAAAATGCCGAGACACCTGCTGCTACAGCGCTCCTCCCTTTACTCACCTGCGATCTTTGGGAACACGCCTATTATATCGACTACCGTAACGATCGAAAAAAATATTTGGATAATTTTTGGAAGCTCATTAATTGGGAGGCTGTTCAATCGAGAAATCTGAAAAAATAGCAGGCTCAGGTACTGCTCCAGCTCGAAGAAAGCGAAGATCCTGATCTTCCTCGTTAAAGCTTTTTGGTAATTGCACTTTTTTTAACCAAAATATTTCGACGGCTCGAACGAGTTCTTCAAATTCGGCCAGACTAGCTGGCTTCGTAAGATGAGCATTGGCATGAAGATCATAGCTTCGCTGAATATCTTCGTTTCGATCAGACGCAGTTAGCATCAATACCGGAATAGCTTTAAGCGACGGGTCATTTTTTATTTCTGCCAAAACTTCATAACCTGTTCTTTTGGGCAAATTAATATCAAGCAAAATGAGATCCGGTCGCTGGCAATTAAAAAACTTTTTTCGTCTAAATAAAAAATCAAGAGCTTCGCACCCATCGCTTACAAATGTAATACTCACAGAAGATTCTAACTTACTTAAAAGTTGTGAAAGAAGTTGAGAGTCCCTACGATTATCATCTACTGAAAGAATTCTGAGTTTACGTGCCATGGCCCACTTTTTTGAAATATTTTAGAATTGAAACTAGATTTTCCTCACAACACTTATTTAAACTTTGTGGTATTTAATCGGATCCAACTAAAGTTGATATGAGTGAGTTATTTGCCTTATGAGTGATTAAGTGTGTTAACGAGCTTATCTATCCTGAGTCGCTTGATCCAATAGCGTTCGGAGTTAAAGGTGATAAGGAGACTTAAAGATAAAAATGTTATCCCTATTCCTAAAATGGAAAAAATCCAGAGCATCCTCGGAGTAGTCGCAACAGCTAACCAAGGCAGAACAGCAATAATTAATCCAAATTGAATTCCTATAAGAAATATCTGAAAAATGATAATTGCTGAGGAGAGTCTTTGAACAACTCGACCCATCCGAATATATTCTTTGGCGCTATCGCTAACCGCTTGCTGGACGATATTGCTTGTCCAATCGCTTAGAAGACGATTCATAGAATTGATTCACTATGACCCTTCTTACGTCCCAGCATATATCCAACGACAATCCCTCCCCCAATGCAGGTGCTCAAAAAAGACCACGGTCTCTTGCCAAATTCACGATCCAACGCTCTTCCCACCTCTCGCACAGAATTTTCGATCGAGCCGACAATTTCTTCAGTAGTTTTTTCGATTGCTCCCTGCCAATTGTCTAAAAATTCGTCGGCTATATTGTGATTAGATTTTTCCATCGTCAAATCCCTCTGTTTTTTCTTCATCTCGATGCGGTAGCCAATAACGAATGAGCGCATCGTGATTTTCGTCAGCTTGGGTGATTGGATTAAAAACTTTGCGCTCTGTTTTAACTTCCTCTTTTTCCAACTGCGTACTCTCTACATAAATTGTATCCACCATAATTTCTCCTTACGACGAAAGCTTATACGAAGGGATGTTTTTGAGATGCGACTTAAGATAGACTTTAGAAATTAATTTTGGCCGGAATAGAAAAGAGAAACTTAGTTCGACCCTCGGATCTCTCATGCCAGATCTTTCCGCCATGCCTCTCTATTACGCGACGACAATAGAGTAAACCAAGGCCGGGGCTTACTTCATCATTCGTATTCGTGATGAGAGATGAGAATAATTGCGGCAGCATATCGTGTGAGACTCCATGACCGTTGTCCTCAATACAAAAAATCTCTCCATTGTCGCTTTTCATTGAACTAATTTTAATTTTTTTAGGCTCGCTGGAATTTACATCAGCAGAATACCTGATCGCATTGTCAATGAGCTGCTGCCAAACTTCGATCATGTGAACAGCATCCACATAAGCCTTATCTGGTAAATCAACGATGATTTTTACTTTGTGCGCTGCAATTTGCAAACTTAGTTTTTCGAGCGCTTCAGTTACTAGTTCCTTCATATCGACGATCTCGTCTGGACGAGCTTTACCTGCCATACTAAGACCCGCGAGTCCCTCCATTAAACGAGTAAGTTTTCTTGAGGTTGAAAGCGCCATCTCGGCCATCTCACGTGCCCTTGCAAAATCATTTTGGTCGAGAGCGCGAAGTAACATATCTAAGTTGAGCGATAGGACTCGCACCGGGCCTTTAAGATCATGCGAAATCTGAAAGCCGAGATGATCAAGTTGATTGAAAGTCATATTCGTTCGTGTAGCAAATTAGAAACAAAGAAACCCCAACTTTGGTCGTTTGTTAAAAAAAATAAGACATGAGAAACTTAACTCAAGATTTTAAGATTTAATAACCCATTAATTGCAGAGCAATATTTTAGGAGAATAAACCATGTCAAATAAACCCTACGGACAAGAGACTCAAGATTACTCGAAATCGGATAACAGGGCTGGAAATGCTGCGGACAAAGTAAAAAATATTTCTAACAGTGTTAAGGAAGCTGCAAAACAAACTTTTGATGATATGCAGAGTAATGTCGAAGAATTTGGAGATACGATCAAAGAGAAGGGTCAATATTTGAGTAACCAAATTAGAGACCGTGTCCAAAATAACCCGTGGGCTTTTATTGGCGGAGCAGCGATCGCTGCCATGACTCTTGGTTTTCTCTTTGGCAGACGAAGATCATCTATTTAAAAAAACTTTATTCAATACCACTAGCCTAAAAAGGGCCTTTCGTTCACTCGAAGGGCCCTTTTCTTATTTATAAAAAAAAGCGCCGGAATAAATCCGGCGCTTTTAAACTACTTTGGTTTAAAGAATGGCTATGGGTTCAAACTATCGTCTTCCGATATCTGAGAATCTCGCGGAACATCATCGGGATCCCGATTTCCATTTCGTCCGGTTCTATCTTTTGGGTCGCCGATAATGTCCCTCGATTGAGAATCATCCTCTTCATATCGTTTATCCGAGTTTTGACCCTGATTTTTTTTATTTTGTTTTCTGTTTGTCTGATTCATAACGCGCTCCTTCATATGGTTTTTAATCATTTAACATAGTTTAAGTTCGATGAGGGTCTCTAGAATCTAACTTTTAGCTAAAGTTGGGAATATATTTCCCACCTAAGTCGGGGGTTGAAATAAATCATTCTAAATAGAGTAGCTTTACTCAGTGATGCTTTGAGCAACTGCTCTCTGCGAATTTTATTTAAACAATAATTATTTATGAAGGAGAAAGCAATGTTGGCACAAGCTGGATTAAAACCGAAACAATGGGAACTGAAAGGCCGTGTCTTAATTGTCGAAGACGACGAAATCATGGGCAAATGGCTTTTGAGAAAATTAAAAAACTGTGGCTTAGATTCTGAGTGGGTTGCAAATGCTCCCTCTGCTCTTAGGGAATTATCGAACAAGCGTTATCATGCAGTTGTATCCGATATTTTTTTAGACGATTCAAAAACGGGTGGCCTTGATCTCGTCAGTAAAGTTAAAGAATTGGATATTCCTGTGATTGTTATTACCGCCAAGGCGGATCTGGAAATGGCAAAAAAATGTCTCAATTCGGGCGTTCACCAATTTTTAGAAAAGCCCTTTGAAATCGACCAATTAATCCAGTCTCTCACGGATGTTTGGGAAAACCCTCGGGGGCTCTCCACTTTGGTAGAGCGCTTTTTAGAATCGAACTGTCTAACGGAGACAGAAAAGAAAATAGCCAGATTGGCGCTAAAAGGCCTCTCCAACAGAGAAATTGCGGACGTGAACGGGAACACCGAAAAAACCGTGAAATTTCATATGACTGTGATTTACGACAAATGCAACGTAGGAAGCCGTGGCGAGTTTTTTAACTCTGTTGTGCCAACATAAAGGCCTGCAGAGGTTAATTGACAAATAATCTCAAAATTGTGCTACAGAAGCTCCGATGAACTGCGTAAAAGATATCAATACGCTTAGAAAAACGGAGCCGATCTTTACCAAGGAAGCGGCCCTATCGGTCATTCTAGAGCAGATTACCGATGGTTTTTTTGTCGTTGATTCGCAATGGGTCATCCTCTTTGCCAACGAGCCCGCCGCTCTTATCGCTAAAAAACCTCTGCGCGAAGTGATTGGAAAAAATCTTTGGAGCGTGGTTCCGCAGTATGTCGACTCCGAAATATATGATCACTACGAACACGCGATGACTTCAGGAAAGCCGACCAGTTTTATTACGTATTTAGATGAGTTTAAAGTTTGGCTCGAAACACGGCTTTTCCCTACCTCTCAGGGTCTCACCAGTTATTTCCGAGATATTACCGCACAAAAAAAAGCAGAGTCGAAACAAACAGAAATGTTCAACCAATTAAAATTGACCACTCAAGAATTAGAGCGCTCCAATCGTGATCTTGCCGAATTTGCTGCGGTCGCATCTCATGATTTAAAAGAACCGCTCAAGTCGATCTCATTCTGGCTTGATATCGCAGGACAAACGTCATCGACGGACGAAGTTCGATCAAAGTGTTTTATGCGTGCCATTCAAAATGCGAAACATTGCGTGAATCTCATTGATGGAATGCTTGAATATTCCCGTGTAGGCAGAGAACAACTTCATTTTCAAAGCATTTCTTTTGATAAAATTATTGCGTCCGTTAAAAGCGACCTTGCCAATAGTATTGCAGAAGCAGGCGTTACGATGATTTATTCATGTTCTCCGATCATCTGTGTCGATGAAATTCAATTTGTGCGTCTATTCCAAAATTTGATTTCAAATGCGATCAAGTTCAGAAGTCCAGCTCGAGATCTTAAAATTGAAATAGAAATTCAAGAGGTCGAAGAAAAGATTGAATTCATAGTAAAAGATAATGGGATTGGAATTCCAGAGTCGGATTTGAGTACTATCTTTCAACTTTTTTCTCGTAGCGAAAATGCAAAAAGCGTTCCTGGAAGTGGCATCGGTCTGGCGACCGTTAAAAAGCTTGTAGAACTTCATGGAGGCACGATTTCGGCAGAGTCTCGTGTGGGTGACGGCAGTCTATTTAATTTTTCAATTCCAAAGAGGCGTGAAGGGAATAGTTTTTCGCTTCTTTGATCAAATTGAAAAAATATGAATTCAAAGCACCATATTTTAATATGTGACGACAGTGAAGATGTTCGAAGTCTTTACAAATTGGCCTTAGAGCAAGAACACTTCGTTGTAGAAACCGCTCAATCTCGAAGCGAAGCTCAGTCTCTTGTGGAGGATTGGGAACCGGATTTAATCCTTGTTGACTTTAGAATGACAGGCATTTCGTTCAATGCATTCGTCAAATTTCTGAAAACGAATCCGAAGACCCAGGCGAGTAAAGTGATCGCACTGTCGTCATTTTCCAAAACGGATCCCACGGTTTTAAATCGAGATCCATCCGTCCAATTTTTTCAAAAACCCGCAAGCTTGAGTGAACTGCTTTCGATTGTTCAAAATTCATTATGATTGCCATCTCCACTGACGACATAAAAATTTTCAGAACTTTTGTTTTTTGTTTCCTTGGCTTCTATGCTTCTAACTTATCCGCAACCCGCCACGAATTGAAAACCCTTAAGCCGTGTATACGAAATCTTGCTTTCATTGGTGTCGATAGCCAAATAGAAAGAAATTTAGAGGAAAAATTTCCTTCCATTACCATGTCGATTGTACAGAGGGGAAATTTTCCAGGTATTAAACAGGAAAAACATTTAAATCATTATCTCCTTGAGACCTTTCCAAGTTTTTCAACGGAAAGGAAAGCGCTCGGTATAGCTGGTGTATGGCTCGGTGAAAGAAAATATCGCATGGCGAGAGAAAAAGCTCGGCTTCATCATCTTCCTCTTCATCTTGCTATGTTGCCCGACGGACAAATCCATCCGTATTGGGAAATTGGTGTCCAGGCATTTGTCGTCAGCGCTGCCCATGAAAGCCGTCATCAAATTGCAGCCGTCAGCGCAGCCATGGCGTACCTTCTCCATGATCTCGACGATTTAGGGGATCAATTTTATGCAGGGTTTTTAAACCATCTAAATTGGGAAGAAATCGTAGGGGCAAAGTCTGCCACGTCTTTCTTAAAATGTTATTATCCACCAGGCTATGAGCAACTTTATCGAAACGTGATGACGGAAGTATTTCGTTCGATCCCTGATTTTGATTTATTGGAATTTGAAAAGGGAACCCTTCGAATGATTATGGGCGGCGTTCTTTTATCTCCCAGAGTTCCTTATAATATGCGCGTAAAATTCAGGGCTATAAATAAAAATGCGCACGTTATTAGGCTCAACAAACATCTCCGTATTAAGAACTATTTGAAAAACGATGTCTCGGATCTTTTTTATGCCTATAGCGTAAAAAGTTTAGCGGATGCAATTTTGTCTTTTCATGGCCCGAAAATCGATCGAGCTCTATCAGTAATACTTGGAATACGTGCGGCACCTGGCTTACTTCTCGAAAATATCGACAAAGAAATTTCAACTGGAGAAATCGATGCTCGAGATCGCCTCACGTCAGTAGAATTATTAAAGGTCTTAGAGGGGGCCAATCGCGAATTTATTATGGCAATTAAAAACGGTGAGTTTGAAGTACAGCAACTTCAGATCGTCGAAAAGATTTTAACGGCCTACGGAGATGCTTTTAAAGATATTCTAAAAAAAGGCGGGCTTTGGAAAGAACATATCGGTTTTATGATTCAATTCCATATGGCAATCGAACAGATGACTTCTAAGAGTGGGGTAAATTAACAGAAATCAACTTTTGTTTGTGAAACGCTGGGACGTTTATTTCTTGCTCTATCGATGGTCGCAACTCTTTTTTTAAAGAGCTGTCGATCTTTACCGGTACACCTCGTTCGGTCGATTCGTAAAGTGCTTGAATCACTTTCACATCGAGTAAGCCCTCCTCTCCTGATGGCTCAACCTTCAGATCCTCTAAAATACATTTTGAAAAATAAATAAGTTCTGGGGCGAATTGATCTCGTTTTGGAAAAACTTTTTTACTTATCTTACCTTTTATTTTTAGAGATTGAATAATGGAGCTTTGCCATTCGTAGGCATTTTCAAGCTCAAGACTTCCCTTCGTCCCGACTATTTTATAAACGCTTTGATCGTCTGCTCCAAAACTCGTTGCGAAGGTTGCCAATCGATCGCCCGGAAATTTTAAACAAGATATTGTCGTTTCGTCTATTTTCTCGAAACGCGGATCATTGTTTTTGCTACTCATAGCAAAGACTTCTTCCGGCTCCGCTTGAAATAAATTTCTAGCGGCATTGATACAGTAAATTCCAATATCGTAAAGTGTCCCTCCTCCCATCTGAATGTCGTTGGTGCGAATGTTAGGAGATTTGATTTGCATCGAAAACGCAGATTCAAAATATTTGGCCTCACCAAGTTTGCCACTTTCGACCATTTGAATTGCCTTAAGATTGGCTGCTTCAAAATGAAGGCGGTAAGCTACCATGAGTTTTATATGGTGAAGCTTCGCCATCTGGATCATGCGTTCGCAGTCTGCGACCGTAACGGCGAGAGGCTTTTCACAGAGAACATGAATTCCAAGCCGAGCAGCACGCTCCACATATTCAAGATGTAAATGGTTAGGCAGAGCAATATAAACGGCATCCACTTCTCCCGTTTCTAATATTTTTTCAAACTCGTCATAGGATCCATTCAGCTGAGTTCCATATTTTTTACTCAATTCTTTTAATTTCTTAGAATGATCTGAAATCAGTCCTATCAATTTTGAATTTTCACGAGCATTTTTAAACGCCGGCAAAACTGCTGCCTGAGCAATATAGCCAAGCCCTACAACAACATAACGAATTCTTTTTTCTTCTAACGGGGGAACCAAGCGTAAATATTTTGCCATAATAATAGACCTATCTCCCAAAATTATTTTTTTATGATGGGTTTAAATAGCGCGCAAAATTCACGGAACACATCTAACGAATGATAGAATCTAAACCGGCTCACTTTGGTCAGATTTTAAAACGTCTGGATAAGCTAAAAAGACGTTGATTCATTTTGACATCATGATCAGTAAGTTTTTCAAACACTAAAGAAGAAAGATGATGAAAGGAAAAAATATGAAATCACAATCGAGTAAGAAAGGTAATCAAAAATCGAGTCGTGCAAGCCACTCGAAGTCGTCTAGTCGGTCTCAATCGGGACGCGGTGGAAGTTCGCAGCCAGCCAGTAATAGCAATAGAAGTTCAACGAGAGATTAATGAGAACAAATGAACAGAAAATAAAATAAACCCCTGCGGAGTTTTTTTCTCCGCAGGGGTCGGGGCATTTGTGTTAATTAAATGAAAGGGAAAATATATGTTGAGCTGGTCATTAATGTTTTTTGTTTTGGCTGTGATTGCCGGAATCTTCGGCTTCACAGGAATTGCGGCCGGTGCGGCGGGAATCGCTAAAGTACTTTTTGTAATTTTTTTAGTCATATTCCTCGTATCCATGATTGGCGGCGGACTGTCAGGAAGGCGCCCTTCAGGCCCTTCAGTTTAAGCGACGCATTCGAATAGGAATCTCATGAGTTCGTCTGCGGCAATATTCAAGAGAACGGAAGATGGCTAATGAGATGCATGAAAATAGAACGTCTTCCACGTCGAGAAGTACACGGTATCGTCTCCTTCAATTTTTTGAAAAAATAGGAGGCGACCACCTTCTCACGCAAGCCGCTGCTCTTTCCTATTATGCACTTCTTTCGCTCGCACCGTTATCGGTTGCAGCACTGATTGTTTGGACATTTTTTTCTCCACTGCCTTCTGAAGATTTAATGAAATTTGTCGATGTTTGGCTTAGCCCACAAGCTTCGAATGCCATTCGATTAGTACTTACTCAAACCGAGAGGCCCCATTTACGCGTCTGGGCAAGTAGCCTCACGCTTTTGAGCGTATTCATTTTTGGAACGGCCGTCTTTAATCAACTCCAATCCTCATTTGATCTCATATGGAAGAAAAGAACAGCTCCAGTTCGAAATTGGTTTATTCAAAGGCTCTTATCTATTTTGATATTTGGCTGCCTTCTTCTGCTTTTTTTCTGCTCATCTATTTTTATAATGATCGTCAAAAAATTAGATCCAAGCACACGGACATTTTTAAATCCCATTCTGTCGATCGCCGTGTTTGCATTTTTACTCATGGCAATCACCGCTCTTTATCGATGGTTTTCTAAAAAGCAGATTCCCTGGGGGGCGGCCTTTCAAAGCGCCCTGATCGCAACCATTCTATTTGAATTCGGAAAGATTTTATTTCAAATCTATATTCATAAAGCAGCTGTGAGTTCCGCCTACGGTGCAGCTGGAACCGTGATCGTCTTTCTCTTCTGGATGTTTTATTCCGCTCTTCTCGTTTTAGTCGGAGCCGAAATTGCTTTTCAAATAAAAGACCACCCATGGGCATGGGCAGAAAAAATACGAAATATTGCCGTTTACAGACGACATCGTTATTTATTCTGGAGTCTTGTCATCTTTTTAACAATTGTACTCGCTGCAAGAATACTGGCCCCGAGCCTTATAAAATATGAGATTAACCATCAGCTTGATCTTTCGAAAACTTGGAAGGGTCGCATCGAAGATGTTGATTTAGGTGTTTTGAGTGGAACGCTTAAAATACAAAACGGAAATATTTCGAAAACAACCAAGGATCTCAATCTCAATTTTAGACTCATAGAGATAACTATTGCCTGGCTCGCATTATTAAAAAAAGAAATTCATCTAAAGGCACTCATTTCTAATCCGCTCATTGTTCTAAATATAGGTGTCTCTCAACCAGGAAAAGAGGCTCAGCCTAAAACTCTGAAAAGGCCTTCGACTTCGTTACAAACCAAAAACAAAGTATTAGAGACAAAGCAGGCCTTATCAGAGAAATGGCCTATATATATAGATACATTAAAAGTAAAACATCTAGAATTTGATATTGAAGATTCAAAAAATCAATCGATTCCAAGCTTTCAAATCAGAGATTTAAATCTGGAAGCTGAAAATATTTGGAATCATATTCAAAAGCAAAGTGGCCCATCGAATATCCGTTTCTCAGGAGTGACGAGCGGTAATGGACGCTTGACCGGTAAAATTTGGCTTTCCGCCTTTGCGCCAACGCCTAATTTAAAAGCTCAAATCGAACTCAAATCGCTCGACCTGCGAGCGTTTAATAGTTTTTTTAGAAAAAAGGGAAACTTCGATCTCAAACAAGGAAAATTCGATATGTATATGGAAGCGGCGAGCAAGAACTGGAGAGTGGACGGTTATATTAAGCCTATTCTTTCGAATGTTAAATTTATTGATCTGAAAGCAAGAAAGAAGGAATCTTTTTTTCGCAGAGTATGGGAAAGTCTTCTCCAGCTGATTGCTGGCATTGTAAAAAATCCGCAAACCAAACGCGTCGCAGGAAAAATTCCTTTTTCAGGCAGACTTGATGATCCTTCGACAAGTGCGTCTTCGGCACTCGTTAGCATTCTAAAAAATGCATTTATTCAGGCTCTTAGCACGGGCTTTGAAGGACACTTAAAGATTGCTCCAACATTTCCGTCATCGAAACCTTAAAGTGACAGACGATAGAGAGGTGCTTATACATACATGATGTCTGATAAAGTAAAACTTGATCTTCCTGCAGTAACAGCTTTAAAAATTTTTATTTTTGTCGGTGTAGGTTATGCATTCTATCTTCTGCTTCCCTTATTCCTCATTCTATTTTTGGCATGTCTTCTCGCCATAACGCTTGAACCCGTGACGAGATGGCTTGAACGTCATGGTTTCAAACGCGGCCTAGCGGTGATATTTATTAGCTTCGTTCTCCTTTCGCTTTTAACTCTTTTCATCGTTTTTGTTCTACCAACACTTTTCCATCAATTGGGATCGTTTGTGGAAGACTTTCCCAGTTATCGAGATAAATTGTTCAGCAGATTCCCCGAAGGAACCTTTTTTAATCGCGCCCTCAGATCGACAATAGCACTCGCGAATGCTCAATCTTTTGGAGAATGGATGACCCACTTAGCAACTGTGGGCCAAGTTACAGCAACCGTTATTTTAAAATTGCTTTTTTTATTCGTTATCGCTGTCTATTTATTAGCCGACGGGAAAAGTGCGTATCGTTGGATTCGGCATTTTTTTCCACCTGCTACTCAAAATAAAATGGATTCTTCGGCCGATGAAATGATCGATGTCGTCATCGCTTTTACGACGGGTCAGGGGATTTGCTCACTTCTCGCTATATTTTATACCTTTTTAATTTTGAATATATTTTCTGTGCCTGCTGCCCTTACCTTGGCACTTCTCGCAGGTATTTTTGATATTCTTCCCGTGCTAGGATTTATTTTGTTTAGTATCCCGGCCATTTTGCTTGCTCTCACCGTATCGGAATACACAGCTTTAATGGTTTTTCTCTTTTATTTGGTCTATCACGGAATCGAAGCATATATTCTCGTTCCTAAAATATATGGGAACAAACTTCGTCTCTCGAGCCTAACGGTCTTGCTCACATTGACGGCTGCAGGTCTTATCGCAGGAGTTCCGGGAGCTATAGTGGCCCTTCCACTAGCCGCTGCCTTTCCGATAGTAGAAAAAATTTGGTTGAAAGATTATCTCGCCTCTCAAAAGGACGCCCCCACAGTAAGATAGGTTGCAAAGGCTTTATCTTCTATTCCATAGCCCACGTCGTAGCCAACAATAGGTATCGCGATACCTTTAATATAAATTCGAAGTCCCGTTCCAAGTCCATTACGCCAGGCGGATCTCGAAAATTGATGCTCGCTAAAATAAATAATTCCAGAATCCCAAAAGCCGATTCCACGCAAAATAAATTTTTTAAAATTAAAAATGGGAAACGTCACTTCTTCTTGAAGCGTATATTTTGTATCACCGCGAAATTCTCGATAAAGATACCCGCGCAAATTATCTCCTCCGAGCATCAATTCGTAATAAAACGGAAGATCTCGAGCGAGCTGTATGGATGCACGAGTTGCAAAATTAAATCGGTGGTGCGAAAGACCAAACGCATTTCCAAACCTAAGAATTTGTTTAAAATAATTGAAATCGCTGTAAAATCGGCCATCGGAGAGCTGTGATTCGAGTTCTAGTGTCGAACCTTCAGTCAACCCTTCAAAAGTTTCGGTATTTGAATAATTGAATTTTAATAATAAGGCATTGTCGTTTCCTTCGATAAGATCAACAGCACGGAGTCCGGGTTCACTGCTCTTTAAGCGCTGCCTTATCCGACGATAATAAGCACCGATAGAATTTGAAAAATGCGGACTCCACTGATAACCCGGCAGAAGGGTAAAACCCTTCTCAGTTACGTTCACGCGCCTCACTTCTTTTCGATCTTCGTATTCGCGCATCTGATCCAAACGAATGAGCCCATCGAAGTCTAAAATAAATGCGGAACTGAACAAAGACGGATCGCGATAGGCAAACACCGCATGACGCGCTTGATTTCCATAGTCTGCAAACAGAAGAATTCTTTTAAATCTCCCAAAAAGATTACTCTCCACATAAGTCGCCCCTCCCGAATAAGTCCCTTCAGAAAAAGAAAATGAGGGAACCACAAACCAAGATATTTTTTCTTTGACCCAAATAACAATAATCGAGTGCATAGAATCAGAGCCCGGTTTTTGAGATACCCTTACTTCCTCAAAAATAATATTGGAACCTAATTTTTCTTTTGCTTCTTTGAGAAGGACTTCCGTAATCTCTTGATTAATAAAAAGACCACTCTTCGCTAAAATAGCGTCCGTTTTTGCTTTTTTATTATTTTGAACCACGATGCTCTCGATTCGCTCTGCTTTCGCCAGAAGAAATTGAGGTATCAAAAAAATAATAAAAAGAGAAAAGAGTTTAAGAAGGCGAAAATCTTGATTGATGATTTTCAACGCCATTCGAAATAAATATTTAAGCGGCTTCTAAAGAGTGTTTAACGGATTCTTCCTCTTTTTCTACTTCCTGGGCCAAATCAATCGACTCATCCTTCATAATGACTTTTTTCGCCTTTGGAAAAATTTCATCTTCTTCTTCACGGACATGAAGCTTGAAAAGCTCGCTTAGAACCTCTGCTTTCGCACACCATTCTTCAGTATTCTTGTCGGCGTCTTTTAATTCATCGAGTAGTTGCTTTACGAGACGATGTTCTTCATACGCTTCAAGAGTCAGATAGTGAGTCATATCGCTTTCTTCGGTTCGAGGATAAAATAGTTTCTCTTCCGCCTGTGTATGAGCTTCGAGTTCACGGTAAATATCGTTAAAAATACTTTCGCGCTCAGTATCTTCATCGTCAGTCACTAATAATTTTTTAAAAAGGCTTTCCACTTTTCTATGATCTTTCGAAAGCTTTTCAAAAACATTTAAATCAGTTGTTTTATGTTCGCTCTTAGCGGTGGCCATAGTGTTCTCCTTTTGTTTGTAAATTTTATAAAATTGAAAACCATTTATCAGAATGCATTAAATCAACTTAACGCATCGGCTACAGTCTCGCCTAACGACTAAGGTTAGAACTCCCTGTTTCTACTTCGCTCTACCAGACTTAGTTCTATTGCAATCAGCAGGACAAAATGGCTGGAAAAATTGTATAAAAACTGTTTCTCAGTTAAAGATTTTATATGAGTTTTACTCCCAAACAATTCTACCGATACCGAAAGAACTTCCATCGAGCTGCCTTGAGGCTTGGAGATATTTATCAGCTTTCTAAAGAAGTTGACTGTTTCCCAAAGCTAAAGAAAGAATTCATCCTCATCAACGCTCGCGGAGTTGAATTTCATCTTAGTTGTAGTTACGAGGATCTCGATAACGTACGACTCGAAGACATTTTTGAAGAAGTCCCGAAACCTACTTGGTGGGGATCTTCTGACAAATCCTATAGCGAATAAATTTTCCACAGAATTCTAAAAAGCAATTCTTTAACAGCGAGAGTGCTTAATGTATCTTTGAAGAATGAAAAAAGTAGGTATTATTGGTGGTGTACGAACTCCATTCGTTCGATCCTTCGCAAATTATTCATCCAAAACAAATCAAGATATGATGACGTTTGTTCTGCAAGAACTTACGTCTCGTTACGGACTTAAAGGAAAAAAAGTAGGCGACGTTCTCCTCGGTGCCGTCATTAATCATTCCATGGATTGGCATCTTGCTCGTGAATCCGTTTTAGGAAGTGGACTGGCTCCCGAAACTCCGGCTGCCTACGTTCAAAGAGCTTGCGGAACAAGCTTGGAGACCACGCTCCAAATCGCAAATAAAATTCGCGCCGGGCAAATCGAATGCGGAATCGCGGGTGGAGTAGATACAAATTCGGATTTACCGCTCGAAATCAGTCGAAAGCTCGCAAAAAAAATTGTGAGCTTTGCACAAACCAAGGGACTGCTGAATAAATTAAATATTTTAAAGTCATTTCGTTTTGCGGAACTAAAACCAGCGAAGCCTGGCATTGTTGAGCCGAGAACAGGTCTTTCAATGGGTGAACATTGTGAGCTCATGGCTAAAGAATGGAAAATTTCTCGTAAGGCACAGGATGAGCTCGCTCTGCTTAGTCATCAAAATGGTCTTCGAGCGTATGACTCGGGTTTCTATAAAGATTTAGTTTTGGAGTACGAAGGATTAAAACAGGATTCGTTTCTGAGACGAGACACAACTCTAGAGAAGCTCTCAAAGCTAAAACCTGCCTTTGATCCTGCGAACGGAACGCTTACAGCTGGAAATTCTACTCCCTTCACAGACGGAGCGTCCGCTGTACTTCTTTCTTCTGAAGATGAAGCAAAAAAAATGGGCTGGAAAATAGAAGCTTACTTCGTGGATGCAGAAGTCGCTGCTGTCGATTATATAGACAAAAAAGAAGGCCTTCTTATGGCGCCGGCTTACGCTATCCCTCGCCTTCTCGCCCGCAACCAATTAAAGCTGCAAGATTTTGATTTTTATGAAATTCACGAAGCCTTCGAAGCGCAAGTTCTTTGCACTCTGAAAGCTTGGGAGTCCGAAGATTTTTGCAGAAATCGCATAGGACTTTCAAATGCTCTGGGTTCCATCGATCGCGCTAAACTGAATGTGAACGGCGGGAGCGTTGCACTCGGCCATCCTTTTGCTGCCACGGGAAGTCGAATCGTTGCGACTCTCGCGAAAGCTTTAGAAAAAAAAGGGAGTGGCCGTGGACTGGTTTCGATTTGTACTGCGGGAGGAATGGGAGTGACTGCAATCCTTGAGCGATAAAGAACTCATCGAAGGTGTAGATTATTATACGAATGAGAACGGACTTTTAGTTTTCACGGCTAAGTTTCATCTCGACCGTGGGTACTGCTGTGAAAACGATTGTTTAAACTGTCCTTACGATTTGAAAAATAAAAAATAACTCAGTCATCATCGCTTTTTCGGCCAGATTCGCCTTCAGACTGTTTGTCTAATTCATACTGCAGCCGGAAGCGAATTAAACGCGTCCACTTGAATCGCTTCGTCTCGAGCTTTTTCGGCCTCAGAAAAAGAATTAAACTCTGCCTGGCTAATCACTCCGGCCTTAAGCGCACGCTCGGAGACATTATTTTTTGGAGCCTTATCTAATTTTTTGGCTTTCACGGCTGCCTTGATTTTTGTTTCTACAGATTTAGCGGCAAGCACCTTTGTGCGCGCCCATTCGAGTCGACCAAGACCTTGCTCAGTGGCTAAAGGACGGTACGCCTGAAGCGTAAGCTCGTCTCTTACTTGCTCGTCGTAAAGAAGTGCCAAAGAAAGCTCGGCGGTTAATGAATCGGAAGGCGGACGGTAAGAAATGCCGAACGGAAAAGTCACAAGCTTCGCAGCGAAGGCGGCCAATCGATTGGGAAAATTTTCGAACAACCCGTTAAACGAAAGACCGATTTGATGAAGGGAGTACTGACAACACCATCGCACAAAAATTAAATCTTTTTGTTGTTGTCCGCGATCGACGTAATATTTGAGCGAAGACGAAGCTAAATACATCCAAGCGAGAATGTTTGCAAATCGAGAACTCAGTCTCTCTTTTCGTTTTAAATCGCCACCGAGAGCGCCCATCGCAATATCCGCAAATACGGCGAACGCCGTGCTCATGCGAGTAAGCTGTTTGAAATAACATTTCACTTTAGGAACGGAAGGCGCCGATGCAAAACTCGCACCAGTGAGCGCATACCATTTTGCGCGAAATACGTTTGCGATCGTAAAACAAATATGTCCAAAAAACGCCCGATCAAAGGCAACGAGATCCCCTTTAGCAACCGCATTCATTTCTTTTTCAACGAAGGGATGACATCGAATGGCTCCTTGCCCGAAAAT
>JAQBPA010000254.1 GCA_028287765.1 Bacteriovoracaceae bacterium
TCTTCGAATCACTTCCATTTTTGTAATTTCTCCTTTTCGCTTCAACTCAAGTTTCATTCGACGGGCGTGAGCTTCTTGAGAACAGTATTTTAATATAGTTCTGACCAGTTCTCTCTACCTCCGACTCAGGTCTCACCTAATGCTTTCGTAATAATTTTATGTCTGAGAAAAAAACAATCGGCAATCCGTCTATATGTTTCGCGAATTCACCGCAAGCGGCCGGATTTCAAACACAGCACAACGGCTGCATCCGAAGAGATGCACTCTCTAAAATTGTAGATATATTTTCTAACAAGAATTATGATTGGAACTGGAGGGACATGATGAATCTTATTCAGAAACCTGAAGTAACCACGTGGCCAGAAACTCATTATATTTATATAGAGAAAATGGGCCCTTTCCAGGAAACCGCGCCGCAGGCTTGGCAAAGTTTGCATAAGCTAATTCCTACGATTAGCGAAACCAACAAAATCATGGGAAATATGAGTCTCTATAAAATTCAACCAAATAAAATGACCTATCGGGCCGGAGTGGCGGTATCTGAAAAGCCAGCAAAATTATTAGAAGGACTTCAATATACAAAATTTGAAGGCGGTAAATACATCTGTTTCGTATTAACGGGACCGTATTCTGATTTGCCTAAAGCATGTGGACGTGTTTTTGAAATTATCTCTGAGAAAAAAATTCAGCGGAGAGATGATTTCAATATCGAAAATTATGTCAGTGATCCGAAGACCACTCCAGAGAAACAATTGATTACCGAAATACTCATTCCAACATTTTAGAAATCCTTTCCTGAGCAAAATCATCGAAGGCTGAACACTATCTGAGAATAATTAAAGAATTGGAAAGCCAACCCAAAAATGAAATGCCGCTAGAAAAATGGGTGTCGCGCACGGGTTTAAAACAATTTTGCACTCGAATCTTATCTACTTTCGTAAGCTTTTAGCTTTCAATTTAATCAAATCGAGATGTCGAGCTGTAAGACCATCAATTGACAGGATAGAGTCTCGGACAGCAACCAATCGTCTCATGGAATACACTGCTGAAATGACTCACGGAATAATAGCCCACCTCCGTGGCGACTTCGGTAACGTTCATGCGTCCTTCGCGCAATAAGTTTGCCGCTCTCTCAATGCGCAGGTCTCGAAGCGTAGCCGAGATTGTCTTGCCGGTCGTCTGAGTAAAAATACGACTCAAATAGAAGGAGCTACATCCAACTCGTCGTGCAAGTTCTTTCAAACTGGGTGGCTCAGCAAGGTTTTCTTTGAGAATGGTCAAAGCCTTCTGCACCCGTCGTTGGCTTTCGTAGTCTCGGCGTCTGAAAAATAATTTTTTGTCGGTCGACGGTTGGTTTTGAAACACTCCGATTTTCTCAGTTTCTACAGTCGCATTCGTTAAAGCCGCCTGTAAGTCTTCATTTCCGGCCGTGCCATTTTCGTGATTGTCGATTGTACGTAATAAATATGCGCATGCTTTTTTAGCGTTTACATAGCTAGGCAGAGCACGTGCATTCTCAATGGATTCCTGGGCATAGAGAGCTGTTGAGACAAGCCAACCTGCTAAAAATCCTAATTTCACACTTCGATTCATAATCTCCTTATATCCCAGAGTTGATATTGATAATCATTCTCAATAATAAATGCAATTTTAAAATATAACCGTCGAAATCCTGCTCCTCGTCCACTAGACGCGTTCAAAGCGAGGGGTCTTTTTACTCAGGGTGAATGATTTCAGAATAGGGGCCGGATATTAAAAGTCGATTCAAATGAGACTGCGCAGCATCGTACGAAACTTCAGAGACAATTCGATCAACTCTGTTCTTGGCAAGGCCCTCAAGAGCGTTTGCGAGATCCGTCATTCGAACGTCAATTCCAATTTGAAGATTCGTTAAATATCGATCGATTCTTTGCTCCTGAATGGCGATTCCCTCCTCAGCAAGTTTGTATGATTCAGAAGCCTCATTAATTTTGTCCATGGTCTCATAGACTTTTCTGATGATTCCCTGAGATAGCTTTTCGCGTTTAATGCCCAGCTCATTTACTTCCGAAGCGGCAATCATGAAATCAGCGCCTAAACCCAAACCGAGTGCATGATTAGAACCTGAAGACGGATCAATCCAGCCGAAGAGAATTCCCTTCTTATTTTCTTTTGCAGCTTGAATTAATGCATCTACTTCTCGCAGTTCGAACGACTGACGAACCGCGATTTCCGCAGATTTTCTTCGGCCAGATATTGTTGGAACATCTGGAATGAGATTGCGTTTCACTTCAATCGACTGAATGGCCTCGGGATTCATGAATCCGACAGCATCTGCCAAAAAAGCATGATCGCTTTGAAGAGTTTCTTTCAGGTGAACCAAATCCTTCTCGATTGAATTCATGACTGAGCGGATATCATAGGAACTGCCCACTTGAAGAATGCCGCCGATTCTTTCCCGCTCGAGAATTTCATCTCTAATTTTTTCTATATCTCGAAGACTCTTTGTCAAACTTTCTATCACCCGAACATCTCGATCTGTGCCGAAGCATAAACCCTCCACGACGCTAGCAGAATCAAGTCGCGCTAGATCAAGTTCGTAAGTTTTTGCCTTAGCTAAGTATTTTTGACGTGATGCCTCATCCCAATTTTTGGGAAAAGCAAATGGAGCTAGATCCACTGCAGCTCGAACAAGCCCCACTAAAGAAGCAGAGAAGAAATTCAAAATCGTATTTCCAGAAATTTTTGGCGTAAGATCTAAATACGCCATTTCCATCGAAAGGCGCGCCCGCCTCGCTTCTTCTAATCGAAGTTGACTATCAAATCCGTCCTCAACTGCACGCCGAATTAACTCTTCTTTTGTGTAATGCGTGGGTGCCTCAAAATGAAGTTCGGATTTTATTTCAGGTTTATTGAGTCTTAATTTGAATTCATCCGTCGACTCTCTTTTATAAAATCTGATCTCCCCTTTTTCGAGGCAAACTCGAACGTACAAATCCGAGGCTTCGTCTTTTTGAGAAAAACAATGCTCAGAAACTTTTTTCAGCGCAGTTTTATCGAGCCAAATTTCATCATTTTTATCTTTTGAAATCGAAAATTCCCAGTGTCGATCCCCTTCCTCGGTCTTCACTTTTAGAAGAGCCCTTTGGTTCGAATTATTCGATAAATCCGCGACGACCAGCTTCTGATCAACTCCATGTTTTGTCTTCAAAGTGAGTAGGCCTTGATAATGACCAAGAGCTGACTCTAATTCTGGATTTCCACAACCAGAAAGAAATCCAACGGATGTGAAAACAAAGAAGAGATTTCTAAATCTTGCTTTCATCAATATTAAAACTCCATCGTGAGGCCGCCCAAAAAGCTTGTCGATTCAAGATTAAGCGCTGAGTCAGTTCCAAACATATGATTCACTTTTGCCAGGAGAAAAACGGGAAGAGAAAAATCGACTTTCGATTCTAAAGAAGTCGATGGATTCATCCAAAACCGAAGACCTCCACCCAAAACAAAATTTCCCACACCTCCATCGACGGTCTCAATATCTGAGAGACCCGACTGGCTATAGTACGTGTATTGAAAACCGCCGTCTAAAAAAGGAACCAGCCTCTTCCACGGAAAATTTTCCCAGGAATCTTCCACACGAGCAGCCATCCCGAAAAGATTTAGATTTAAAGACTGTCGCCCAAGATTCCCAGGATAATCCGACGGTAATCTCATTCGGAGCAAACTATAGTTGAAACTCAAATTAATATAAAATGCCTGACCAAGAGTTTTAAAAAGTCGAAAGTCGCGACTTATTTCTACGACAAAACTACTTTTAGAATCGTCATCGTATCGATATGTATAATCCAAATTTTTCAATTCAATCGAGCTTGGTTGAAACGCGCCCGCCATAAGATTTAAGAACTGCCCGTGAGAAAGGCTAGGTTTTCGAACTACTTCGCTAGACGTATCCACTTCGGCTGCGCTAGCGACTGAAATCCAAAAGCAAATTGAAATGAACAAAGAGCTACCAAACTGTCGGACAAACATAAGCCTCCCTCTCTTTCGCAGGCTCCACGAAAATACTGATATTCCATCCCTGAGATCCCTTTCGACTTCGATGCACCGAAAGTCTCTGATGATTTAAACTTGAAAAAACAAGATCCGAACCAATCCAAGTCGGACAGATCACACCTTTTGAGACAGACGGCGGCACTTCGATTGACGAGATTTTATCTTCTGTCTTCTCTCCTAAAGCAAACACTCTGAGTTCCTTTGCTCCTGTCGGAAGCTGAACCCATGAAGCAATCTCGCTACCACTCTGATTCCATGAAAGTTCATGATGTGTTTCGTCAAGAACTCCCACCGAGCTCAAGAGCACAGACGTTCCGTTTTCTCTATTTAATATATCGAGAGTACCTGCTCTAGGTCCCGCATACCGAACCACAGCAAGTTTTTTATCGTCCGCACTTAAAGCACCTTCGATTCCATCGAACGAATCCTCTAATATTCCCCATTTTGAAAAAATATAGGTACGCGAACGAGTGCCTACTAAAATGCTTTTTCCAGAATCACTTGATCTCACTGTCTCAGCCGGAAGCCCTGCTAAGTCCAAACTTTTTTTGACCTTTCCTGGAAGAGAAATAAAACTGACATTTCCTTGTGCGTTCACCCAGGAAATCCAATCAAGCTTGGTCGAAACAGCCATATTCGTAGGCTTCTCGTTAAAAGAAAGAACAGACTCAGATCGAAAGTTATCCGCATTCAAAATTTGTAAATTACTTTGTCCGGCATTTTCTGAAATATAGGAGAGGCCAGAAGAAGTGGAAAAGTAAGTTGAACTTTCTAGCAACGAAATCACTGGCTGATACTCAATCGCTCCAAAAGGGCTGGTCGTTTTTGCATCCACGGATAAAAAACCAATCCCGCGAAGTTTAATACTATCTGTATCGTCGCTGATCGCTTCTCCAAAATAGACCATTTTGGGTGAGTGCAAAGCGCCCGCCGAATCCGAGATGCTCGAGCTCGGAAGAGTCGCGCTATGCGAAGCTTGAGTTGCGTTCTTGAAAACTTCTCCACTTCCTGGCCCGCAGCTTGAAAGCGTGCCGAAAAGCAAAATCACTATCGAGATCCGACTCATGGTTGCGCCCCCGCGGATGAAGTATTTTGCCTGATCACTACAAAGTTTCCGACGGTCCCGTAGGGTTTCGCGTACCAATTTCCAGCGTAGGCATCACCTGAGAGTTCTCCGGTAAATTCGCCAAAATTTCCCTGACTATATCCTGGCACTTGGTAGGGCAGATTGAGTTCCAAAGTTTTAGTATTGAAATCTCCGTAATCAATCATCACTCGTCGGTAACGACCCATGGCGTTCAGAAGCACAGTGAAATTGCTATCCGAAAGCATATCGATATCTTTGCCATCAGAATGATCTAAAATGGGAAATGAAATGGTTCCCGCAAGTTTCGAAATCTGTACCGTCTCATTCGGTTGATCAGCCTGAGGAGTTCGAATGTTTTCTGTGAAGCGTTTCAGATTAAAAATCACATCAACATCCTGATTTAGTTTTTCCATGTGAAGCTTACCAGAATAAGTACCTTCCGCCTGAAGAAGTTCCTGCTTCTTTGCTTCTGCAGTGGCGTTATTCTGCGCATTCACTCGATCTCGACTTGATTGGTGATCATCATCAGCACAACTCATCATAAAAATAAGCGGTAAAAAAATAATAATTAGTTTCAGCATAATTTCTGTCTCCGATTCTGTTCACCTTAAGTTTTATCTAATTTTTTGCGATGATATCAATGGATGATTGAGTTCAAAAAAATATTTTTTTGAAAGAAGACAATGCGAGATCATCGCGGAAGAAATTCCGATTTAAAACTGAAAATATATTTTTTTATCTATGCTTTTCTCTTCTATTTTCCTTCTTTCAAAATAGAAGTGCGGCCATTAAATAAAATTTTTGCTGCTGAAGCCTCCATAAAATCAATTTGAGAATCATCAATTTGAATTCGAGTGCGCGTCAGATTTCTGAGTGTCTCGCGAACGTCAACCAGCGTGCCTTGAAATTTAAAATATCTTCGCTTCGCAATTTGAAAGCCCTCTTCGGCAAGTTTGAGCTCATTTTGAAGATGCTCGAGTCGAGCTTGCGAGGACAAAATGATTTTATCGTACTTCGCGTTCGTTTGATCGACTCTCTCTTTAGCCGCTTCAATTAAAAATTGCCTTCCAGAAGAAAGCGCTTCGGCCCGCTTTATTTTGTAATAAGCTTTCACTTCAAAAAGTGGAATTTCTAGACCTATACCAATGGAATAGTTTTTTTCACGCACCAATCGCACGTCCTGCATGATTCCAGCGCTCGCTCCAGCAAAAAGTTTGGGTAGACGTTCAGCCTTTGCATGCGAAGCACGTGCTTCTTCGGCGTGAGCCTGCTCAGTGGCAACGAGCACATCCGGATTTTTTCCGTTGTCACTAATGGCTGAAGCATCAATTTTGCTGAGTTTTGAAAGTATCGGGCACGAAATTTCGGCGTAATCTATTCCCGTTAAAATTGAAAGCTGACGAGCTTCTAAATCAGATTTCTTTTCAAAATCAGCCTTCTGCGTAAACGCCTCTTCGACTTGAGATTCCGAAAGATATTTATCGACGACACTTCGTTGTCCCGTCGCTATATATTTTTGAACCTCCTCTGAGACTACTCTCGCTTGATCTAAAATGATTTGCCAATTTTCCATTTGTGTCTTCGTGCGAACACAATCAAAAAATGTTTTGGCTGCTTCTAAATCAACTTCTGCCTCTGTGATTTGGCTTCGATATTTTTCAACATTGGCCTCATACGAAGCAGATTCAGTAGAATAAAATGTCCTTCCAAAATCCCAAATGTTTATTCTCGAAACCGCGCCGAGACTTGCGCCCTTTCGATAAGGCGAACCCGGAATTCCCGTTATGCCCGAAAGATTGCTCGATGCAGCAAATCCAGTTGAATCAACCGCTTCAAAATCTAAAGTCGGAAAATAATCCGAACGAGCTAATCCGACATTAGCACGAGCGGCCGTTTCATTCAGTTGAGCGGCTGAAAGAAGATGACTAAATTTTTCTGCCTTCACTAAAATTTCTGACAAGCTCACTTCTGCAGAAAATCCTGAGCCCCCAGAAAGAAATAAAATGGGAATGAGCAAAAGATAGAGATGTTTCATGCCGGTTCTCCCTTTTCAATTTCTTGCAGCGATGGGCTGATATGAACTGGGCCATTTCGCTTTTTTATAAGAAGCGTAAACAAAATGGGGACAATGAAGAGAGTCAAAGTGGTTGAGAGAATTTGCCCGCCAATGACCGACCTGCCGAGCGGAATATTGGCCTCCGATCCATGGCCAAAACCAATCGCCATGGGAACAAGACCTAGAATCGAAGCTAATGAAGTCATCAAGATGGGACGAAGTCTTGCTTTCGCTCCGCCGACCGCCGCATCACTCACGTCTGATGTTTCATTTAATTTATGCATCATGAATTCGATCAGGAGCACTCCGTTTGCGACGGCGATTCCAATCATAAAAATCGCACCAATGGCTGCCTGAATGCTAAAATAAGTATTTGTAAGAACAAGCATCAGAATAATTCCTACAAGCCCCATCGGAACCGTAGTCATGATGATCGTTGGAATCAAAAACGAACGAAACTGAACGACCAAGATGAGATAAACTAAAATAGCTGCAAGAATGAAGCCTCCGCCCAAAGAACCGACGGCTGAATTCATCTCCTTAATTTCGCCGCGAATATTTGCAGTGTATCCGTCCGGAATATTTGATTGATCAATCGTTTTTTGAACGTCTTTTGAAAGACCTCCGATGTCTCGACCTTCGGCGTCCATATAAATATTCACAACGGGCTTTAAATTAACGTGATTTATTTCACTAGCACCTTTGGATTTAGATATTTCTACAATATTTTTAAGAGCAACACTTCGATCTTGGTGAAACCCAGTGATCGGAATGCTTGCGAGCTGATCAATGCTAGCGACCTGATCTTCTCTGAATTGAACGCCAAGCAAATAATCGATTCCATTTTTAGGATCGACCCATATCGTTGGATTAAAAGTCGAACTTCCACTGACTGCACTCACCGTATTTTTTACAATTTCATCCGTTGTAAGACCAAGCTCCCCTGCAGTATTTCTCTTAACGTTCAGATAGATTTGTGGGGCGTCCATTCGTTCTTGGATTCGAACATCCGCAGCGCCTTTTAAATTTTTAAATTGTTTCAGAAGATTTTTTGCGATCGAATACGATTGCTCATAGGAGGGGCCTTCGATTTGAATATTAATCGGAGACTTCAAACCACCATTCAGTGCCGAAGTTAAAAGCCCCCCCAACTCAATTCCTACGTCAATATCAGGATACAGCTCTTGCATCTTTTTTCGGATTTCTTTGGCGTAGTGCTGTGAAGTGAATTTTCGATCTTCTTTAAGTTCGATATTAAAAAAAACATCTTGCGGACCAGAATTTGGAGTGAATGCTGCAGGAAACCCGTAGTAAACTCCTGCGTTCGTAATGATCATCGAAAGATCTTCTTCGGGAATCCACTGTCTTAATTTTTGTTCGATCTCATCGGCAAATCTCTCGGTTACTTCAATTCTTGTACCCGTCCGCTGACGAAGCTCGAGCATAAAATTTCCAGCATCGGCACGCGGAAAAAGTTCAGTTCCCACATGAAAGACCAGGCTTCCGGCTGCAACGATAAAAAGAAATGTGCAGAGCAAAACAGATTTTCTGAATCGAATGGCCCGTGAGAGCCAACGAGCGTAAAAATCGATTACTCTTTCTGTAAGTTCATGAATTTTTTTCGAATAACGGCCTTGGGCGCGCTTTGACCCATCTGGTTTTAACATCTTCGATGCAAAAAGTGGAATGACCGTCAAAGAAATGAAGTAGGATCCGATCATCGCAAACATGACGGACTTAGCAAGTGCACTAAAAAGAATTTTGACGATGCCTCCAAGAAAAATGACCGGAAAAAAAACGACGAGCGTAGAGAGAGTAGCTGCAAGCACTGGCATACTCACTTCAGTTGCACCACGAAGTGACGCATGAAACGGAAGTGAACCGGAACTAATTTTTTGAGTTATATTTTCTAAAACGACAATCGAGTTATCGACTAAAACGCCGACAGAAAGCGCAAGCCCTCCGAGCGTCATCGCATTAATGGTTTCTCCAGAAGCTCGAAGACCGAGAAATGCACAGAGGAGTGAAAGCGGAAGAGATAACAAAATCCCAAGTGTTGCATTAGGATTTCCTAAAAAGAGAAGCACCATGAGAGCCGCAAGGCCGCCGCCGATCACTGCTTCTTCGGCGATACTCGAAATGGCTCTTCGAATGAATGACGACTGATCTGCCACTAATCGGAATGAAAAATCTCCCAATCGCTTTTGAAGAGATACAAGCGAGGTTTTTACATTATCAATAATGGCGATCGAATTCGCTCCCGGTTGCCTATAAATGGGAACGTAAACTTGATCTTTTCCATTTACTCGAACCACATTCGTCTGAATTTTATTCGCGTCGGTTGCATTTCCAAGATCCCTGAGACGAATGGTGACTCCATTTTCGGATCGAAGTGGAAAGTCGTTCATATCAGAAATTTTGTCGACTAGACCGTTACTTAAAATCTGATAATCGAGATTTTCAATTTTTACGTCCCCAGACGGAATGAATGTATTCAAACGCTCAAGTTTTTGAATCACATCAAGAGGAGAAAAATTAAATCGCGTTAGTTTTGCCGGATCAAGAAAGACAACTACCTGACGTTCTGCGCCGCCCATCACCGTGGGTGCCATCGCGCCTTTAATCGATTGAATCGTATTTCGAACATCATAGCGCGCGATATCGTATAGTTCCTTCGAACTTTTTTCGCCACTCACAGCGACAAGGCCCAGTGGAACCGCGGCCATTGGATCGAACGGCAAAATCAGTGGAGGTTGAGTTCCCGGAGGAAGTCTTCTCAAGACCGACATCACCAAAGATGTCGTTTGCGAAATAGCCGAATTCAGATCGACTGCAGAATTGAAAAAGTTTTTCACAATGCTGACACCCACCAGGGACTTTGATTCTTGCCGTTCGATTCCAATTGCCTGACCAGTGTAGCGCTCAAAACGGGACGTGAGATTCTTCTCGACATGTTCGACCGGCATTCCCGAATAAAACGATAAAATCTGAACCGCCGGCAAATTTGCAGAAGGAAGAAGATCTTTGGGAAGGCCAACAACGGAAAGAATTCCCAGAATAGTAATCAACAAACAGGCGACAACGACAAAATGCGGATTACGAATGGCAAACCACGGAAGACCTTTATCGATTTCTAATTTTTCTTCTTGTTCATTCTCTTTAGGACTGAACATAGGACATCCCCCAAAAGCGCTAAATACTTAAACGTAAAATACGAATTAAATTTTAGGCGCGTGGTGGATACGGATCTGTATCGTAAGTAAGAGATTTGATGAAAACGTCAGCTGTGAAAATTTTACCGACTTCTGAAGTCTGGGAATCAAATTGAAACGTTGAAATCCCGACCAAAGAAACTTGATGAGCCGTAAATGAAGAACGACGTTTGCTCTTTCGAACCTTAATCTCTTCTATCGAGGAACCCTTCTGAATCGAAACCCGGGAGTGATATTTATCTGAAAACGTCTGATGAGTAGTCGAGGCCAACGCGAAACTTCGACAGAGGAGAGCCCCCATAAATATTACTAAAAAAAATGTTCCCCTGCCGCAATGCATACTCAAAGTATAGACTTCTCAGGAAAAATTGGAAGAGGGAAGCAAAAAGTCTAAAAATTGCAATGGCATTTTTAATGCCCCGAGAAGCGCAGCGTGTGAAAATTCGATGATCGATTAAGGAACGCAAATCTATAATGCAGAAGAATACGCTTGAGATATTTGTCCAAAGTATCTGAAGTTCGTTTGCGTTTTTACTTTAGGAGCCAGGTAAGATTTCTACCTGGCTCCTAAAGTCTTTCTATTACCCACAAGTAGTTGAGGTGAAGAGGAATAGTTTTTAGAATTTGCCAAGGAGGGGGCAAATGAAAGAGGACTGTAAGTGGGTGGCGAAGGAATTTAAGGATATAGAGTTTGGGGATCCGCGGCTAAAGAAGCGATTTATCAAGACGGCGGAGCATTTGGCTGCACAGCCCTTATCGTCGATCAATCATGCGTGCGAAAATTGGGCGGATGCGAAAGGTGCATATCGGCTTTTTTCAAATGAGAGAGTGCATGCCGAAGAGATTTTAAGTGTGCATGCGAGTCGCACTTTAGAGCGAATGACTCACTTGTCGCGTGTTTTAATTATTTAAGACACCACTTACATTTCTTTGACCACTCATCGAAAAA
>JAQBPA010000002.1 GCA_028287765.1 Bacteriovoracaceae bacterium
AGAGCCCCTTATTTTGAGCAAGCAGTAAGCTTAAAAAAGCAGCCGCCGTGCTCGACGATGCGATTAAAGTTCCGATGGCTGTCGCCCCGATCGATTCTTCGATCGCCGTTACCAGAGGCACGCCCGCCCGCCTTCTTTCTAAAAAACGGTACAGAAAAATAATGCCGTAATTAATCCCTGTGCCCACCACAAGACTTCCAAGAAAAGCTGTTTGTGTATTCAAATAACCGATGTGAATTTCAGTTAGAGCAAAAGTCCACGCTACGGCAAAAAGAAGGTTTGCACACAAAAAGAGAATAAGTTTCACCGACCAAAAGAATAAAAAGAGAGTGATGAGAATAAGAGCAACTAAAAGGACTGCAGTGCCCACGATATCTTGTTTAATGGTTTGAAATTCTGAAATAGAAGTTTTTACACTACCCGTTAAATTGACTTCCATCTGAGGGTGATAAGATTTTGGATTCATCTGTTTGATGAGCGTCTCAATTTGATTAACGAGTTTCACACTGTCATCGATACTCAAACTAGAGCCTGTGGGTCTCAAAGAGATCACCAGAAGTTTTCCTTCTTTAGCGCTCAAATAAGCATCTCGATATTTTAAATAAGATCTAAACTGCGGATCTAAATCGTTTTCTAAATCATTGGAAGTTAATTTTTTTTCGACTGAAGGGCCTTCATCTAAACCAAGCCCAATCGCTTCGTCTTTTCCTTGTTCGATTTCACTTTTTAAATCGCTAGTCATCCGTCTCAAGTTTTCAAGACTTAAATATTGAAGACCGTATTTGTGAATGTATTCTTGAACGTCGTCATATTTATATTCGTAAAAGCGGATAGAATTTCCGAGATAGGGCTTTAAATTTTCAGCTAGAGCTTCGACGAATTTTCGATTGGATTCGAAATTGGGACTTTCGATTCCTATGCTGAGGAGGCTGGTTCCTCCAAGTCTCTCGGCAGCTTCGTTCAAAGCGACAACGCTCGGAAGTTTTTTTGGCAGGAGTTCTGAAAAATTTGTTCTAAGTTTCAGGTGGCTGGCGAAAAATACCGAAACGATTGTTATTAAAAGAATAAACAGATTGAAACTGCGACGATGTCGGATAAGCCACTGAAAGTAGGAGTGAGACCAATTTGAGTTCATCATCATGATTTTAAGATAATCGCCTAGACTACGCATCTCCTTTGATTGGATTTTTGAGCCAAACCTGGTTAGGTTCTCTCTAGTGACCGCAAACGCCCTTCGACATATCAAAAAAAATGATAAAAGAATGGCGCGCCTCATTAAAAAAGTGGGTCCTATGCGTCTGAAGCCTGAGTTAAAGCAAAGTCCTTTCGCCGCTCTCGTTGAAGCAATTGTTTATCAACAACTTCACGGTAAAGCTGCTGCAACTATTTTCAAGCGTGTATTAGTGCTCTTTCCAAAGCGGAAATTCCCAAAACCTGAAGATTTTCTGAATACACCCGATAAAACTCTTCGAAGTGCGGGGTTGTCTGGAGCTAAAACGGCGGCCATTAAAGATTTATCGCAAAAAATGCTCGACGGCGTGATCCCTACACTGAAACAGATCGAAAAAATGACGGATGACGAAATTGTGGAGCGAATTTCTTCTGTTCGAGGCATTGGTCGTTGGACGGTAGAAATGCTTTTAATTTTCAAACTTGGTCGCCCGGACGTTCTTCCCGCAACGGACTTTGCCATTCGAAAAGCGTTTGGCCAGATCTATAAACAGAAAGAGATGCCGCCTCCAAAAGCTATTCTTGAATTTGGAGAAATATGGCGTCCACATCGAACAACGGCCGCTTGGTATTTATGGAGATCGCTAGATTTATGAAAACTATCTGTGTTTTTTGTGGCTCGAATCCTGGAAATGACCCTGTCTACCTCGAAACCGCCCGTCTTCTCGGAGAAGAACTTGTGAACCAAAATCTCGCACTCGTTTACGGCGGTGCAAGTGTAGGCATCATGGGTGCAACGGCGGACTCGGTACTTAAATCGAGTGGTCAAGTTTTTGGTGTCATCCCAAAAGTTTTAGAAAAAAAAGAAGTTTCGCATAAAGGGCTCACAAAACTTTATATCGTTGACTCGATGCATGAGCGAAAGCAGATGATGTTTGATCTCTCCGACGGATTTATTACTCTTCCGGGAGGGCTTGGAAGCTTAGAAGAAATCTGTGAGGTACTTACATGGGCCCAACTGGGTCTCCATAAAAAGCCCTGTGGATTTTTAAATATTAAAGGTTACTACAACTCACTCATCGCCCAGTTCGATCACTGCGTGAACGAAGGGCTCATGCAGGCAGAAGTTCGTGAAATGATTTTGGTGGATACTTCTCCCCTTTCACTTCTTGAGAAGTTTAGAAATTATCAACCGCCGAGTGTCGAAAAGTGGATTGGAAAAAAGCAAACTTAATCACCAAAACCAATTTGATTTTCTTTGAAACATTTCTTGGTATTGATCTGAGTAAACGAGTTTAAATTCTTTTTTGTTCAATTTCAAATCCACGGTTCCCGCACCAAGGATGATAAAGTCTTTTGGGGATGTTAAACGGGTGAGCTCAGACGAGAGATCTTTTATATATTGATCGCTGCTCGGAACATTTTTTTCAAGCTCAAGGCCTGCTAAAAAATAAACACTGGGCGCTTCTCGCTTTGAACTTTTTAAGAAGGTTAAAATATCTTCTTTAATAAATTGAGATTTAAAAGGGCCCCATTCTAAAAATTCATTTTCACGGATCTCGTTACTAACATTCAGTAGATCAACTCCGATATAGGCCTTGGCAGAAAAAGCTTGGGCCAAGAGACGAGGGACGATCGACCGTGAAGAAATGCCACAACCTAAATCGATAAATGTTTTTCCGTTGATCGCCGCTCGAAGTTGTTTTCCAAATGCAGTCAGATGATTTTCGGTAAGTTCCCGGAACACTTCAAAATTAATTTTAAAAGATTCGCCATCGCGCTCCAAAAAGGATGAAAGATCGGGAAGGCCGCCCAAATAATATTCTTCGAGGTCTTCGACGCCTACTCCCAAGACATAGGGCACTAGCCAATCGGAAAACGTATGGGTCTCTGCTTGATTATAAAAAGGGGAATTCATTTGCGCCTGCTTAACCCGGAATTCATGGTCTTCTACTACGGCGTCACCTCCATAAGCGTCAAGCGCCGCGCTATGAAACCTATGAAATATCCCGTTTATGCTCCGCGTCAGCAAAATGCGTCCAAAGATAAAGGAGAACGCTGATCCCTATTCCAAGGTATAATTGAAATGTGATCTCAGCCTGTTTTATCATCAAAAACGAAGAGAAGTGGCTAGAAGGCTGCCTCAAAAACATCCAATCTTTAGTCTCAGAAATGATTATTGTCGATACGGGATCCTCCGATCGCAGTAAAGAGATTGCCGAAAAATTTGGGGCAAAGATTTTTGACTTCAAATGGGTGAACGATTTTGCAGCCGCAAGAAATTTTTGTATTTCTCACGCCACAATGCCGTGGATTTTGAATTTAGATCCTGACGAAAGGATTTCTGAGCGAGATCTCGAGCGGATAGAAGACTTAACCTCGCAAACTGAAGTTCCTGCCTTTTCCTTTAAGATTAGAAATTATTCAAACGACTCGTCGCAGACATTCTTTTACCCGTGTGCCGGAGAATATTCTGAATTCGAGAAAGATCAGTCAGGTTATTTTGAAACTCAGCGCGTTAAACTTTTTCAAAACGGCAAAGGAATTCACTTTGTCGGGGCTCTTCATGAATTGGTTGAAACAACCGTTTCCGGAAAGATTTCTAGAGTTGATATTCCCATTCACCATTTTGGCGAACTTCCGGAAGAAAAAATAAGAAAGTCTAAAGACTCCCTTTATTTTCCCATTCTTCAAAATAAAGTCGAAAACAATCCAAACGACTGGAAAGCTCATTTTGAACTTGGAACTCAACACGTGGGAATGAAAAATTTTCTGCAGGCTTCTCAGTCTTTTGAAAATGCACTGGCCCTGTCGAAATATCCTCAAATCTACAGCCATCTTGGCCACTGCTATTTTATGTGCGGACAAATTGAAAAAGCCGAAGCCATTTTTACAGAGGGCATAGCGCTTTATCCAAAGGAACATGATATCCAATTTAATTACGCGAGCATGAAAACAAGCCAAAACTGTTGGAACGAAGCCTTAGTTTTATTGCAACCGTTAGTTAAAAACCATCCCCGATCATTTTCTGCTCACCGGGCGATTGGATACTGTTTTTTAAATCTCAGTCGATTTCAGGAAGCAGAGGGTCCTCTAAAAAAAGCTTTAGAAATTTTTCCTAAATATGACGACGCAAGAATTGACTTAGGAATCTTAAGATTCATGCAAGGCAGTAAAACGGAAGCGATGGTCGAGGCAAAGAAAACTCTTGAATTCTCACCGGAATCGCTAAGAGCTCAAGGTCTCTTAAAAGCGATAGAAGTTCATTCTTAACTTTTTACTACATTCGATTTCGCAGCATTTTAAAAAGTGTTTTGGTCATTCGAGTTCGATCAAACGAGACAATTGAATTTTCGTGTACTGTGCTCGGATGATCGAGGTTCTTTATAAAGACATAATCTGAGCCTGGAAGAATTTCGCTTTGCCAGGGAATGACCCCGTCGGTTTGGAATCCTAAATAATCCATCAGATCACGCGTAATTTCAAATTCAGTATCATAGCCGGATATATTGGGCTTCCAAGTCGACAGACAGAGAATGGGAAGGCTCTGTCTTAGACGCTCTATTTTTTCCGCTCTCGATTCGTTATAATTTTTCCTCTGCGGCAATGACATATTGAACACTGAACTGATACTTCCACCGATAAGTTGCAGAATTTTGCCGGTAAGAAGACGAATAAGTGGATTAATCAAAAATTCATCCGCAAGTGGGGTTCCCTGAAAAGGTCCTTGAAGAGCGATCCATCCCTTCACTTTGGAAAGGAGCGCTTCTTCGCCAGTCAGCATCGCCTCTAAAACGTCGAGTCCGCCACGACTGTGTGACATGAAAATAATAGGTTTCGAAGAATGACGAATCGCATCCAAAAGAATGGGCGCGTTCACTTCTGGAATTTGTTCAGAATGTGTTGGAAGAATAGAAAATTCAATGGACTGCTTTCTAAACCATTTCGCCTGATCCGAAAACGTTAGAGACGGATTTCTCGCAATCGCATAGAGAGATTTGGGCGCTGGCATTTGATCCGAAAAAAAACCGCGCACGAGTAAAATCTTGTACTGACTTAAATCCGCAAAAGATTCTGCATTCAGATTTTGATCGAGCTCATTCGCGATCTGCTGATACTCGGATGAAACATCTTGGCCGATGACCTCCAAATGAGAAACGCTGGATGCCTGTACGGTAGACAGTAAAACCAAGCCCATCCATGGAAGCATGATCTTAGGATCTCATGCCGATCGACTACGTTCCACAAAAATGGGTGCGGCATAGCAGCATAGTGCTGCGTTAGAAATTTTTTGATCTACGAGCGAAGGCTTATCTGCGCTTCGCGATCTCTATCTGCGCGCTTCGGGCTTATCTTATCTGCGCGCTTCGCGACGACCTGACGATCGTTCCGATCTCGGAGCAGGACTATACGAGGATCTTTGAAATCCGCCACGTCTTGGGCGAAAATTATTTTTTCGTCCGCCGCCGGATTTTTGATGAGAATGTCCACCACCGCCGCCGCTTTCAGGTTTTTCACCTGAAATGATTTTCCAATCACGCATTTCTTCGGGAGTGACAAAACTAATCGCTTCACCGTTGGCGCCTGCTCGGGCAGTTCGTCCGATTCTGTGAATATAATCTTCACGTGTGGCAGGCAAATCGAAGTTTACAACGAGCTCGATCGAAGGAATATCCAATCCTCTGGAAGCGACGTCCGTCGCCACAAGAATATTGTAAGCTCCGGTTCTAAAATCTTCCAAAGCGCGTTCGCGTTGACCTTGAGTTCGGCCACCATGAATAGCAACCGCTTTCACCGAATTGGTTTTCAAAAATTTAGATAAGCGATCCGTTCGAATTTTCGTTCGCGAAAAAATAAGAATGGCACCCGACCGTGCTTTCACAACTTCTAGAAGTTTTTCATTTTTATCCGGTCCAGAAATGGAAATATGAGATTGTTTAATTTTAAGCGCCGGTCGGTTTACTTCTCCGACTGAAATATGTTCAGGAGAATGCATATATCTGTCCGAAAGTTTTTTTACCGTATTGGCAAGCGTTGCAGAAAATAAAAGAATCTGCCGTTTTGCCGGAACGAATTTAAAAATATGCTCCACTTGAGGAGCGAAACCCATATCAAACATTCGATCCGCTTCATCGAGCACGATCGTGTTGACCTTAGAAAGGTTAAGAGATTTTCGCTCGAGATGATCCGTCAGTCGTCCAGGAGTAGCGACGATGATCGACGGATTTTGGCTAAGTCCTCGCATTTGCGGCTTCATCGAAGCGCCGCCGATCAAAACAACGCCACGAATATTCGGAAGATGTTTTGTGAGCGCGCGAAGCACGTCAGCCACTTGGGTTGCAAGTTCTCGGGTCGGGCATAAAATAAGTGCGCGCGAGTCAGGCGAAGCAATAATTTTTGCAATGAGGGGAATCGAAAACGCGGCAGTCTTTCCAGTTCCTGTCTGAGCGCATCCGATCAAATCTTTGCCTTCAAGCGCGATCGGAATGGCCGATGCTTGAATGGGTGTAGGCACGTCAAATTTAAGCTCTTCGATTGCGCGTGCAAGAGGAGCCGGTAGTGATAGTTCTTTAAATGATTTCATTTTTGTTCCTTCCGTTGATGAGCACAAAACGGTCAACGGAAAAATCCGCCGAGTGAAAGGCTTCAACGTAATAAGTGGAAGTTAAAGGGCGCTTCCAAGCTTTAATGTTTAATTTCCAACTCCATCAAAGCGACAAGCGCAAAGATAGGTCCTTAACGGAAATCCGCTAAGAGGAAATCAGCATCATGCTGGACAATCTCTGTGGCGGTAATGCTGAAGCGATTTGCTCCAGCTGAGGTATGATTACCAGATAAGGCGGTTGGCACCTAAATAAAAATCCTCAATTTTAGTGACTCACAACAGAGATCTACTTTTTAGATGAAAGCGAAACAGAAATACGCTGGGCGTCGGTGAGAGCTTCAATATCGTTAAGCGCGTGATTTGTCTCACCGTTACAAACGATGGAAGCTTGGGGGTTATGTTTAAAAGTGGCGGCCAGATCTTCCGTTCCACCATAAAATTGAGCAAGATTTCTTGGAATCCGACAAGCCGCCGTTTTCGAAGACAGAATAACCTGCTCACTGTCGACCTTAATTGAAACGATCTCCGGAGCTTTCAGAGTCACCGTTTCGATCGCCGCAAAAACCGGAGTTGAAATAAGAGCCGCTAATAAAAGGAATAATTTCTTCATCGCGAGACAGTTCATAGCATACTTAGACAAGCTTCTCAATAGGACCCCCTCCTCCCTAAACAGCGTCGATTTGCCTTGAAGGTTCAGCTCTCTCGAAGGCTTCTAACAGGAGGCAAGTGTCGTTCACCTTTTTAATGATCGGGAATTTTGCAATATCCACCTTAAAGCGATTCGCCGCAAAGACCTGAGGGACCAAAAAAATATCTGCAGCAGTGAGCGTATTTCCTAGAGAATATTTTCCTGCCGTACCTTCCAGTATTTTTTCAAGTGCCGCTAATCCCTTCTCCATAAAATGCCGACACCAGTCTGCTCGCTTTGTATCATCAGCACCGAATCGTTTGGTCAGCTCATCTAAAATTGCTAAATTGTGAGCGGGCTGAATGCCAGCACCGATCAGTTCGCAAATTTCTAGACACTTCATTCGCTCATTAAGTTCTTGTGGAAAAAGAAGCGGCTCGTTCCACTTTGCATCCAAATATTCGCAGATCGCTAACGATTGACTGAGCTTAATATTCCCATCGATTAAAAAAGGAACTTCGCCCTTTGGATTAATTTTAAGATACGAGTCTGATTTTTGTTCCGATTTCAAAAGATTGATCGGTCGATATTCAAAATCAATTTTTTTTAAATGAAAAGCAATTCGAACGCGATAAGCGCTGGAACTTCGAAAGTAATTATAGAGAATAGGTTTCATTAAATTAGATTTAGAAGATCTCACTTATACAAAGCAAGTCTCTTTGCCTCACTGTGCTAACGAAATGTGTCACAGATATTTTGAAAGCCCGGTCAAGTTTTGTGGCATTGCCCCATTCGATCGAATAAAATTTCTGTTGGGGGAGAAATCAAATGAAATCATCATCGTGCCGAGCATTAAAGCTCAGTCTGTCTTTTCTTTTTGTGTCTGCATTTCAAATGACTGCAAGCTACGCGAGTTTTATCGATCCAAAACTTGAGAGTTGGATTTCAGAAACCGAGAGTGCAGCCAATCCAAATCAATTTGCGGACGCCGAAACTCCCAAACAAGAAGTCATCGTTTATTTAAAAATGCCTTCTTACCATGATCATTCGGGTTTAGCCCCCGCTCAAGCACTTGTTGAAGAGACAACTTTTACACGCTCTTTTCTTCGAGAGAGATCAAAGGAATTGATCACCATGCTTCCTCTCCAAGAAAATCGTGTCGATTATCTGTGGTCTTCGAACGCCATGATCGTCCAGGTTGACCGAACTGCTCTCAAAAAATTGAGACGAGATCCGAATGTTGAAGGAATTATTTATAATCGTATCGTCTCACTCGATGAGCCGAAAAATCTTCAAGGCGGACATCATGAAAATAAAGCGAACGAATCCAAGATGACTTACGGTCTTCAGGCCATTCACGCGGACGCCGCTTGGAACCAGGGAATTACGGGTGAAGGAGTTGTGATCGGCGTGATCGACACAGGAGTAGACGAAACTCATCCCGACTTAAAAGGTAAAATCCTTTTGAAAAAAGATTTTACAAAAGAAAATAATAATCTAGATGGCGACGGTCACGGCACTCATGTGTGCGGAACAATTGTCGGTGGCGATGCGAGCGGGACTCAAATTGGGGTCGCCCCTGGAGCCAAAATTATTATGGCGAAAGCACTTGATTCAAAAGGTGAGGCCACCCTCGGTACGCTTCTTAAAGCCATGGAGTGGATGCTCGATCCCGACGGAGATCCTTCCACCAACGATGCGCCTCGCCTTGTGAGCAATTCATGGGGAACTTCGATTCAATTTATTTATGGATTTAGAAATGTCATTCGATCGTGGAGACGTTTCGGAATTTTTCCCAATTTCGCGGCGGGAAATTCTGGACCCATTTATCTGAGCGTAAATGCTCCCGGAAGTTATCCATTTGCCTTTGCCGTCGGAGCGATTGATGAAGATTCTAACATCACAAGTTTTAGTAGTCGCGGTCCTACGATTTGGTGGAAGGGCTGGCACCCGATTCTTGTGCGAAAGCCAGAAATCGCAGCGCCGGGTCTCTATGTAAAATCTTCGATCCCCAATGGACAGTGGGATACAATGTCGGGAACCAGTATGGCTACTCCACACATCGCAGGCGTAGCGGCCCTAGCATTTCAAGCGAATCCTAATTTAACGACCGAAGCCTTGATGGAAATTCTCGAGACAACGGGACTTGATCGCAGCAATAAAGGTGGTGATAATCGCTACGGTCATGGAGTTGTACAAGTCGATAAAGTTATTGAGAGAGCAAAAGCGTGGCAAGTAAGTGCGCCTTCATCTTTCCAGGACAAGGATCCCAGTCAGTGGGAATGGGATACTCCTTAATTCAAAAATTTCCAGACTTCGAATCTATTTTTTCTGAAACAGTAAGAGAAGCCGAGGCCAACCTCGGTTTTTCTTTGTCTCATATTCTCAAAGACGGCCCGGCTGAAAAATTAAAAGAAACCGAAATTACTCAACCGGCGCTTCTCACCGTAAGCACCGCCGTAGGAAGATGGCTTAAAAATAAGGGAATACAAGCGGAGATCGCGCTCGGACATTCTGTCGGAGAATATTCTGCGCTCGTTTATGCCGAAGCTCTTTCATTTGCTGAAGCCGTGAAGCTCGTGCAAATTCGTGGGCGACTGATGCAAAACGCAGTTCCTCTCGGAGAAGCAGGAATGGCGGCTCTCATCGGCGGCAATTTAGAATCTGCGCAAAATTTATGTAAAGCTCTGAAAGAAGAAACAAAACTCGTCCTCGAAGTTTCTCTTCTAAACGCGCCAGGACAAATCGTTATTTCGGGACATCAAAAGGCGCTCGAACTTGCGGTAACCAGAGGACGTGAGTTTGGAATTCGAAAAGTAGTTCTCCTCGAAGTTTCGGGGCCCTTTCATTGTTCGCTTCTCTCTAAAGCAGGCGAAGAATTGGGAATGGCGTTAAGAAAGGCTGCGATCTCTCGACCCACCATCCCTGTGATCTCAAACTTAACTGCACGGCCGGAAAAGACCTCAAACGAAATCATCGAAAATCTCATCGGGCAAGTTTCTAAGCCGGTCCTTTGGGAAGATTCTATCAAGTTTGCCGCTCAAAACGGATTTAACCACTTCATTGAAGTGGGTTCAGGTGCAGTTTTAACTGGGCTTGTGAAAAAAATTCTTCCTGAAGCCAAATCAGAATCCATTGAAAATATTCAAGATTTAAGTGCGCTAAGCTAATCGTCTTTACCTGGCGGCGGATTAAATAAAGTAATTTTTACTTCTTTGCCGTAACTATATTCGACAGATTTAATAATTTTAGACTTTGAATTTTCAAACGTATTATTTCCACTAAACTCCCAAATCTTTTTTCCGCAATAATGGGCCAGACTTTTTCCTTCGACCAAAATCCCATTTGAGGATTTCAACCAAGAAACAATTTGATTTGTGAATTCTGGGGCGTGACACAGGTTTCGAGCTGAAAGAAAAGTATCCAGACTTCCTTTGATGATGACCGCGGTCGGATGATATTTATCTAAAAATTGAAGCCACCAATTTTCAGGCGATTCCGTTCCGGTATATTGCGACTGAAGGTGAATATATTTTCTAATTTTTGTGCCGGGGCCTGAATCGAATTCAATAAGGCCGTGACGCAGTTCGCTCGAGACAGCATTTGGCCAATGTTTAAAAATTGAAACACGGCGAATGCGAATCTCTGGATGAGAGAAAAGCATCTTCTCGAGTAAAACGGGAAGTATTTCTCGATGCCACTCGGACCTTCCCCGCGAACCAACCAAAAAAAGAGGCGTATAAGATATCCCTTTCGATATCGCTGCCGTTTTGGAAATACGTAAAGTCGCCTCTCCAAGAGGCGGAATCAATGAGAAAGCGTGATCATCAAAAGCAACAATGGTCTCCGCACTTGGAAACAGACTGAGTGCTGTCCATCCATCATCTCCGGACAAAGGATAAAATATCAGATGACCCTTCCGAGATAACGACTCTATTTTACGGCCGATTATTTTTAATTTTTTAATGGAAGAATCGACCAGAGGCTCTGATCCAGATCTTTCGAAGATGATACTTGGATCAACAAAAATAGATGTTTCGTCGAATGTATGAATAAGTTCCCCTGGAATTTCGATACTTGAGGCTTCGGTTTTCGCGTGCCGGCATGCAGCAGCGAGGGCGTGAAGATCGGCAGAGCTCATATCCAAAGAGCCCGCGTAACCGTCGTTAGCCAAAGCTAATAACAGAAAAAATGAAACCAATAGGGAGCCGCAGGCCTTCATAATCGACCTTATTTATTGCAAGTTCCGTGCCATTTGGAATGGTTAAAACCCTCTTAATATTGAATTTATAGTCCTGCTCATGCTACGAATCCTCTTGTGAGACGCGTTTATATTCAAACCTACGGCTGTCAAATGAACGAATATGACACAGCCCAGATGCTTCAAATTCTGGCGTTAAAAGGATTTGAAAAAGTTCAGTCAGCAGAAGCGGCTGATCTCATTCTTATTAATTCGTGCTCCGTTCGAGAAAAATCGGAGGTCAAGGCACTCAGTATTTTGGGCAGATATGCGCAACTGAAACAGAAAGATCCTCAAAAAGTAATCGGCTTCGGTGGCTGCGTTGGACAAACCGAAGGCGCAAAGCTCGTCAAAAAATATCCCTTCCTAGATTTTTCGTTTGGAACAAATAATTACCGAGATCTTCCGGAGATGCTCAAACCCTTTGAAGATCGCTTTGGGAACGAAGACGAAACAGAAATTCTACTCCCCTCTTCTAAACCTGAAGCTAAATCTCAGGCGTTCATTACCATCACGAACGGTTGCGATAAATTTTGCTCTTACTGCATTGTTCCTTTTACTCGCGGACGTGAAGTGAGTCGAAGTCCTGAAGAAATTATACGCGAAGCCGCCGCTCTCGTACAAAAGGGCGTTCGAGAGATCATGCTTCTCGGGCAAAACGTAAATTCGTATTGGGGTAAAAATAAATTTGGAAGCTTCACTTCTCTCTTTCAACTTCTTCAATTGTTTCAGGACGAGTCTGAAAAAAGTCTGAAGGGTCTAGTAAGACTTCGCTACACCACTTCGCATCCAAGAGATTTCGATGAAGACCTTGCAAGAGCTCACCGCGATCTTCCGATCCTTTGCGAATATTTACATCTCCCCTTTCAGTCGGGCTCAGATCAAGTTTTGAGAAAAATGCGCAGATTTTATACTGCCGATACGTATTTAAAGAAAATGGAGATGGTAAAAAAATACCGCCCTGATATCGCGCTATCCACAGACGTTATCGTTGGATTTCCTGGCGAGAGCCGAAAAGATTTCGAAGACACCCTGAAGGTCATGCGCGAAGTCGAATTCGATAACGTCTACGCATTTAATTATAGTCCTCGACCCTACACTCGCTCGGCCGACTGGGAAGATGACGTCAGTCTGGAAGAGAAATCTGATCGAATCCAAGAATTGATCACCCTTCAAAGAGCGACGAGTCTAAAAAAATACCAAGAAGATATCGGCCAAACGGTCGAGATTATGCTCGAAGGTCCATCCAAAAATAATTCACTTTATTGGACAGGTCGAACTCGAAAAAATAGAGTGGTCCATATTCCCACCCAAAACGATTTTCAAATGGGACAGCTTTTTGAAGCTGAGATTTTGGAAGCGACCAATTCCTGGCAGCGTGGGGTTTTGAAAATGCCGCCTGTTCGGGCTTTGGCTTAGATTCGTGGGTTGTTTAAATCATCGGACGTTTAAAAGGAGTTTCAGATGTGGGGGAAAATCGGGGCCGACACCCTGACGAATGTCAGCTCCGATTTCCCGCTTTGAATTGGAGTGCCAAGCAGCACGCTCTCGAATTTTTGCCTGGGCATAGTAAAAAATTTTTACCTTTTCCATCTTTTTATTTGACAGATATTTTTTTGATTTCTTTTTTTTGGATTCGTGTTCGCATTTGAAATGCTGGGATTGCGAAGGATTTTGCTTTAGAGAAGTTTTTATCATTTTGTTTTTTTATTTTTGGTTTTCTCTTTTTATTTTGAATCTTGGGTGAGTCTCGTTTGCTGAAAAAGCTGTGCTAATCTTTTTTTATCAAAGGAGATTTTTCTATGATTACTTCTCAGCAAAAAGCCATTCATGAACGAGCGCTGCTTCTCTCTCAAAACTTTCGAAAGCTGGAATCTGATCTTCTTTCCATTTTACAAGAAGTGGATCGTGAGAAAGTCTATCTTGCCTTTGGATTTCCGAGCCTTTTCGAATACGCGAAGACCGCTCTGCTTCTCTCGGATTCGAATTCTTATCTTCTGATGTCGGTGGCTCGTAAAGCCGTTCAGATTCCTGAACTTAAAAAAGAAATCCTTCTGGGGAATCTTACTCTCTCCAAAGCGGCTCGTATTGTTTCTGTCATTACAACCAAGAACAAAGAGGAGTGGATTCGAAAAGCCTCGCATTTATCTAAACGAGAGTTAGAACGAGAAGTGGTCAAAGAAAAACCTGAAGACGTGAGAGAATCGACTCGGCAGATTTCAGAAGATCGACTTTGTTTAAAGCTTGGCATCTCAGAAGCCTTTCTGAGTAAACTCAAAAGAGTTCAAACGCTTCTCTCGAGTTCTCAAAGAAAGCCAGCCTCCATGGAAGAAGCACTTGAATATTCCTTAGATCTCTACCTGGAAAAGAAAGACCCGGTCGTAAAAGCCGATCGAGCCGAGAAAAAGGTGCTCTGCCCAAGCAAAGTAAAAACCGGAGGAATGGTCCACGTGATGAAACGCGAGCCCCTAAAAGCCGGACTCAAGCATCAAGTCTTCGAAAGAGATCGCGGCCAATGCAGCTACACCGTTCATGGAAGAAAATGTAGCTCCACGTCCTTCGTCGAAATCCACCATAAAATCACCGTCGCATTGGGCGGACAAAATCAAATCGAAAACCTCATCACCCTCTGCAGTGCCCATCACCGGTTCTACCACACGCAAACACCCCATCGAAGTTTCTTGGCACCCCAATTCAAAACGGGAAATCG
>JAQBPA010000025.1 GCA_028287765.1 Bacteriovoracaceae bacterium
ACGATCCCGCGAAAGAGATAAATATTTTTATCTGAATCTAAAAAGTTAAATATTTTAAAAGTTTGCCAGAATTTACTTTCATCCAAATAACCATATAAATTCAAATGTGGATCCGGACTGTTGGAGAGAAGAGATAAGAATGGTTTCGTCGGGAGCTCTTCAGCAGATAGGTGGTTATGGCTCGTCCAAATGAAAAGGACAGCAATGATTGTGGTAGTGCGGAACCTTGTTCTCATCGAGTGTGCAACAATAGCTTTGTATCGAAAAAATGCAAAGTTTATCGGTTATGACTCTTCAGCAAAAAACATCAGTGAAAGTTCAAAGGTTTTGCTTCTATTCACTAGGTGCTAATCTATTCAGCCTCTATCATTTGTGTCGAATAAGTGCGTTTAAAGCCCGAAAGCTCCTCGCTCGTCCACCCCAAAGTACCGCTCTTATTTTGCAAGAAAAATAGACGATCTGCTTTGGGTGAAAGGCTCATCCCTTCTAGAACAGCTATCATCCGAAATTGAAAAAGGAATTAAACCCCCACTCAAAGGAAAACCTTCAACAGTTCCTTGGAATTCGGAACTCATTCGAAAACTTGTAGAAATTCAGCCGCAAAAAGAAATACCTACGACGTGTTCAGAGGCACTTCAAATGATCGCTAAGTAAAATAATTCGTCTGCCGCAATCATCTACTCGTCTCTCTACCCATTAATAAGCTGATGTCGCTGACAATGCCACTTGCATCGATATGACATGTAAAATGGGCGGCAGCCGATTCCAAGTATTTATATAAAATGGCACCATTTTAAACCGATCAATAAAATTAAAAGTCTTGGAATTCGATGAAAATCACATTTCTTGCTTTTTCCAAGTTAAAGCAGTAGCAAAAATATTCATGGGGAGGTCTTAGAGGAGCTAGCTTATGGGAATACTCACCAAACTCTTTCCTGGCGAAATGGGATTAGGCCATCCTTCCGGCATGAAATTGTGGCTTCAAAGTGGTACAGGACAGATTGCATTCGACGAGATCGATGCAGGGGAATGGACGCCCATTCTCAACAGCCTTTCAGACGGATTGATTCTAATCGACACAAGCGCGAATACCAAGGTCTTCAATAGAGCTGCGTTGAAGCTTTTGGGAAGAAAACCTCTCAATCAATGCGCTCTTTTTCATTCGGATAAGATCACCCAATTTGATCCGGAGAAGATGCCTTTGAAACGCGCGCTCGCGGGAGAAGAAGTGGACTATATTGAAGCGTTCTTGCGAACACCCGCCTATCCAGAGGGAATCTTCATCGAAATTGGCGCAGCGCCCATTCGTGATCAGTGGGGACATATTTATGGCGCGGTCGCCCTACTCAGAGACATCTCGAAACGAAAAATCGCCGAAGAAGAATTGCGACATAGTAAATTTAGATTCGAAACTTTCTCTCACATGGTAAACGACTATGTCTGGGAGTGGGATCTCCTGAGCGATATTTCCTGGCGCCAAGGGCGTCGCAATGCTTACGGCTACTGCGAAGAAGAAATCCGATCGGCTGACAAGTGGTGGCGAGAAAAAATCCATCCCGAAGACAGAGAGCGGATTTTCTCGCTCCATGAGGAACTGATCAATGGCATTCGACCGTCATGGCGGGCGGAGTATCGATGGCGGAAGAATGATGGCTCGTATGTTTATGTGATTGGGCAAGCTCACGTCACCCGTCGAGACGAACACAATCGTCCAATTTACATTATGGGAGCTTCGCTAGACATTACGGATCGACGAGTCACGGAAGAAAGGCTCGCTCAATTAGCTTTAATCGTTGAGTCCACTGAGGACGCAGTCTTCAGTATTGATCTCAATCGAACTATTCTCAGTTGGAACCAAGGCGCTGAAAAATTATTTGGATACACCGCTGAGGAGGCAATCGGTCGCGATGCTGGTTTTTTAGGAGATCCTGACGCCGCAGTAGAGGAGGCTGCCAGCAAACTGATGCCAAAAATTTTGAACGGAGAAAGTATTCAAAGATTTGAGATGTGGCGGAAGAAAAAAAATGGAGAGAGGATGTTACTTTCCTATACTGTGTCACCAACCAAAAATGAGAAAGGCGAGGTCGCGGGAGTTTGTGTTGTCGCGCGTGACATTACCGATCTGCGTAAAGCGGAGGACGAAGTTCGGCGCCTGGCCTCCAATCTCGCCCGCTCCAACGAAGAGCTGAAGCAGTTTGCCTATGTCGCATCGCATGACATTAGTGAGCCGCTCAGGACAATGAGCAATTTTGCGAGTCTTCTAAAAATGGACTATCTAAATCGGCTCGACTCCAGCGGACAAGAGTCCGTTAATTTTATCATCGATGCATCGAATCGAATGAAACACCTTATCGACTCGCTCCTCAATTATTCTCAAGTCGAGCAGACTTCCTTGAATTTGCAGAGAGTAGATTGTGCGCTTTTAATAGAGCGACTAAAAATTGATCTCAAATCCTCTCTAGAGAATAGCAAAGCAGAACTCATCGTCGGTGATCTTCCCACCGTGAATGCAGACGAAGTTCAACTGAACCAGCTCTTTCAGAATTTTATTTCCAATGCCCTCAAGTTTTTCCGAAACGCCCCTCCCAGGGTGACCATCTCGGGGAAAAGAGACGGCGAAGAATGGATTTTTTCCGTAAAAGATGAGGGAATAGGTATTGATCCGAACCATCACGGCCGTATTTTCCAAACTTTCCAACGCTTAAACAGTAATGGAGAATTCCCCGGCGGTGGACTTGGTCTTGCGACTTGTAAAAAAATCGTCGACCGTCATGGAGGGCGAATCTGGGTTGAGTCATTTCCCGGCCATGGGACAACTTTTTATTTCTCAATTCCGGCCCTACTGGGAATTGACCAACGCGAATAAAAATTTTTTCGCTAAGTTCTCCGCGGGCGCTTCACGCCTTTGATCTTTTTTGTCCGCGTCGTGTGCTTTGTTCAGCCAAATGAAATTCGATATATTTCTTTTGTTCACGCATCAAAAGATTGGTCAGCTCCCTGACAGGAAGATTATAGAGAGTTATTAATATTCTAAGTTTATTCAAAGGCGGAGCACAAAGCCCGCGCTCAAAATTTGAAATAAATTGAGCACTAGTATAACCAAGCGCCTTACTTACTTCCGCTTGACTGATATTCGCTTGTCGTCGCTTTGCTTTTAAATAATTTCCGAGTTCAACAAATAGGCTTTTCGTTTTCATAAAATTCGCTTTGCTTTTAATGATAAAAGGACTGCATCTGGAGCTCCACCCTCCCGATCTGTTCGAAACAGAGGGGAATGAACGCCCATCTCAATAGAAAAAGACCTCTTCTCATCAGAAAACCTCTCCGTAAGTTCGTGAATGGGAATGTTTTCATAAGATTTGGTAGAGCTTCCACTGTTGAAAGATTTTTGTGTTTGTTCAAAAACTTTTTCCAATATTTTAGCATTTCGATAATACAAAGTTGGCCAATCAAAAACGAGTATGTCGTAGACCGAGTAACTACAAAGTTCAAAAAATCTGAGATTCCTAAATATTTGGATATGATCTCGATTATAGATTTCAATCACCTCGTCTTCTTTGATTTTATCGAAAACGTCATGGCAAGGTCTCAAATTCAAGTGACTGAGACAGGCCCAGGTTAATTTTCTGCTTTCGTTCATTTGAATCCGTTGAGCACCCGCTCGCCTTAAATGGGACAAATAAGAATCAAAGTTAAATAAGATTTTATTTTGCTTTTCGGCAGACATTTGCGCAAATTCCTGGATCGCACCAGGAGACTGCTTGGCGTTGATATTGATTTCATTTTTATACGCAAGCTCTTTGAACCACTCAACCTGCAAAATAAAGCGTGCAATGCGCGCGGATGAATAAATTTCGTTAGGTTTAAAATTTGCAAGAATTTCGTGTTCCACAGTTTTCCTTAAAGGAATATCTAGCGCAATTTTTTTAAATTGAACAGTGCGTTATAATCTTACCTAAAAACTAAATAAATTTGATTTACAACTGATTTTAGCTAACTCAAAATCTTATTGGGGATTCTGTTAGTTAGGAGGGGATAATGGGGGAAATCAGTCATGATGCCTTAAATGGCGTCCAGTATAGGATTTTTGAGGGTCGGCGCTCGGCGAATGCCTATACCCAATCGCAAAATGCACTGTATCAGACCTGGAAGCTAGGCTGGGACAGCACCTTTCAGGAACTTAGAAGTGACTCCATTGCTCAATCTCCCGATTTTCTGCGCCAAACCTTGGTCGCTGGACTTTTTATTGGGGAACAAAAAGTCATCGGGCTCCAAGCTTATTCGTTTTTCAATGTACATCTAGAAGCTCATCTGGAGCATCCCTACTTTCGCACTTACCCTTCGGCCGTTCTCGACGCCTTAAAAAGCCGCGGTGCCCATCAGTTCATGACAATGGAATATCTTTACGTGGATCCGAATTGGAGAAGGTCAATCATCGGAATCTCAATGGCAGATGTGATTTGCAGTCTAGGCCTAAAGATTTTCTCAAATTCCGCGAATGATGCCGTTATTTCAATCACTCGAAATGAACGCAAGGTGAACCAAATGCTTTACGATAAAGGAGCCGAGTGCCTTGCCAAAGATCTTCAACTTCATAATGTAACCGTCGATATCATCGGATTTTTCAAAAACAAAATCTTAGAAACGTCTTCTGAAGAAGCCAACTTAGCTAAAAAACTTTGGGAAGAACGATTAGACACAACATTACCTACAGAAAAAATAATTCGGGCAGCTTAACTTAAATTTATTGGAGGGGATAACAATGAATAAAGAAAATAATTCTACAGCTCTAAGACTCACTTTTGAAAACGAAATGAAAGCCATTGAAACAATCTATGACTCCTTTCCGTGGTCCAACAAGATCGCTTATGGAAATTGGCTGGCTCAAACTTATTATTTTGTCTGCCATTCGACCCGACTTTTAGCGACCGCAGCAGCCAGATTTAATTTTCAGCAAAACAAACTGCATTTACGATGCATCGACCATATGAAAGAAGAGAGATCTCATGAAATTTTAGCCTCTCAAGATTTAAAGCATTTAGGTCTCAGCATTGATCAATTTCCAGAACTGCCAGTAACCTCTGCCTTTTATCAAACTCAATATTTTTTAATTGAGCATTATAATCCACTCGTTCTCTTTGGTTATATTTTATGTCTCGAAGGTATTTCTTCTCGTCGCGGAAAAGAAGCTTGCAGACAAGTGGTTCAGAGTTTCGGTGACAAAGCGGCCGGGTTTTGGAAGCTTCATTCAGAAGAAGATGACGGTCATTTAGCTCAAGCTTTCAAACAAATTGATGCAAGTACTCCTTCGGAAGTTGAAGCGATCTCAAGAGGGCTCGTACAAAGCTCGGCCTTATATCGCCAACTCTTAATCGAAGTCGCTAGCGCAGCCGGTGTCCAAGTAGACACACGATCGCCAGCTCTTCCGAAAATTTCCGCTGCGTAAGAGTTAGTAAAATTTACTTCGACTTCGACCACCAAAGAAGATTTTTTATTTTTCGGTCGAAGTCTTCCATCTTGAAAGGCTTTACAAGATACTCTGAAACGCGTTCTTCAACGGCTTCTGCAACTCGGTCTCGGGCATCTAACGCAGTGACCATCATAAAGGGAATATCCTTCATCTGATGATTCTTTCTCAGTTTATGAAGTAACTCGAGACCCGAAAGTCGCGGAACTTTCCAGTCTGAAATAATGACATCGTGAGGAAGTTTTTCCGTAATTCCTTTAAGACATAGATTATAAGCATCTTGGCCGTTCGCTGCATAATCGATCTTAGAGAATCCAAGTTTTTCTAATCTTCGCATAATAATGCCAGCGATCTCCGGCTCATCTTCAACAATCAAAAATCGAAGGTCAGGACTAGGCGCTGTTCGCCGCATCTCTGGATCTTTCTGAACCACATCTGAAAAAGAACGGAGATCTTTAATAATAGTTGCTAAATCAGAAGCAGCGCTTTGCGCAGACGCCAATAGCTCCAAAGCCTTCACGGTATCCACTTCTTTTTCACTCATCGAAGTCTCAACGACGCTTAGTCGATCGGTTACCGCTGAAAGAGAGTCTTCTACGCCACCTGAAACATCCGAAGCCATTGTCGCAAGAGCACTCATTTTGAAAGCATGAAATCCACTTTGAAGAGCGTTCATTTTCGCCTGCGCAAAATGCACCTTTTCAATTCTAGCTCGAATAGATCGAGCCAACATCTTGGCTCCAGGTTGTCCTTTAATCCAATAATCCTCTGCGCCCGCTCGGATCGACTGAAGAGCCAAATCTTCATCATCAGCACCGTTGATGACAATACTTGGTATGCTCTCGACTTTCGCATTGATTTTACTAAGCGTGTAGACTCCCCCACTATCTGGAAGAGACAAATTCACAAGAATTAAATCAAATGTCTGCGTTTCTAATTTGGCAAAAGCCTCCGAAAGAAGTTTTGCATTTTCAATTTCAAATCGAACTAAAGAATAGGCGTTAAGAGTATCTATAATTTCTTTAACTTCCTTTATGTCACTCTCAACTAAAAGGATTTTTATTTTCTGAATTTCCTCGCTCGATTCCATTTTATCACCTCTAAGCAGCCACGACCTTGTTTTGACGTTTGGGAAGAGAAATTACAAATTTTGTGTGACTCGAACTTGTATCAAGCTTCAGAAACCCACTATGTTTTTTGATGATTTCTTTTGAAATACTTAAGCCTAGGCCCGTACCTTTTTGAACGTCCTTCGTTGAGAAAAATGGCTCTAAAATTTTATCTTTAATTTTATCCGGAATACCATGTCCACTGTCCGTGACAGAAAATTCGAAATTCACTTCCCTATCTATAGTCTGGATTCTAATCCATTTGCTCGGAAGACCTTCAACTGCATCGACCGCATTGATTAGCAAATTTAAAAGGACTTGGGTAATTTCTGAGGCGTGACATTCAATCAATGCCTCCGTTTTTGTTTCTTCAATGACCTGAACTTCTGATTGCTTAAATTTACCCTGACAAAGTGCTAGAGCATTCTGAATCATTTCCCTGGTCGAAATATTTTGAAACAGATCTCCCGAGATATTTGACTGCAAAACTCCGAGACCTTTTATAATATTCGCTATCCGCACGCTCGACATGCCAACCGCCTCCAGAGTTTGATTTATTTCTGAATTCCCTTTCGAAAAATCTCGAAGTTCCTCAACTTTTCCCATGATGATCGCCAAAGTATTATTAATTTCATGAGCAACGCCGCCAGTCATCTCCCCGAGCGAAGCCATCTTTGAAATATAGGTATGTCGGAGAAGCGCCTGCTCTAAGGCACCTCGAATCCTTCGTTGTTCAGTCACATCTTTCAAAAAACAGACTTTGTAAGACGTGTCACTCCCGGAAACACTTCTTGTATGAAACTCAGCAAAAATCGTATCACCATCTTTTTTTCGCCAAGAAAACTCTTCGGGAATATCATTGACGTCTTGATCACCCGTCAATTTCAGAAGGAGGGGGCCTGAGAACTCTTGAGAATGCAAATCACGAATTTGTACACTTTCAAGTTCTGATTTTGTACATTGAAAGAAAGTGCAAGCGGCAGGATTCGCAAAAAGAATTTTATTCGTTTTATTTTCCGTTATAAGAATTCCACATGGAGAACTCTCAAATAAAATTTGATATTTTACTTTAATATTATTTAATTCATCGGACTGATCATTTCTCGAATCTTTTTCGAGAGGTTTTTTAACGGGATCGGCAACTTGACCTTCTGATCGCTTAAGTTCATCGATTCGCGCTAAAAGCTCCTCAATTCTTCTTTGTTGAATTTGACCTACACTCTTCGAATCTCTCTTTACCCGTCGTAAACGAATAATCATAATTGCCTGAAACAAGAACGCGCCAAAACAAATAAGTATTATAAATAATAAAATTGGAACTGACCCTTCCATCTGAGTAAATCATAAACATAATTTGTTTATAAAATGAAGAAGTATAATATTATGATTTACTTAACGCGCAGAGCGGCTGGGCATTCGAGTTGCACAAGGCAAGATCGCCACAAAGCGAGTAAATTCAGAAAGTGTATCCAAATAAAATTTTCCACCATGACTCTCAGCGATGCCTTTACTGACACTTAAGCCAAGACCCGTGCCTTTTCCAACGTCCTTGGTTGTAAAGAAGGGTTGCATAATCTTTTCCCGAATGTTCTCAGGAATGCCAGGGCCGTTATCAGTGACTCCAAGCGTGACGTGGCCGGCCTCCTCCTGAACTTCGATTTTCACAACAGCACCAGGACGTCCATCAACAGCATCGAACGAATTGTTTAAAAGATTTAACAATAGCTGACTGATCTGCACGTCTCGACAAAATAATTTCAAATCATTAGGTATATCGTTAACAATTAAATTTACGCCGTGAGCTTTAAAACGATTTTGGCAAAAATCCAAAGTCTCGAGTACTATCTTTTTTACGGAACTTAAATCGAAGGGATCATTTTTACCTTCGCGTGCAAATGACTTTAGGCCAGAAATAATTTTAGTAATTCGGTCGGTAGTTGTATCTATTTTTTCGGCAAATAAAAGTATCCCTCGCTGATCAAGCTTGTTCGACTCAGCTAACTCTCGTATATATTGAACGTTCCCCCGGAGAATCATCAGTGGATTACTGATTTCGTGAGAAATTCCTGCCGCCATTTCTCCTAAGGCCGCCATTTTAGTTGAATGAGTCATTTTGGACTGGGCATCTATTAATTCCTTAAAAATTTGATCTTTTTCAAATCGAAGGGAGATCGAGTCAGTGACGTATCTACCCATCCGCCTCATCAGGCCCGAAAACAAAATCACATAAAGAAGAAGCATAGTAGCCATTTCGTACTGAAGTCGTCCGCCCTCAAAACTTAAACGAGCTGCGAACGGCAAAACCGAAGAAAGGAGAAATAACTGAACGGCTTTATTTGAACTGCTATAGGCAACCGCAGCTCCGGCTGTTGTTCCTGCAAGGAGAAAAGCAAAAAAAGCCTGATAAGCAATGAGTCCAGGAGGCAGAAAAAATCCTGCAACACCCCAGGTGCACCCTGAAAGAAATGATCCAAATAAAAAGGCATTTTCCCACAAAGTGGAATTAAAAGAATGCTCCTTTTCTTTATTATGCCTGGTGAACCATCGCTGAAGTTCCATTCTCGCGATATAAATCAGTAATACACAGGATCCCCAGATAAGTAATGGAGTTACAGAAACAAAATCCTTTGAAATAAAAATGAAAATACCTGCATTGAGAAGGCCCGCCGTCTGAGTCACTCGACTCTGCTTAAAAAGCAGCTCAATGCGAACCTGCTCAACTGCTGGATTTAATGACACTTATCTATTTATAAACAACAGTTGTTTATAAGACAATCCCAGACTTCTTTTTTAAATGATCAAGAGCGCTTATGAACGGGGGCGAGCAATGCCTTAATAAATTTTTATTCTGCTAGCCTTTCAGCCAAAATTCCGTGCTCAACGATATTCTTTAGAATTTCCTGCAGCTGTGCCTGATCGCCTGCCGTATTAATTTTTGAAAGATAGGGCGAAAGGCTTGCAAATTTTTGAGCATCGACATCGAAAGCGACGAAGTGAATCACCGGGTATTCCGCAACAGGAAGAAGATTGATGGCTCGCACGATGTCATTTAACTAAGGAGAGGCTTTATCTACTCAATCGAGGCTAGAATCCACTCTCAATCCTCGATAAGGAAAGATTACCGGGTCGGTCCGTATAAAACTCAGAGGGCTTCCGATTTTGGCCGTCTAATTCTAGACCTAAGTCCGGGTAACCCAAAGTCCAAATCCGACTATGTAGATGTGCAATGCGGCTGCAGCGAATACTCATTCTTTTTTCAACACCCCTTTTTTTATATTCAATTGCCTTTTCTGCTACACGCGTATCACGACAAAAAATCCCGGAGTTTTCTGAATCCAGCATGAAAAAGTATCAAAGAATAATGAACCCGCGCAGGCGAACGTGCACAGGCAAATTGATCGGGCTTGCAAAAACACATTTAAACCATCATTCAGATAGAACATTCTTTACCCATAAACATTTTATCCCAGCTCTATTTGAAGATCCAAATCCTGATTATTTGATTCCCAATTTCCGTTCAATTAATCCAAAAGAACGCGCGAGCATTTTCAGTGATCTAAATATCGCAGAAAGAAAATGGAGAGGGGAAGTTTCAAAAACAGGTCTGCCGCCGCATTTAAGTTTGGTTCATAGCTATTTCGATGCTGGCATCCATGGCCTCATCATGAGTCATTGGGTTGATGATCCAGCCGTCCGACGCGTAATCATCTTTCTATGTGGTTATTTGTTGCATTGGATTGATGATTTAGCTGATGGGCCCTATGCAAAAAAAATAAAGACAATGCCTTTGCCTAATTTTATGTTCCAACCCTTTCAAAACTCACTCACGCAATTGCATCCGAAATTGGGAAACCTTTGGCAAGGAGCAATGGAGTACGCCATTCAAGAGGTTCCAGAATTCAAAAACAGACAATATGACTTCGAGAGCGAAGCTAAAAGAATGTTTTTGAACGGAGTCATGTTTAGTTCGTCAGATAAGGAGATACAACAAATATTCATTTATTATCATCAAGCTTTCTTCCATCTCCTTTGGAATGAAAGTACTCATGTGGGAAGGCTTGTGGGAAGCATAACTCCAGGATCTATCGCCAATACAAGCAAGGTGCTTTCACTTGCTTGGCGAGGAATAAAGCAAGAACCCGATGCAAATTTAGTTCAACTTACGGATCTCTTTATTGCTCCGGGTGTACTCGTTCATGACGACGCGACTGAAAAAGTAATCGGAGAAGATCAACTGACTGATCAATTTTCAATAATCGATCTGCAGACAGACTTAAGAAAAACTTTTGTCACCATTTTGAAAAATGATGATCACTTTTTAAAATTATTTCTAGAACCTATTCCTTTGTTTATCGACGCGTCTGAAGACGTTCTCAGAAAAAGCGGTTGGCTGCCCATTTATCTGGAATTTTTAACCGACCCGAGAGTAAAAAAGTTACTTCCGGACGGGTGGCTGGATAACTATATTTATGTTTATGAATAATTCAAACTGATTAAGGTCTTTTTGTAAGATCGATATCGAAGGGCCCCGCTCCCAACCTTGACAGAAGACTTCGTGCAGTTCTTTCCCATTGATCGAATTCCAGCTGCATAACCGTAGGCCTACCTGAACCATTACTTTGCTTGCCGTCACTTGCCGGAAAATCAAGATAGTGAAGACCTAGCCTTTCTGCAATTTCGATTCGGTTGAGCGCCGTTTCTGCAAAATATTTTACAAGTGAATGATAAAAAGGAACTTCTTGAGAAGTTCTAGAATGATTCATTAAATCGTAAAAATGTTCGGCTTCAATCAACAGTTCTTTCGTGTTTAGTCGACGAGAAAAATTTTGAGTTAAGCGGGTCAGTTCTAAAAGATGATCCAGCTTGCTTTGAATGACGTCGGCTTGATTGTCACCTATCTCGGAATCAGATAACTCTGCATTTCGAGGTAAGATTCGATGAGTTTGAATAAGTCCTTCGTAAAATTCCTTAACCGATTCGGCATAGATAGTTCTGAATTTCTTTTTTTGCATCCGACCCTCGTGGGAAAATCCGGGTTCTATTGCTCGATCGAAAAGAACATCGATATTATTTTTTATTTCCAGGGCTTCACCCTGAAGACGTTCCAAAATTCTTTGCTCTTCCAGAACAAATCGTCTGACCTTTTCATCAGTCGAATCGGCAAGACTCTCTTTAGAATCTTTATAAAGTCGAAGCATTGCTTCGTTTAGCAACTCAATACGTGCATCGAGTCTGGCGATGAAATCTAAGGGTGGGTCTTCAGACAATAGCTTTGAGAGGAGCCGACCGACGCTAAGCCATTCTTCAAAAATTTTACGATGCTCTTCGAGTTGAGGAATGATATCGGAGCTGAAATCATGCCCAAACGAAAATCCAGTCAAAAGAACGGGTGTTGATGTTTTTGAAAGTTGCTCAATACGATATCGAACCAGATCCCGTTCACGCTTTACTGGTAAATTTTGTTGATATGATGGAGTGGGTCGAGAAGGATATCCGAGACGTTCAAACATTCTTCGACAAAAGCTTTTTTTGGCAGCAGGCAATTCAGAATCCGTCCAAGCACTGGCGGCACTACTAACTCTTAAGCTAAGAGTTAGTAGAAAAATAATGGGAAAGAAGAAGTAATTAATCAAACGGGATTCTCTCAATTTCATTGTGCGATTTTTATTGTGCGAGTGATATTCGGTCAATATTCAACGATCTAACTAAGGATAGACATCCGCTCAATTGAGCTTAAAGAAAAAAACTACTCGCTCTCCAAAGGAGTGAGGGTCTCTTTTTAATGACACTCCTATAGGAGTCATCTTTTTCTCCGAAAAAAGCATAGAGGACAAATGGAATTCCAAGCAAAACAACGTAGGCGATTAAAAGGAAAAAAATATTTCCACCAAAAATGGTCATGAAAGCTGAATAGAGATAGAGAGTCATTTTGAGCATCTCCTCCAATTAGTTTATTATTCGTTAGTGCGCATTCGCCTAAGAACCCAAAAAACGGACTCAGCACTGTAGCGCGTCAGCCAGTGCTAACCTTCGATGTAAGAATTATATGAAAAGTAGGAAGAGTGAATCAGACCAAGGTGGGGTTGGGTTTAATTATTTAAGCGAGTCCATACTCTTTGCGCTTTCGCCAGAGAGTCACAGTCGTGATCCCAAGAATGTGTGCAGCTCTTTCCTGATTGCTTTCCGTTGCCAAGACTTTTTCAATATAATCGCGCTCAAGACGCTCTAAGGTGACGAGCTCTCCCGAAATTTTCTCTGGCTTATGACGAACCGTCTCCGGAAGATCCGAAATATCGATATCTTTACCATTTGATAAGAGGACGATCCGTTCGATCACATTACTCAGCTCACGAATGTTACCCGGCCATGAATAATCGAGAAGAACTTTTAAAACGTCGTCCGGAATTTTAACCTGAGTGGCACTATTGCTTGAGAATTTAGTCAGAAACTTTTGAATCAAAATGGGGATATCTTCCTTCCGAAAGCGAAGAGGAACTAAAGAGCACTCAAGAACATTTAAACGATAATACAGATCTTCCCTAAAGGTGCCCTCCTTCACCGCCTTTTCTAAATTCTTATTGGTCGCCCCAATGATTCTTGTATCCACATAAATAGATTTGTTGCTTCCTACTCTTTCGATCACCTTTTCTTGAAGGAACCTCAAAAGCTTCAGTTGGCCATTTAAAGAAATATCTCCAATCTCATCGAGAAAGAGCGTTCCGTGATTCGCGAGTTCAAATTTTCCGACTTTATCTTGGAAAGCTCCCGTAAAGGAGCCTTTAACGTGACCAAAAATTTCTGACTCAAAAAGGTTCTCAGCTAAGCTTGTGCAATTCACGGTGACAAAGGGATGCGAATGTCTCTTTGATTTTTCATGAATAGCTCTCGCGAGTTCACTTTTTCCCGTTCCGCTTTCTCCAATCAGAAGCACCGTTGAGTCTGTAGGAGATACTTTTTGAACGAATTCCTCGAGCCGGTGACTTGCAATGGAAGTGAATCCCGTAAAATATTCATGAACGCTTCCGCCCTGATCGCGAAGTTTTTGATTTTCTCGCCGCAGAGAAACAACGAGTCGAACTTTTTTAAGAAGATGTTCGAGTTGAGCAGTCGTAAAGGGCTTTGGAAGGTAATCAAACGCTCCCTCCTTTGTCACTTGGACTGCGTTTTCAATGGAGGCAAAAGCTGTAATCACGACGACAACAGGAGGTATTTGAAAATCTTTTGTAGCTCGAATGATATCCACGCCTGTTTTTTCGCCCATTCGAAAGTCCGTCAAAATAAGATCAAAATCATCGGATGTGAGGTGCTGGAGTGCCATGGCTACGCTTGAAGCTGGCGTGACTTTGCAGTCGAGAAGTTTGAGGCTAAGACTCAGTGTTCTTAAGATATTTGGATCGTCATCAACCAATAAAATTTTAAGGGGGGTATCGCTCACAAGCACCTCTCTATATATATGTCTTCTGTCACGTATCAACCGTGCCCTGATATGAGGGGTAAGGTAATTCGAAAAATCGAGCCATGAGGTTCGCGATAGATATATTGAATCTCGCCATGGTGGGCTTCTACGACTTCTTTAGCAATGGTGAGACCTAATCCCAAAAATCCCGGCTTTTGCTCGCCTTCACCTTTGGCCTGAAAGTAAGGCTCGAAAATCTTATCTCGAATTTCTAGCGGCACGCCAGGACCCTCATCCCAAATTTCTATATGAACCTTGTTGCTGTCCGTCGACAAAAGAACCTTGATGATTCCTAGAGAAGGAGAAACACGTACGGCGTTTCCCAGCAGATTTGAAATGGCCCAAGGAAATTTAATAAGATCTACAGATGCCCAAATTTCGCCCGAGCCTTCTTGAATATATTCGAGTCTTACATTTCTTTCTTTCGAAAGAACATGAAAGGGTCTCATCCATTCTTTCAATTTCTCGTTGAGTGGAGTGAGCTCCAACTTTAATCTTAAAGAACTTAAATCAACAGAACCCACCTGAATGAACTCATTCGCTACAATTCGAATTCTGGCGACATCATCATGAATGGTATTGATGAGCATCTGTTCTTCATCACTCCACTGACCTTTTCTAGAGAGCAAAAGTTCGCTTGCTGTTCCAAGAGATTGAAGAGGGGTTTTGAGTTCATGCGATAAAATTCCCAAAAAATCTGCCTTCGATTTTTCTCGTTGAATATTTTCCGTAATATCGTGAAGAAGATAAAGCATCATTCCAAGGGGTTCATCGTTTTTTCCTAAAATGTTTCGACACCGACCGCTAAAAATTCTTTTTTTGCCGTCGAAAGCAAGCTCGACGGATTGATCCGGTGATAGATCCCGATTCAAAAACTGCCGCAGCCTCAAATAATTATCTCCGAGTGTCGAAAGGTCAGCCCAGAAGTGATAAAGAACATCTTCCTTTTTGAGTCCAAGCAATTCCAACATTCCTTCATTGCACTGGACAACAGTCTGCCGATTGTCGATGACGATAATCCCATCATCCACAGACTCTAAAACGGTTTCAAGCTTTTGGCCCTGAACAGAAAGTTCTTCGAGATTGAGCTTTTGCAGATCGCAAAGTCTGTCCCAGAGTCTTCCCATTTCGTGATTTAAAACTTTCATTTCAAAGTTCGTGGGTACAGGAAGTTTCAATTGAGTCCCGAGTCGAGGCTTTCGGCGAAGGGCTTCTGCGATATCTTTAATAGGCCGAGAAATCTTTACGGCCAAACCGTCGGCAAGATAAATCGCCCAAAGAAGAGAAATCATAAAAAGGACGATACTGAAAATGAGAATTCTCTTACTCGCTAAAACACTTTTCTCTGCAAGTTTGAACATCCCTTTTTCGTTGAGCTCAATCAGACGATCCAAGTTTTGTCGCATTTCTATAAAATCACGGCCCGAAGTGGCCTCTGGGTTTGTTTTTGAGCGGTCCCAAAGATTTCTAATTTTTGAAGCGAGCCCGCCTTCTCCTGGCTCCGTGATATTATGTTCTTCAAACGAAATCATATCTTCAAAAAGCTTTTTCCATTCGTTTGGATTTTTCTCCGGATGGCGTGCTGGCAATGAAAGTGCATTCCATGATTCTTTCATCTTCATGGCTGCAGAAATAGAGTCATAATTAGAATGGATAATCTGCGGAGTGACGCCGCTTGAGAAGTACACGGCGAGCATCATGAAAATGCCAACGCCCACATAGAGCGAAACAAGGACGAAGAATTGTCGAAGAATTTTTTGTCTAAGTGGAGGTAAGTGCGCTTCTTCTCTCATCTCTCCTCTCCTTCGAGACTGCTTAAAATATGCACATCCACTCCAACGGAGTCGTGAATGAAACTAAGAAGAACAGAACCTCGAAACCTTTCTCTGAGAGGAGAGAGTCTGGATTTGCCAAAAACTGCATGTCTCACATTGTGCTCGAGAGCGAAGTTACAAAGAAGACTTGCGATATCGTCTCCATGGAGCGTGATCACCTCAGCATCGAGACGCTTTGCAAGAGTAAGATTATTCTGAAGCTTCCGCTGAAGTCCGGCGTCAATATTCGTCGGGTTCTCTTCTGAACTCTGCACGTAGACCACATAGCATTGACTTGAAAGCTGCATGGCCATCCGGCAGCCTTTTCGAATCAGAACTTCGGCACTGGTGGGATCTGAACTCAAACAAACCATGACCGTCTCATGCGTAAGAAGAGCATTTCTTTCAGAAAGAATGAGTTGTTCGTCAATACGACGAATCTGATCTCCGGCAGCTTCTTTGAGTGCCGTCTCACGTAAAACTGAGAGGTTGGAAGGAGAAAAAAAGTTTGTCATCGCGCGTTCAGCTTGTTCTTTGGAGTAAATTTTTCCCATTCTGAGTCGCTCGCGAAGATCCTCAATCGTAAGGTCGACATTCACAATTTGATCGGCCCTTTGCAAAATCGAATCGGGCAAACGTTCGCGTATTTCCACTCCCGTAATCGCGCTGATTTTATCTGCGATCGATTCAAGATGCTGAACGTTTAACGTTGAAATGACATTGATGCGATGATCTAAAATCTCGAGCACATCTTCGTAACGCTTTTCGTGTTTAGAATGGGGTGCGTTGGTATGCGCCAGTTCATCGATCAGAACGATTTGAGGCTTCCTATCGAGAATGGCGTTCACATCCATTTCATAAAAAGTTGTCTGGTTAATTTCGTAAGCACGGCGAGAAATGGATTCTAGATCGCCAACTAGACCTGCAGTATCAGATCGGTCGTGAGGCTCCAAGTATCCAATGACAACATCAAATCCCCGCGCTTTTAATCGAAGAGCTTCTTGAAGCATGGCATAAGTTTTTCCGACGCCCGCCGCATATCCTAGGTAAATCTTTAAAGATCCCTTCTTCCGTCGCTCTAAAATTTCATCAAATTGAGGCATCTAATAGGTAAATCCTATCCGTGATCAGAGAAGATTCCAATCCGCAAAGTATCTCCAAAAGGGATGCTTTCTGACCAAAGAGCATTACAAAATGTAATGGAATATTTCATTTTGTAATTCAATTTTTGCTCCAGGAGGCCTGAATGGCACGTAAATCAGAAATTTTCTTGGCACGTTCATTGCAAACCATTGGAGTGAGAAAGAAATGAGCACGGAAAAAATAAAAAATGAACGGTCGAATTCGAAAGGATCACCATGGTCGCAGCAGACTATTTAAATTTAGGCTTTCTTCTTGTGTGTTTTGGTTTGGGAATTGCTTTTGTGTTTGGTTGTGAACGTTTGAAATAGGAGTGTCATCTTATGGATTTTGTATTGCTAGGAGTTTCCGTCGGAGTCTTTATCTATCTGCTTTACGCACTTATTTGTCCGGAGAAGTTTTAATATGACAACGAGAGATACTATTCAACTTGGCCTCTATTTGATCGTCTTGATCTTGGCCACTAAGCCACTAGCACTTCATCTTGAAAAGGTTTTTGAAGGTTCAAAGAATCTTCTGTCTCCTATTTTTGGTCCGATTGAAAAATTAATTTATCGCCTACTCGGTGTGAACCCGGATGAAGATCAACATTGGACGAAGTACTCGATTGATCTGCTTGTTTTTAGCGGAGTTACTTGTGGATTTACTTATCTACTTTTGAGAGCTCAAAAATTTCTTCCGCTCAATCCACAAGGGTTCGCCGGAATGACTCCAGACCTTGCCTACAATACTGCCATGAGTTTTACGACGAATACTAATTGGCAGTCGTATGGGGGCGAAAGCACGCTCAGCTATCTTTCTCAAATGCTGGCACTTACTTTTCATAATTTTATTTCTGCAGCGGTGGGGATTGCGGTTGCGGTTGCTCTCATTCGAGGCATTTCTAAAAAAGAAGGAAAAGGCATCGGAAATTTTTGGGCGGATATGATTCGCTGCAATTTATATGTTCTTCTTCCGATCTGCATTGTGTACGCGCTCTTCTTAATTTCACAGGGAGTGATTCAAAATTTTCATGCTTACGATATCGCGACAACGCTTGAAGGAGTAAAGCAAACCATCGCTCAAGGCCCAGTTGCCTCCCAAGTAGCGATCAAGATGCTTGGAACAAACGGTGGAGGTTTTTTTAATGCCAATGCGGCTCATCCCTATGAAAATCCCACGGCTCTCTCCAACTTTTTTCAAATGCTTTCGATCTTTTTGATTCCGAGTGCTCTTGTTTACTTACTCGGAAGACGAGTTCGAAATAAAAAACATGGTTGGGCTGTTTGGGCAGCGATGGCCATTATTTTCGTGGTGGGCGTACTGATAACAGCTCACTACGAATATCAAGGAAATCCTAAACTCGCTGAACTCGGCTGCTCTTCGCCAGCAAATATGGAAGGAAAGGAAGCTCGCTTTGGAATCTTTAACTCCGCCTTCTTTGCGACGATAACAACCGACGCCTCTTGTGGCGCAGTGAATGCCATGCACGACAGTTTCACTCCACTCGGAGGAGCTGTTCCACTTTCGAATATCATGTTGGGTGAAATTATTTTTGGAGGCGTGGGATCAGGTCTGTACGGAATGCTCATGTATATTCTGCTCACCGTTTTTATTGCCGGACTTATGATCGGACGGACTCCGGAATACGTGGGCAAGAAAATTGAAGGTCGGGAAATTAAGTATGTCATGTTTGCGATGATTGTGATGGCGCTCTCGATTTTGGGATTCACCGCATGGGGTGCGCTCGATCCGCGTGGACTTGCAGGTCTCAATAATCCGGCTGGACACGGATTTTCAGAAATTCTCTACGCGTATACTTCTGGCACTGGAAATAACGGAAGTGCGTTTGCCGGCCTCAGTGCAAACACTCCGTTTTGGAATTGGACCCTCGCTTTTGCAATGTTCTTCGGTCGATTTTTTATGATGATCCCAATGCTTGCCGTTGCAGGCTCGCTCGCGAAAAAGAAAATTCATCCCGGCGGTGAGGGTACGTTTCGAGTGGATAATTCACTTTTTGTGGGACTACTTATCGGAGTGATTTTACTGGTCGGAGCACTCACGTTCTTCCCGGCGCTTTCACTCGGTCCGATTGCAGAACACTTCGATATGCTCCAAGGACATCTTTTTAAGTAAGAAAAGGAATAAGTTCATTATGACATCTTCTATTTGGAATCCAGAACTCATGAAAACGGCCCTCCGAGATTCATTTATTAAATTGAATCCGAAAGTCTTGATCAAAAATCCCGTGATGTTTGTGGTGGAAATTGGAAGTGTTCTCACCACAATTGCATTCTTTCACGACATTTTTAGCGGAGGCGAGAGTAATGCGCTTTTTACGGGACAAATTGCTCTTTGGCTTTGGTTCACTGTTCTCTTTGCAAATTTTGCAGAAGCCATGGCCGAAGGCAGAGGAAAAGCCCAAGCCGAAAATCTCAAAAAAGCACGAACTGAAACCAAAGCTTATCGACGATCCAAAAGTGGAAAAATGGAAACAGTTAATTCTGTCGTTCTGAGAAAAGGAGATATCGTCGTTGTAGAAGCGGGCCAATTTATTCCTGCCGATGGCACCGTTATCGAGGGTGTGGCGTCGATTGATGAATCGGCAATTACTGGCGAGTCTGCGCCTGTCATTCGCGAAGCGGGTGGAGATAGAAGTGCCGTCACCGGAGGAACCAAAGTGCTTTCAGATAAAATCGTGATCGAAATCACGGCAAATCCTGGAGAAGCTTTTTTGGATCGAATGATCGCGCTCGTCGAAGGCGCTGTTCGACAACGAACTCCCAATGAAATCGCTCTTAATATTCTGCTCGCAGGCCTCACGATTGTATTCTTACTTGCAACGGTGACCTTAAAACCATTCGCAATCTATATGCATACATCGATTTCGCTGCCGATTCTGATTTCGCTGCTTGTCTGTTTAATTCCGACGACCATTGGCGCACTGCTCTCGGCGATTGGTATCGCTGGAATGGATCGGCTCGTCCAAAGAAATGTACTCGCCATGTCTGGCCGTGCAGTCGAAGCTGCTGGAGATATAGATGTTCTCCTTCTCGATAAAACGGGAACCATCACGATCGGAAATCGAATGGCGTGTGAATTTATTCCCGCTCCGGGAGTAAATATTCAGGAGCTCATGGAAATGGCGCTCTTAGCATCAGCAGCAGATTTGACTCCCGAAGGAAGATCCATCGTCACGCTTGCCGAAAAAAAAGGTATTCGATCTTCCACTCCACAGAGCGGAGTGATTGTTCCTTTCTCTGCGGAAACTCGAATGAGCGGTCTCGATTACGACCAAGGATCGATTCGAAAAGGAGCTTTTGATTCTATTCAAACCTGGGTGAAAACTCATTTCAAAGGGACCGTGTCTCCTGAAGTCTCACTGGATGTAAAAAGTATTGCGTTAAAAGGAGGAACACCTCTCGTTGTGGCAAAAAACGCTAAAATTTTAGGCGTTATTCATTTGAAAGACGTTGTAAAGCCAGGCATCAAAGATCGCTTTGAAAGAATTCGCGCGATGGGAATTAAGACAGTGATGATCACTGGCGATAATCGGCTGACCGCAGCTGCGATCGCAGCTGAAGCCGGCGTCGACGATTTTTTGGCCGAGGTGAAACCTGAAGATAAACTGCGCTTAATTAAAAGTTACCAGGCAGAAGGACGAATGGTCGGAATGTCTGGCGATGGAACCAATGATGCCCCTGCCCTCGCGCAGTCCGACGTAGGACTTGTCATGAATACTGGCACTCAGGCTGCTCGCGAAGCAGGAAATATGATCGATCTTGATTCCGATCCTACGAAGATTATCGAAATTGTTGAAATCGGAAAACAGCTGCTGATCACTCGGGGCTCTCTCACGACCTTCAGCATTGCCAATGATGTCGCAAAATATTTTGCAATTATTCCTGCCATTTTTGCGAGTTCGATTCCTGCTCTCGGTGCTCTCAATATCATGGCGCTCCGTAATCCTCAGAGCGCGATCCTTTCGGCCGTGATCTTTAACGCCATCATCATTATCGCGCTCATTCCGCTCTCGCTTCGAGGCGTCGTCTACCGACCGCAGTCGCCAAGCAAAATTTTGGAAAGGAATGTTTTTATTTACGGAATTGGTGGAATCATCATTCCCTTTATTGGAATTAAAATAATCGACGTTGTGGTCTCGGCATTGGGGCTCGCGTGAAAGCTGAAGGCACGACACTCGCCTATATAAGGAGTCATTTATGAAAGTACTTTATCAATCTTGTTTAGCTACCTTAATTTTAGCTGTCATTCTCTGCGGAATTTACCCCGCTTTGGTAACAGTCGCTGGAAAACTTTTGTTCGCTGAGAAAGCAAACGGAGGACTCATCAGCAATCACGAAGGAAACGTTATTGGCGCAGAGATTATCGGCCAGTCGTTTTCGAAGCCCATTTATTTTCACGGTCGTCCATCTGCAGCCGGCGACAAGGGATACGATGCTGCCAATTCTTCGGGAACAAATCTTGGACCTACGAATCAAAAATTAATTGATGGGATCTCAAAAAATATTGACGATCTTTTAAAAGATAATCCGAGTCTAAAAAAGGGGCAGATTCCCACAGATCTCGTGACCGCTTCAGCGAGCGGACTGGACCCCCATATTTCTCCAGAAGCCGCTTACGTACAGGTAGAGCGAGTAGCCTCAGCTCGCGGCGTGAGTGTTGATGAAATTCGAAATCTCGCAAAAGAACATATTGAAGGCCCAGCGTGGGGACTCTTCGGCGAACCTGTTGTGAATGTGCTTCTCCTTAATTTGGATTTGGATCGCCGCTATCCTCCTAAAGGTTAACAGAGGAGCTATCCCTATGTGGAAGAATATTCAAAGTTTCAGAAATGCTCACATTAAAGAATGGTTCGTGATGAGCATTGTTGCCACTACTCCGCTCTCACTAGCAGCTGTGAATTTTTATCTGCCGCTATGTGAGACTTACGAGAAAGAAAAAAATCAAGCGCTCACGCGACTAAACCAATGTATCGAGAAAGTAGATGAAAGCACTTCAACAAGTGAAAATTTATTCTGCGAAAAGGAACTTAAGGCTGCCCTCAAAGCAGTTCAAGAATTCAAAGCCTGTCAAAATAAAATAAGGTCGGGGCGCCATACGCCTGAAAAAGAAAGGGAATAATTATGAAATGTACTTTTATGTGGAGAGCTCTATTTACGCTCGGAATGAGTTCGTCTGTTCTAATGGCAGAAGAAAAAAAGAAAGAAGACACTGCAGTAAAAAAAGAAGCTCCAGCGGACCCATTTGTATTTGCTGACTTTTCATGGGTGCCAGGCAATTACGGGCCGAGCGAAAACCCATTTTCAACGAAATATTTTACACCAGAGCTGAGATTAGATGCGGCTTATCACTACTCATTCAATAAACCTTCCGACAATACAATTTCGGGATCGAGTGAAGTCTTCCGCCATAATGAACTTCAAATCGCCCAGATTGGTGTGGGCGGGGATTTCAACTACAAGAATGTGGGCTTTCGACTTATGACCCAGTTCGGAATGTATTCGACGACAACTCCGCGAAACGATGCGAGTCCATCGCGTGGACAGTGGAAACTTGACGATGCTTACAGATATATTTCAGAAGCTTTCGCGACTTACCATCTCGATGTAATGAACGGAATTAATATTCAAGCAGGTCTGTTCATGTCGTACGTGGGACTCTGGAGTTATTACAACTTTGACAACTGGACGTATCAACCTTCTTATGTGTCGTCCAATACACCTTGGTTTTTTAACGGTATGCGAATTCAAATCTTTCCGACGGACAAACTAAAGATCGAGCCTTGGATAGTGAATGGCTGGCAGTCGTACGGAAAATTCAATAGTCAGCCCGGCCTTGGGCTTCAAGTTCTTTATCGTCCGACCGGATGGCTTTCACTACTTGGAAACCAGTATTACGGAACCGACACTCTCGACACACCTGATCGAAAACGTTTTCATACAGACGACAGCATTATGGTCAAATATCACGACAACCCAAGTGCTTTGATCAATCAGGCAGCAGCTTCACTAACTGTTGATGCCGGTTGCGAATCCGGTGGAGGCGTCCGCTGTGGCAACCAATATTTCTTAGGATTCATGGCTTACAATCGAGTCTGGTTTGACGAAGGCCACTATGGTTTTACGTTCGGTGGTGGCGCGATCAAAAATCCTGGACGCTATCTTGTTTTGCTTCCTCCTATTAATGGAGCAACGGCTGCTTCTGGAACTGGAGACCCTGCTCAATTCAGTGAGAATCCTGGTGATAAATATTGGGCATGGGATAGCCAAGTTACTGCAGATTATATGCCTACTCGAAATATTACTTTTCGAGCTGAATACAATTACCGCTATGCAAGCGTTCCCTACTTTAGCGGACACGGCGGTGTCACACCTCCAGGTGGTAACCAAGGAGCGCCGGGATCCAATGTCGCGAGCTGGTCTCCTGATTTGAGAAAATCAGAAAACAGACTTACGGGCGCTTTCATGGTGCGTTTCTAATTTGGACAAATAAAACGAACAACATTCATAGCGGGAGAATTGATATGAATAAGAATTGTAAAATTAAAATAATGATATTTACCTCACTGAACATAGTGGGAACCGCACTTATCGCGGTTCCCACCGTGCTCGCAACAGAAACGCTCGATCGAAGTTCTTGTATGACAAAGGCAGATCTGACACAAGAAGTGCAAAAGATTTTGGACGAGCGAGAAGCTAAGGCTGAGAATGAAAAGCAGTCGGAGGAACAAAAAGCCTCAGAGCAATCTCGAAAGAATTTTATAGGCCATCATAATAATTAGAAATTTCAACTGAATTGATTTTCGAGAGTCGGTAGAAAGTTCGGCAAATTTTGATCGGCAAAAAATGCCTGACTCTCGAAAATTTACTGCAAAAGGTAGGTTCTGAGCGCGTCAAGGTCTGGCCCAAGTTTTGCATAAACATTATCGGAGGCAAGTATGTCGATTAATTTTGGCGTAACCGTATACGCAAAGGCCATGGATTTACAATTGCAGAGACATTCTGCCATCGCCAGCAATATCGCAAATGCAGATACTCCCGAATTCCGTCCGAGCCAAGTTTCATTTGAATCTGAGCTTCAAAAAGCAGCTGCTTCAAAAAATTCAGATGCCGCCTTGGGCAAAGTCTTTGGAAAAGTGGAGATAGCAGACGATTCAGTTCCGCGCGCTGATGGAAATTCTGTCGATATGGATAAGCAGCTTGCAGCTCTTTCGGAAAACTCACTCGTCTATTCAGCAACTGCCACGTTCATAAAGAGCAATTTTGCAAGTCTAAAGCTAGTGATCACAGGATAGTTTAGAAATTCATTCAGTATTCATAAAAAAATAAATGGATTACAAAATGTAATCCGAAATTACATTTTGTAATCCTCCTCTTCGAGTTATATCCAAAAAATTTCTTTGATCTTTAACCTTGGGACTATTCTTGATATTTTATCAAAATGCAAAATAAGGATTTAAATTTTGTCATTCCAACCTATCGCTTGCGAGACGCAGGCGAAACAATTGAAGCCTACGATAAAAACTTTTTCTGCAATGGGCATTCACCAAAAATATTTCTCTTCGATGATTCTAGTCTGGGAGTGCATGAGAAATATTATCCCATGCTCGAACAAACTAAAACTCATAGTCCCATTTATTATGTTGGGCCCAAAGAAAAGGAACAGTTCATTATTTATTTAAGCCAAAGATTAGGCGATAAAAAACTGGAATCCATCGTACGAAATCTTTTTCGACCGAGCTATGGAGGAAATAGAAATTTTTCTCTTATTTATACACTCGGCAATTTGGTCGTGAGCGCTGATGACGATATGCGGCCCTATGGCCTCGTTGAAGATAGTGTCGAATCACTTCGCGAGCACGAGATCAGCCGGGGAAAACTGATGAAGCGAACAGAAGGGGGCTTTGCTCCAAAATCGTTCGATATTCTTTCGACCTTCATTGATGTATTAGGAAAAAAAGTTTCGGATCTCCCTCCCACCTTTCTAAGAGGAGAACTTCTGAATGATACAGCGATGCATTTGGAGACGAATGCAACTAAAGGAGCGTTTCGTGAAAATTCATTACTGCTTGAGCATGGGCCTGTGGCGAACGAAAGTGTCGTTAAAATAGCTCAAACATTTCGATCAGGAACCAACGATATAGACGCCATTGATTTTATCGAACTCTATCTGGCGGACGATACTCAAATGAGTATCGATGAACTGAATGATGTCTATGTCCTGGTTAATTTTCGGCCCGTAGTAACCAATAAAAATTGGAGAATGGACTGCGGCGTGGCGGGTTATGACAATAGCCTAGGACTCCCTCCATTTTTTCCCACCAGACTTCGCTTCGAAGATTATATTTATCGGCTATGGATCCAACAAGATAATATCGTCGCCGCTCACGTGGATTCTGCACAACATCATATGAAAAATAATTATATGAGAAATCCGTTGGCCTCAGAAATTTTCAACGAAGAATTAGCCAATTTACTCAAGAAAAAAATTAAACGATCGATTTCTAACCTAGACGATCTAAGTATTTCATTTGATTATGATGGCGAGGTTACAGCGCAGGATACAGAAGAAATTCTTCCGAGAATCAGAGAAATCTATCATCGAGTTTTGAATTCAGCCAAGAGTACGGTGATTGATGAGCGAAAAAATAATTTGAGAGCCTTTGCCATCGGATTAGAGAGAACGTTCTATAATTTTGAACCCGACTTCTTCCAACAAAACGTTGCAAGAATCGTTGACGATGTCATTAGCCAAATTAAATCGTCAATAGAACTCTGGCCGGCACTCGTTGAAATTTGTTATCTGCAGAAACATCGAAAAGGATTGCCACAAACATTAGTTAAAAATGTAAAAGCGTTGCACTGATTGTCCGAGATCAAAAACAAAAAGGAGGATTACAAAATGTAATCTGGAATTACATTTTGTAATCCTCCGCTTCAAGTTTCATTCAAAAAACTTTATTAATCTTTAATCTTGGTGTTGTTTTTGATATTCCATCTATTAGAAAAATGAAAGTTTTTCTAATTAGTCAGGAATTCACTCGTGAACATTATCCGAAAATTTATTTTGTACTCTGGATTATTTTCCCTATTGGGAATGAGAATCTCCTTAGGCTCTGAAAACGGCAGAGAAAATAAAAGGGCGCAGATGAAAATAAACGTAAGTCTTTACGGCAAAGACGTCGATTCTGACAGCATTCAGAGTCGGTTGGCAGGAACTGAAATCGTCTCCGACTTCAATTATAAGTTTATGGAAGGATTAACAGCGAATATTGCAGGTGGAGTTACACTCGAAGCAGGAAGTTCACGCTTTTTATTTTCGAATGAATATGAACCCAAGCAGGTCCCAGAACTTAAAGAGGCAAATCTTGCTTGGCAGCCATTCAATTTTTTATCACTTAGAGGAGGAGCCCTCGATCAAGATTCTTTAAACACCCCTCTTCTACTTAGAAATCAATCATTCCCAGGGATATCTGAGACTCTCAACTACCCATTTGATTCTTTTATAATAAAATTTTTCTCACAACAATCTTTTGGTGCAGACACACAAAACTCGCAGCCTTCGCTACATTGGAAAAAAGAAGCTTCGATGTTTTTTTTCGATCGATTATCGCTTGGATATAATTCTAAGAATGCAATTTCTGCTGATTTTCATTTATCGCATTTTCTCTTTCGTGGACTTTCCGCCCTAGCAGCAAGCCAGAGCCGATTCTTGGGAAACACCGTGAACGGTGAAGGCACTTCGATCAGCGGATTTGGCTATGCCTTTCACGGCTATGAACTTGGCGGCTCCATTTCAGGAATTCTGAATCCGTGGCTTCATCCCTCAATCCGCGCAAGTGCTGTCCTTAATGACGGCGCACCTTCTGGAAAAAATAAGGGGCTTCGCTCTGAAGCCAGTTGGCAGTTCGATTTGACAGAAAATTTTCGAATCACTCCAGTTGCAGAATATTTTTACATTCAGTCCGATATTGCACCGGCCCTATTTAACGATCCAGCCGTCGGCCATACAAATTATCAAGGTTATGGAGTAGGAGCCGATCTCATATTTCCAAAACAAGCAGCGCACGTTTCCTTTCGATTTTACGATGCCTCGGTTCTAACGCATAATTTTTATCAATCAGATATGAAATGGGCCCAACTTCTCTTGAGTGTGAATTATGATGTTCTCAAATAAACAGAAAACTTCGTCCTTTCTTCTACTTGCTCTCCTGACAATGACTTCAGGTTGTTCCTATTTAGGCACGGGAGGCAGTTCTGATAATCCAAGTAAGAAATTTGATGAACTAAAAATTTCTACCGAAGGAATCCCTCAGACTGGATTTTGGATCTTTAAGAAAACTGCGCTTTTTCTTCAGACGTCGATCTCGAGCAGTGAATCATGGGAAGCAGAGTCCACCGTCAGACTCGACGTCTGTATCAAAAGCTCGCTGGCGGCCCGCTGGAAAGAATTTCCGCCGGAATTCCTAGTGGGTTTGACAAAAAATCAAAGCGATGAGCCGTCTTGGATTTCTATCCAACCCAAATTGGAAGAGGATTGTTTGAATTTAATCTGGAATGAGCCCGTCAAATTTCCTTACGCTGCGACGGACACTCGTCCGAGAAAATATTTTGTTCATATCAAGGGCGCTTCTCCAGAGCTAAAGGACGTTGAACGGGTAGAAGCATTTTCTTTAGATTTTTGGCATCAGACGATTTATGCGACCAAAGCGGAAACTGATACCGCAGCAGTCTCACCTGCGGTCGATTCAGTTCAACTGAGTGTTGATCAAATCTTGCAATCAAAAATTCTTAGTCATGAAATTTATATTGAACCACCTCTTCGTGCCATGCTTCGACTTCATTATTTCTTCGCTCTTCGTCCCGACCTTATCCGCCCAAGTTCACTTAATACTCCGTTCAGTCTTCGAAATTGGACCCATTCCCAATTTCGAATCATTGCGGCCCTAGTCTTACCTTCTGTTGACGCTGACTCTAACGACATCCATAAATATCGCTTTCTGGCCGGCTTTCAATCGGAAGTTTTTACAGACTCAACAGGAAATCTTCCAATTGAAGGTTGCTTTAATCTCCCCCTCGAGAAATATCCTGATCTAAATTCCAAAGTTCGATTGATCGTCGATATCATTCCGCTCTCAAAAACAATATTCAATCCGGAGGCGACTTCTCTTGTACTGACGTTCGGAGAGCACTCCAATATTTTGGGCAAGAGCATTATTTCAGCAGCTGAATACATAAATCGGTCTGATAAAAATACGATAGAAACGATCCAGCTCAATAAAACGACGACACAAATCTATTCACTAGGATCTACATCCAACGGTCAGCCATTGAATCAGTTTTTGAAAAAGCGAACCCCGCTCGATCTAAAAATGTTTGATTTAGATAAAATCCATGGCCAGCTGCAAGACCTTGACATCGCTGCTGAAGACCTAACGCCTCTTATTAAAGAGCACGGAGATGGCCATCAATCAAGGTTGAGTCTCGAAGCATTACTTCAGAAAATGAAACCGTGGGATTTTGTCCGTGTGACTCGATTTCATTTCGTAGACTCAATTGAATCTATTCCCATCTCCGTCGAAATGCTCCCTCCAGAAAATCTTTCACACGAAGAAGTTCTTGAAAGAGAAAAAACTGACCAGACTTCACGCGTAACGAGTACCCAAAATTCCGGAAGCTACGAAGTCAGTGTGCCTAAATCTATTGGCCTCGAAGGGGGCAGTGGGGTTTCGAAACAGCTTCGTGATTCTGTGGAGAAAAGGATTACAAAGCAATCCAATCAAACGGAAGCAACGGAGACGAAAACCGAAAATCGCTTAGACCATTTTTCAAATTTCTATGTCTACCAATTCGATCTTGGCTTAAAGGCAACTCAAAGAGCTTGCCTCCTAATCGAACTTCAGAAATATCAATGGAATCTCGCTCAACCAAGTCGAGCTTATCTTTTCTGTCTCCAAGATTCAGGCGAGCTTATTGAATCATGGCGCTATCTTTCAGACGAAAGACTTCCAAACTTATATGCTGTTCTCGATTCAAAACTTTCATCAGAACATCAATTGGGAAAAGTAATTCGAGGAACCCATAAATTTCAAAATTTTATCAATCGATTAAATGGAATTATTTTATCGCCTGAACCCGCTAGCTTCGAGCGGATCTTGGCCGACAACCTCAATAAAGAAACAGAGGATGAAGGGATTCTATTCCCACGAGATCTCACGCCAGAAGCTCATTACTTTGACGAAGAAGTCAGCGCCCTCACTGGCAAGATCTATCCGGCAGATGAAACGAAGGCCAAAAAATTAGCTGCGTATTTTCATGAGATCCAAAGCAATCCACATCGGATGTTGGCAACGGCACAAGGCCAGCGAATATTCGAAGATATTTCGAAGATCCTTGTCGCTAGAAATGATCACTATTTCAAATTGCTTCAACTCCTTAATTTTTGGCTACCACAAGCGACTGAGTACGCGTGGTTCAGAACTTTCGTAAACTCAATTCATTCAGGAGAAAATTCCCCATGAATCGCTTTTTCTCATCTGTTGCTATTTATTTTACCTTGTTTGGACAAATCATGGCTGCGGATCCCGTCGAAAATGATAATGCTCATTGCAGAATGCTGATCAGGCAAATGCCGAACGTTATTTCCAGTCGTCTTCCATTTTTGTCTGAAGATTTTACTTATTATCAGGTCCTACGGGCACATCGCTCAAAAAGAGCTGGGATGAAAAAATACTTTATGAAATCAGGTGCTGCAATCTTGGAAGCACAGTACAGGGCCATACGCTCGCCCCAAGAAACTGAAGAAAAAATTCACCTCTTATCCGAGAAAGAATTATCCAAAAGAGACAAAAAGAATATGGGGTTGATCGATCAAATTGAACTCAGCGAGGAAATGGCCAGCGAGCTCGATCGAATCAGTCGAGCTTCCTACTTCCCACGTTGGTCCATTCACAGGTATTTGAAAAGGCAATCCGGACAAGACTTCGATCTGCTTACCGGGTCTCATGAAGAACAGTTTTTTGAACGCCACAAGATTCTTCCCAATGTTCTAGGTCTTAGCATTGGAGTTTTTGCGAGTGCGATTATTTCAACAGGCATTTATTTCGCTCTACCCAAAATTGTTGAAATAAACCCACAAAATGTAAGCAACCATTCGGTCATTATGCCTGTAGACCCCGAACCTCCTAATCATCAAGCTCGAAATGTACGTACGAATCGACCGTCTGGACTCAATTCTCAACAGGATATGGCAGAGCCGCTAATAGATGAGGGCCTTCTGTACGCCCACCCGGATAAAAATAAATAATACGGACGATTTGAGTTTAGGGTGCACTCTATTGTACTCTGCGGCTACTCCTCATGATCACGATGACTTCGAAAGGTCTTTTTTGTAAGGCAGGCAATTTTTATATTGATCCGATGCGTGCGGTCGACTCCGCAGTCATCACTCATGCTCACAGCGATCACGCTCGACGCGGCAGTCTTCAATATTATACTGCCCAACGTGGTGTTTCTCTTTTGAAAGCACGTTTAGGAAAAAACATTTCAGTCCGAGGTTACGCTTACGGTGAAAAATTTAATCTCAATAACGCTCAAGTTTCATTTCACCCGGCGGGTCATATTTTAGGGTCTTCGCAAGTCAGGATCGAGATTGGAAAAAAAGTTTGGGTGGCTTCTGGTGATTACAAACGCGATCCCGATCCCACATGCGAACCCTTTGAAGTTGTTCCCTGCGATGTGTTTATTACGGAGGCCACCTTTGGAACACCGAGCTATACTTGGAATAAAGAGGTCAACCTTGGAAAAGAAATCTACGATTGGTGGATCCAAAATGCGGATCGCGGCGTGAACAGCGTTCTCTTTGCTTACTCACTCGGTAAGGCGCAAAGAATACTTGGCGTTCTCGAACCCTATGCACAAAAAGATATTTACTGCCATTCGGCCGTAACTCCACTTAACGAGTGCTACCGAGAGGAAGGAATAAAATTAGCTCGCACGCAATGTTTGAGCCAGATCGATTTATCGAAGCAATTCTCTGGAGAACTTTTTCTTGTTCCGCAATCGTTTCTTCAAACGGACCAGAGTAAAATTCTCGGTGGTCAATTTGAAACGGCGTTTGCATCTGGCTGGATGGCAAAAAATAATTTTGAGTCAGGATATGATCGAGGCTTTGTGATGTCCGATCATGCTGATTGGAATGATCTCGTTCGAACCGTGAAGGAAACAGGCGCTAGAAGAGTCTATGTTCAGCATCGCGGGAAAGGCTCCTTAGTACGGCATTTAAAATCACTCGGTATGGAAGCATTTCCTGCGGCGGAACTTTTTTCCAGAAATCCTGATCAGTTAGCTTTATTTTAAAGTTTTTATGAAGAAAATAAATCTCACCGTTTCGGAATTTGCACTCCCCGCTCCACGAGTGGGAAGCATCGAACCTTATTCTGGCTTTCGAAGTTCATCGTCTGAAGGCATCGAAATTCATCAAAGAATTCAATCCGATCGAAAAAAACAATATTCTTCGTATCGATCTGAAGTTCTCATCTCTCAAACATTTGAATCGAGTGGATTCGAATTTAAAATGGGTGGGCGAATCGATGGTCTTTTCGATGAAGAGGTAGCAAAAATCGAAGAAATAAAATCGAGCTTTAGCGCGTACGAACTTTTAAAAGCAATACGGGACGTCGATGAAAATCACCCCTACTGCTGGCAGGTAAAGACTTACGGTTACTTTTATTGGCTTCAAACAAAAAAGCTTCCAATTCTTTCACTTCACCTTGTTTCGACTAGAAATCGAAAGAGCGTCGATTTGAATATCGATTTAGATATTTATGCTTATGAAAATTGGCTTCAAATTCGACTATCCGAATTAGTGAATGAGGCGAAAATTGCTGAAAAGAATGCTAAGCGAAGAAAAAAAGTGGCGAAGATTGATTTTTTTCCGTTCGAAGAACCTCGATTAGGTCAAATGGAACTCATCCAGACTGTCGAAGAGGGAATAAAAAATAAAAAGCCCATGATGATCCAAGCACCGACCGGACTTGGAAAAACCGTTGGCGTACTCTATCCCCTCCTTCGCGAATCTCTCGAGCGCGGGCAAAGACTCATCTATGTCACGCCAAAAAATAGCCAGCATAGTGTAGCCGAAGATGCTATCGACAGCTTTCAGGAGAAGGGCGCAAATATTCGAGCGATGACCCTAACGGCAAAAAGTAAAATTTGCATGAAGAGTGAAGTCCTTTGTAATCCAGAATTTTGTGAATACGCTAAAAATCATTACACAAAAGTCGCTGAAAATAATCTGCTGGAACAAATTTCAAAAAAAAGAAGTCTCACGTCTAAAACATTTAAAAAATTTGCCGAAAAATTCCAAGTTTGCCCTTTTGAACTCCAGCTCGACTCCACTCGAAACGTCGACGCTGTCATTTGCGATTACAATTACGTGTTTGCTCCCCGCTCAGCCTTAAGTGGATTGATGGAAGGCGGTCTCGATCAAGAGGGAAGACCCAATCTCATCATTGATGAAGCTCATAATCTTCCTTCGAGAGCCATGGACTACTATTCGCCAGAACTCTCCTCATTAATGCTTCAAAAAATGTTGGAAGAAGTTGGAGATATTTCCGAGAACTTTAGGTATCCGACTATCGAATTATTAAAAGATTGTCTATCGCTCATCTCGACCTATGGATTAAAAAATATTTCAAAACCATCAAAGATGATTCCCGCTACTGAAGAGTTTTTAAAACAAGAAGAAGAAATTCAGCTACTTCTTTCTTCTTATCTCAATTCGGATGCGCAAATTAAACCTAAAGATGTGCTTTTAAATCTCTCTTATTATTGGAGCCAGTTCACGTCGGCTCTTGAATTTCTAACCGACGATCATCCCGAGTTTTTTGCAACCTACCATCCGAATCCTCCCGTTATAAAAATCACCTGCTCGGATGCCTCTCAAATGCTGGAAGAAATTTATGACTTCTATGAAAATGTTGTCGCCTTTTCAGCCACGCTAAAGCCTTTCGAATTTTACGGAAGGCTTACCGGACTTGCAAAAAAAGAGAGTATGACGGCTGAATTTAGTTCTCCCTTTCCGAAGGCGTACAGAAAGCTTTTGATCATTCCTCAGATTTCATCCAAATTTTCGGATCGCGAATCGAATTATTTACGAATTGCTAAAGTTATTTATAGAATTTCGGAAGTAAAACGTGGAAATTATTTCGCGTTCTTTCCAAGCTTTGATTTTTTGGATCGCGTCCACGAGGTATTTTCGACCCCCTCTGGTTTTAACGTTTTAAAGCAAACGAGGGGAATGAAGTTAAATGAAATCGAATTCTTTCTCGAATCTCTTAAAAACTTTCATTCTTCGCATATTATCTTTGCCGTTCAGGGCGGTGTTTTTTCTGAAGGCGTTGATTATCCTGGCAAAATGATTATTGGAAGTTTTGTCGTTGGCGCACCCCTTCCGGCTCTCAGTCTCGAGCGCGAAAAAATGCGCGAATACTATCAAAAACATTTTTCTGCAGGATTCGAATACGCATATGCCTATCCCGCCATGGCGAAAGCAGTGCAATCCGCAGGGCGAGTGATTCGATCAGAAACGGATACAGGAATCGTTATTTTAATGGACCACCGATTTATAGAGCCTAGTTTTTCTCAATCCATGCCAAAAGACTGGTTCCAAGTCGATCCGAACGAACTCATTTCAAATCAAATTCTGGCCGATATCTCAAAATTTTGGACGAGCGTCGAGCCCGCTTGAGAATTTAATGGCAACCTCTCAAAACAAAAATAAGAAATAAAATCGATCCTGGAATTCCGAGAATCCATGCCACAATGTATGGGAAAAGAGATCCATTTAAATTTTTCAATTTGCTTTTATCTTTTTGCATTTCTATTTTTCCTTTTTTTTCGATGTGCTTTGCATCCTATGTGTAACCTTGCGAGCATGTAGCTAACTTTAGTAAGAAGAGCTTTGCTAACTTTGGTAAGCCTCTATTTCGTAGCTAACAAATAAAATTTATGTTTTCTTCCACTCAGGAGAAAATTATATGGAAACAAACAAAATTCGCAGTTACGAAACTTCATCTGAGCATTTACATTCACTTATTTGCTGGAGATCAATCATTGCTGGATTATTCATCACTTTTATCAGTTATCTAATCTTGAGTTCACTCGGGGCAGGAATATTTGGCTTAGCTCTTTCAAGTGCAATCAGTCGTGAAAACGGTGGAACAGCTCTCGCGACCGGTGGTGGCGTCTGGCTGGGCATCACAATTGCTGTTTCTCTTTTCTTAGGTGGATATTTTACAGTAAAACTTTCGCATTCCGCTGAAAAGAAAATTGGATCTATTCAAGGGACGCTCGTTGCCTCCGTCTTTTTTGTCCTTTCACTTTTGACTGCGGGAACCGTTTTGAGTTCTGTTGCGAAAGGGGCAGGAAGTTTTACGGCCGCCATCGGTGGAAAAGCGGCTGATATGTCAACGAATCCGATTATTCAAAATTCACTCCAAAATATATTAAGCGGTACGACTTTTAAATCAGATCCGAAGGAAGTCATTCAAGGACTATCTACGAGATTGATGAGTGGTGATATGGACTCAGCAAAAAATTATTTAGCAGCACAAACTAATCTCACACCAGACGAAATTGATGCCAAACTTGATCAAGCAAGGCAGGCTATAAAACGTGCTGGAGAATCTGCCGCAAAGGCAGGCTCAGCAGCCGGTTGGGCTTTATTTGTTTTACTCTCGATCGGTTTAATTGCCGCAGCATTCGGTGGATACGAAAGCGCCCAGCATAACGCTAAATATCCTCGATCAATATAGTTCCTTTAAAGTGCTCGAAAAACCCCTTCCTTATGAGGGGTTTTTTTATTTCGCGACTTCTATTTTTTTATGCAGCAGGGTTTAGAACAACTTTAACACAATCCTCTTTTTTATTTCTAAAGATATCGTAAGCATGAGATGCGTCCGACAAGTTTAATTTGTGAGTGATAACAAAAGAGGGGTCGATTCTGCCATCTTCAATGAGGTTTAAAAGAGTTGGCATATATTTTTGAACATTGCATTGACCCATTTTAAATTTCAATCCCTTTGCAAAAGCCGCGCCGAGCGGAACCGCATCTGGATAGCCAACGTAAACTCCGACGATAGAAATATTTCCACCTTTTCGACAGGCGCGAATAGCTTCACGAAGTGCATGCGCTTGATCTGTTCCGATGCCGATCGCGGTCTTTAGTCGATCGTAGTACGCATCAAATTGATGACCATGCGCTTCGGCGCCGACTGCATCGATGCAAGCGTCTGGCCCCCTTCCTCCGGTCAGGACTTTTAAGCGCTCGACCAGATCGTCTTCTTTATCATAGTTAAGAACTTCTGCTGTTGAATTATCGCGCACCATATCTAGCCGTTCTTGAAAGCGATCAATCGCAATCACTCGAGATGCTCCTAATAAAAAAGCGCTCTTGATCGCAAGCTGTCCGACTGGACCGCAACCCCAAACAGCAACGATATCCCCCGGTTTAATATCACAATTCTCGGCAGCCATGTATCCCGTTGGAAAAATATCCGATAAAAACAAAACTTGCTCGTCCGTGAGTGTAGTCGGAACAACAATCGGACCTGTATTGGCAAATGGAACTCGAGCATATTCGGCTTGTCCGCCAGCAAATCCACCATACATATGAGAATATCCGTAAATTCCAGCTGTCTGATATCCCGCAGCGATCTCTGCCTTTTCTCCGTGAGGATTTGAATTATCACAGAGCGAGTAAAGTTCATTTTTACAATTATAACATTGGCCACAAGCGATCACGAAGGGGACGACGACGCGATCACCTATTTTTAACTTTGTGACGCTAGGACCTTTTTCAACCACTTCTCCCATAAATTCATGTCCCAAGATATCGCCCCTTTCCATTGTAGGGACAAACCCATCGTAGAGATGAATGTCTGAACCACAAATGGCCGTTGATGTAATGCTTACAACAACGTCCTCTTTATTTATAAGTCTCGGCTCATCCACACTTTCGACAGTAACCTTCTTTTTTCCATTCCAACATACCGCCTTCATAAACTTCTCCTTCTCGTATTTTAAGCAGTCTTTTTATATTCGATTCCCTGGCCTCTCGGCTGTCCTTCCGTCGAAAGGATATCTCCCGTTTCGATATATGATTTAAATCTCTTCATATCTTCTCGGAGTAACGAATGCGGATCTGCTTTGGTGAGTTTCGTTATAACGTGGGTAATCTTTCCTAATGGTGGACCATACATCATTCTCACTGTGACTTGAGTTCCTTGGCCTCTCGGAGCCGGCGAAAAATGGACTGAGCCCGCAATGGAGATCTCGGATCCTTCGATAGATCTCCAAGAAATAAATTCATCAGGGGTCTCGGCAATCATTTCAGTTTCCCATTCTGTTTCCAAATTCTCAAAAGGTTTTGCGCGCCACAATGTGCGCGTATCATTGAGGACCTGCACTTCGTCAAGATGCTTCATAAAACGCGGTAAATTTTCAAAATTACGCCAAACGGAATAGATAAAAGACGCATCTTTTAAAATCGTTACGGAATATTCTGCTTTAATACCGTCTCCGTCTTTAACAGACGGCTTTGGTAAGCTAGAAAGAAACGATTTTGTTTTTGTATTCATAAAATAACTCTCCTTAGAGCAAATGATTTGCCTTCTCCAGACAACTCGAAACATACTTAGGTCGATGGAAATCTTGCTTAAGTAAATAGTAAAATATTTTGACTTTCATCTAATCTGGAAAATTGAATGACAGATTCACTCCAAAAACAATCCACCCTCTAACTTTAGCCGATTACGATCTATTTTCGATCCTGCCAGAACTAAGCGATAGATTTTTAAATGAGTTAGTTAAAGAAAGGATCAAAAAATATGTTAAAGTTAAAGTTAAAGTTTAAATGGATGAATATTTTTTCAATGGCTTTCTTCACTTCGTTAGCCATTTTGAATGCACAGGACAATCCCACCGAACCGCAATCGTTATACATTGTCCAAACGATCAATAATGGAGAAATTTCTCTCGCCGACCTTGCAAATCATAACTCCCAGAATAAAGACGTTAAGGATTTTGCAAAAGAAATGATTAGAGATCATAAAAAATCAAATGACAAAATTCAGGACCTCATAAAAAAAGATAGCATCACTCTTCAAAAGTCCGATACGAGTAACAATTTAGAGAAAACGGCAAACGAGAAAAAAATGGAATTAAAAGTTTTATCCGGGAAAACTTTTGATAAGGCTTATATTTCAAGCCAGATTACCATGCATCAGCAAGCGCTGAATCTTCTAGATACAAAACTTATTCCTTCAGCAACCACGAAGGACGTAAAAGATTTACTTTCGGATGCACGAAAAACAGTTTCAGCGCATTTAGGTCATGCAACAACGATTTCTACATACCTGAAATGATGCTTAAGAATAAACTTTAGGCAGATTGAAGTATTTTTTGAGCGACTAGAGGAAGACTAAATAGAAACGTCGATCCCCTTCCAAATTCGGACTCCACCCATATTCTGCCACCGTGGCGTTCAACTATTTTTTTAGCGATCGCAAGACCGATCCCCGTGCCGGGATCTTTATCGCGCGCCTCTAATCTTTGGAAAATTTGGAATATTTTAGAAAAATACTTTGATTCTATCCCCTGTCCGTTATCGCTAACCGAAAAAATATATTCTCCACCGCGACGAACAGCTTTGATCTCAATCTCTGGAATTCGACTGCTCTTATATTTTATCGCATTACTAATTAAATTTTGAAACAACTGGGTAAGTTGTATTTTTTCTACTCTTACAACAGGCAATTGCTCCGAAATGATCGTAGCGCGCGATTCTTCTATGATCTGTTTTAGATTTGAAAGAACCGTTCGTAAAATATCGTTCGAGTCTACTATTTCAGAAATAAACTCGCTGTCTCTCACTTTAGAATAACTGAGAAGATCTCGAATTAAATTCGACATTCTTCTCGATGCGTTCACGGTGTACCCGATCCACTCTCGTCCTTCATCGTCAATGATGTCGCGATAACATTGCTCGATCAGTTGCGTATAATTGGTGACTATCCTTAAGGGCTCCTGAAGATCATGAGATGCGATTGACGCAAATTGTTCTAAATCAGCGTTTGAGCGCGCTAAAGCTTCTGACTGTTGGATGAGTTTTGTCTCTCCGGCTTTCCGATCATGAATATCCGTGCAAGTTCCAATCCACCCGTCGATCTCGCCACTCTTTCGTCTTTCGGGAACCATTCTCATGAGATGCCAGTGATAACTTCCGTCTTTTCTTTTCCAAATGCGGCATTCGATTTCAAAATGGTTTTTCCCGGAATTATTTTTCATTAAACTTTCTGAAAAAAAGGATCTAATATTTTTCAAATCTTCGACAAAAATAGCAGAATACCAGCCAGATCCCTGGCTCAGTTCTAAACTAAGGCCGGTATACTCAAACCATTTTTGATTAAAATAATGTGCATCTCCGTCATTTTTTGCTTTCAAGATCAAATGAGGAATGGCATCGGCTAAATTTTTATATCGACGAAGCCCATCCAGCTCTAAATCTGCCAGCGCTAGATCTCGATTTCTTCTTTCTTGATCTCTGAGCTCAAATGCTTGTTGTTCGATTCTCTTTTTTTGTTGATAGAGCTGCACAAATACAGCCACTTTCGATTTTAAAATATAGGGATCAAAAGGTTTAAAAATATAATCGGCCGCGCCAAGAGAATAACCTTTATTTACATAAGCAGAGTCCTGATTAATCGCGGTGACAAAGAGAATCGGAATATTTTTAAGATGAACGTCTTTCTTAATAATAGCCGCCGTCTCAAATCCATCGATACCTGGCATTTGCGCATCCAATACAATCACTGCAAACTCGCGTTCGCGAAGACGCTCAAGCGCCTCATACCCCGATACAGCAGTCACCAAATTATAACCTTTCGTCGTTAGCACAGCAGACAAAGCAAGCAAACTATCTGCTCGATCGTCGACCAAAAGAATATTTACATCGCTTTTTTCTTTATCCGTCACGCTACTTGCACTTCCTTTTTATGGAGCCAGATATACATGAGCGACAAAAGTTTTTCGGATTCTACGGGCTTCGTAATATAATCCGAAGCACCTGCCTCTAAACATTTTTCGCGATCGCCCTTCATCGCCTTGGCAGTGAGAGAAATAATGGGAATATTCTTTAAATCATTCAGCTGTCGAATGAACTCAATGGCTTCTAGCCCATTCATCTCTGGCATCATTGTATCCATAAGAATTAAATCGGTATCACGATTAGCCTCCAGAACTTCAATCGCTATCTTTCCGTTTTCCGCAGAAATGACTTCAATTTTACGTTCTTCTAAAACACTTCTAATCGCAAAAATGTTTCGAGGATCGTCGTCGACCACTAAGACTTTATTTCCAGAAAAATCTGCGCCTAGCGGGAGCGGTGGAATTTCCATTGCTGGCTCAAGGATATTTTTATTCTTAAGGAGAGCCGCTTCAGACCAAGTATATTTTTCTGGTAAATAGAGAGTGAACGTACTTCCGACGTCCGGTGTACTTTCAACATAAATCGATCCGCCTAATAAATTAGCGATCTCTCGACTGATCGTGAGCCCTAATCCCGTACCTCCGTATTTGCGATTAGTAGTTCCGTCGGCTTGTTGAAAGGCTTCAAAGATGAGTTCTTGTTTATCTTTGGGAATTCCGATTCCCGTATCACTCACTGAGAACGAAATGAAGTTCTTCAGAGTGGAAGCATCGGAAAGAGTTCCATGAGC
>JAQBPA010000031.1 GCA_028287765.1 Bacteriovoracaceae bacterium
CACATTGAGGTTATTGATTGTAAAAAATTGAGGTTAAATAAAATATTTTAAGAATTGGAGATATCATGATTCAAATTCGAAAATCAAGTGAGCGAGGACATTTCGACCATGGCTGGCTAAATACCTACCATACCTTTTCATTCGGAGATTACCAGGACCCGCAATTTATGGGCTTTCGAAGTCTTCGCGTCATCAACGAAGATCGTGTGAGCCCCGGAAAGGGATTCGGAACCCACTCCCACCGTGATATGGAAATTATCACCTATGTCCTGGAAGGAAAACTCTCCCACAAAGACAGCATGGGAAATGGCTCTGTGATTGTTCCTGGTGATGTTCAGTTTATGAGCGCGGGAAGCGGAGTAACGCATAGTGAGTTCAATCATTCTAGTGACGAACCCGTACATTTTTTACAAATTTGGATTTTACCTAAAAATAAATCGGCACAGCCGCAATATGGACAAAAAACTTCTTCAGAAAAAGATAAGCTCGGAAAACTACGTCTCGTTGTTTCTTCAGATGGCCGACAGAATTCCATTCCGATTGGCCAAGATGCAGATATCTACGCATCGATTTTGGAGGGCGATCAGACCTCCTCTCTTCCCGTTAAGCCGAATCGGTTTTACTGGATTCAGGTCGCGAGCGGTGAGCTTCTCTTAAACGATCTTTCATTAAAAGCTGGCGATGGTGCTGCTCTCCGTCAAGAAGCGACGGCGGAAATTAAAAATCGTGCGCCAAGAAGTGAATTTCTGTTTTTTGATCTAGCATAAACGCGGTCTAGTTTAGTGAAAAGAAAAGCTTGTCATCAGCAATCGCAAACCGACCGAAGCAAGCGCGACCGCAAGGCATCTTACAATCACCATTCCGTTAATCTTAGGCGAGAGTTTAGCTCCAAGTTGAGCTCCAAGAATAATTCCTGGCGAGAAATAAAGGACGCGCATCAGGGCTTCGTGATCTAAGCTTCCGTTTACAAGGTGAGTGAGCGTTCCGATCAATGCAAGAATTGCCAAAATGAAGTGAGAGGTCGCGGTCGCGATGTGAACAGGAAAATGCAGCACTTGAACTAAGATTGGAACGTGAATAATTCCACCTCCAATGCCAAGCACACTGGAAATAAATCCAACAAAAATACTAATAAGAACGCCGAGCTTCATATTGTATCTAAGCGGACCCGCAACTGTTGCGTGAATCGCTTCTCCCGAGCCGTGTCGGTTCGTAGTGGGCTTAAAAAATAAATAGGTTGAAACAATAATGAGTACGAAGCCAAAAGCAGGATCAAATGCTTTTCGTGAAATAAATTCGGTACTCAGCGCTCCAATAACTGCTCCGGGAAGTGCCGCGAGTGAAAAAATAATTCCAGATCGATAATCAATTTTTTTTGCGACTCCATAAGCAACGGAACCGGATGCAGCATTTAAAAACACAATCGCAAGCGAAATCCCCGTGAGATATTCTGGCGACGCTGACGGATATAAATAGAAGAAAAGCGGCATCAAAATAAAACCGCCGCCGGCACCTATAAGAGTTCCAAATGTCCCGATCACGAAACCAAGTAAAACGAGAGCAAATGGATGGCTAAGCATTCGCGATTCGCAAGATTTAACTACTGTCCGTTAAAAATAAGCACTCGATTATTAGTACTATCGCTAACGACCAATCTTTTCGGATCAACGTACATTCCTGCAGGAAAACTGAAAGTTCTAGCCGACGGACTGGCATCTGCGGCTCCATCCTGGTTATCGTCATTAGCTGCTGAATGAGTAAAATCACTTTGCCCCAAAACAAGATCAGCCGCGGTGTAAGAAGAAGTAGGAATCTGACTCCAAATTAAAATTCGATTATTTCTCGCATCACTTACAAAGAGTTGTACTCCATTAGATATAATAAATTCTGGCTCGGCCAGGCCTTTATTAGTTGTGCTAGCAGTCTTAGAAATCATATCAGGCTGTCCAAGTACTAAGTCAGCTGCAGTTTGATTCACGGTTGGGATTTTATTCCAAATCAAAACACGTTTGTTATTAGAATCCGCGACGAAAAGCTTGGTTCCATCACTCCAAATTCCAAGTGGACCGTTAATTGTCGTACTACTCGCGGTTACCGAGGTATTACAATGGGTAAAATCTGCCTGCCCTAAAACAACATCGGCGGCTACACCGGATGTGGTTGGGATCGTATTCCAAATAAGAACTCTACCATTTGCAGAATCACTCACAATGAGCTTGCCGCCTCCGGTGGAGAAATCATAAGGGTCCTGCAAAGAAGCAGCACTGCATATTCCTGTTGCGTGTGCTGTTAAGTCCACTTGGCCGACTGCAATATCAGCAGACGGCTGAGATGTTGTCGGAATTGAATTAAATATGAGAATTCGATGATTGCCCAAGTCGGAAACGAAAAATTTTCCTTTATACGCTTGAACGGATCCGGTGTTTGAAGTCGTATTTGCCTGAACACCACCACCACCGGTTGTAAAATTTGGCTGACCCACAACAAAATCGGCATGTGCATTATTACTAGTAGGGACAGAGTTAAAACCTAAAATTCTATTTCCGTTAAGATCCGATATGAACAGAGTGGCCTGATTAAGCCATGAATTTCCGTAAACACCGTTAATAGTATTTGAATCAGGGGTGCCACCCTGATTGACTTGGGCTTGAGTAAAATCTGTTTGTCCGATCACAACACTTGCAGCCTGAAAAGTTGATAAGGTTATCCTGGGGTCAGGAGTTGGTGTTGGTGAAGCACTTGGAGTAGGAGCAGAGTCAGAGCTGCTGCATGCGTTAAGTGCAAACGTTAACAATAAAACAACTAAAAATTCAGCTTTGAGCAATGCTTTCATCATTCTCTAATTCTAACGATGACTTTAAATTAACGTAAGTAGAAAAAGAAATCCGTCCCGAACGGTATTTAAGGATAAAAAAGATGATAAAGACGGGTCATACTGCTGCTGACCTGAGAAACGCTGCCCACTAACACATAGAGTCGAAACTTATAGTCACTGATGGCCAGCTTCTGTCGGATTAAGACACTCACCATATCCGTCAAAACTAATAGCAGACTGAAGTTCACGACCATGATCATCATGATTGATAAATTCTTTACCCGCCCAAGTGAGTGAGTAAATCGCACCCGCAAATTGATTGCTCGTTCGAATGGTCATAGGCAAACCGAATACAGTTCCCGAAATCGAAGAGTCCCCGCTCGCATTTGCTTTGCAGGGAATCGGCGTAGGTGTTGGAGAAGTTGTCGGCGTCGACGTCGGACTGGCAGCAAGATTTGAACTCAAAGTCGGCGCGGGAGTAGAGCTCTGAGTCGGAGACGGATCAGGAAAAGCATTTTGAAAAATTGGAGTTGAACTGTCGGGAGAGACCGACCCACATCGGAATGCACTTCCTACTAAAGGCCTCTTCATTAGAGGAAATCCGATGATCAGAAATACAATCATTTTAGTACGAAAGTGAGAGGAAAAAAAACATAAAGAGTTTTCAGTGAAGGGATGAAGACCGCAGAGGCATATGCTCACCCAGAATGGGAAAACGAATCCCTAGCTAATCTTGTGAAAGAGAAATGTGAGCCTTTCGATTCGATCCCAACAGCTCGGCTTGAAATGATCCTCGATCGAATTGGAGATTCACGCTTAGTTCTTCTCGGCGAAGCCAGTCATGGAACGTCGGAATTTTATGAAATGCGAGCGCGAATCAGTCAGGCGCTCATTGCTCGAAAAAATTTCAATTTTGTTGCCGTTGAAGCGGATTGGCCGGATGCAGAAAAAATAGATCGTTACGTTCGTCATCGAACGGGTCCCGTTCACCAGTTTGAAGCCTTTAGTCGCTTCCCAGAATGGATGTGGAGAAATCGAGAGGTTCAAGATTTCACACATTGGCTACATGAGTGGAATTTAAATCGGCCAAAAGAAAAGCGAGCCGGCTTCCATGGTCTCGATCTTTATAGCCTCCATACCTCTATCAATTCGATTCTGCATTATTTAGAACAAGTCGATCTTCAAAGTGCTGCGAGAGCGCGTGAACATTATAGCTGCCTGCAACCCTTTATGCGCGATCCGGTTCAGTATGGAGCGGCCACTCTTTCTGGCCTCCACCGCGAATGTGCTGATGACGTCACAGCTGTTCTTCGCGAGCTTCTTCAAAAGCGCCTGGAATATATTCAAAAATCAGACGAAGAAAAATTTTTTAACGCCCTTCAAAATGCGCGCGTCGTTGAAGATGCAGAGAAATATTACAAGATTATGTATTACGGAAGTGCTGAATCTTGGAATCTTCGTGATCGACATATGTTTGAAACGCTTAAAGCGCTGCTAGATTACTATGGAGAAAATTCAAAAGGAATTGTTTGGGCGCATAATTCTCATTTGGGCGATGCTTCAGCGACAGACAAAGAATTTCGAGACGAACTCAATGTTGGACAACTCTGTCGCGAAGAGTTTGCTCGGAAAGCCTATTTAATAGGCTTCGGTACCGACCACGGAACGGTTGCCGCCGCTTCAGCATGGGGAGAAAAAATGGAAATCAAAAAAGTTAGACCATCTCTTATCGAAAGTTATGAACACATCTGTCATCGCACAAATGTATCCTCTTTTTTTCTGCCTCTACAAAATTCCAATCAGGATTTTCGAGATGCACTCATGAAACCTCGGCTTGAACGAGCAATTGGTGTCATTTATCGTCCAGAAACTGAGAGACTGAGTCATTATTTTTACGCCAACTTGCCGGAGCAATTTGATGAATATATCTGGTTTGATGAATCGAGTGCCGTTCACCCGCTCGATACGAAGAAAATAAAAGGCGCTCCAGAGACTTACCCATTTGGACTTTAACAAAAATTCTCTGGATCTTGGGCCTAGGACAAACATCTGATCTCAAATTATAAAAATGAAGTATTCATTCGAGAGCGAACTGACATTCGCAATGAACTGAAAATAAATAGAAAATTTTTTTCTCCAAGGAGTTTCGTATGTCTATACGTCGCGCCACGTGCACCAATATTTTAATCGTTTCAATCACTCTCTATTATGGAAATACTTTTGCTCAAGGCATTCGACCACCCGATGTAACCAGGCCTACTCTTCAAGGATTTACTTCCATTGATGAAAAAATAGTTCCAGCAGATCTATCTAATGAACAAGTGGAGTCGATCGAACTTTTGACTAAACTTCGCGATGATGAATATTTTTCTGCGGTAGATGAAAACCAGGTAACCTCTTTTGACAAAGATTTATCTAGACCCTGCCCAAGAGGTGGAGAGCTCTCTGTGAAAAGTACAGATGCTTATGAAAATCAAAGGAGAGCCGATCAAGAAACAAGCCTGTATCGAGGATGGGGAGAAGGTTCTGCCTCAGCTCAAAACTGTAAACTCGTCAAAGAAAGAAAATGGATCAGTAAAAAGGTTAATGGCTCTGAAAAATGGGAGCAAGAACCCATTACGCCTAACCATCTTTATTCTGTAAACGGATCCATTGACGTTATATCAAAATTTGAATCGACAGTTCATCGATCTGGAGGTGCGCAGAAACCAAGACGACAAAATGCTAAAGCTGCAAGTTTTGAAATGATTGTGAACGACACAATCAACGGAAAAACTACTGCAGAAGTTCCAGATCAAAATGGAAAACCGTCCGTTCATACGATAGAATTTAAAAATTTGGGAATGGCCTACAAAGTTTCAGATAAAGATTATAAAGAATATAGAGAAATCGAAGCAGATCCTTTGGGCGAGAATAGTCGAAAACAGGGATTACT
>JAQBPA010000041.1 GCA_028287765.1 Bacteriovoracaceae bacterium
GCGCCAATTCCCCCCACTTTTGCAGCAGCAAGAATCACAAATTCTGGCTTCTCAGATTCAAAAAAGTTTCTGACAGGTGCAGAATCCCTCAGATCCAGCTCTTCACGCGTTCGAATCAGGATATTATTGAGGCCATGGCGACGCAAACAACGAACAATCGCAGAGCCGACAAGGCCGTTATGTCCTGCAACGAATATCTTAGAGCTTTGAATGACCGGAAATGCCTCAACGTTCACTTGAAAATCATTAATCTAAATGAGGAAAAAAGGAATTAAAGAATTAACGTAATGAGGGGTTATACTGCTCGAGATGGCGAGTAAGAAGGTGATTATTCTGGGAGCGGGGCCCTGCGGTCTGGGTGCTGCATGGCGTCTGAAGGAGCTTGGACTTGATGACTTTTTAATTCTTGAAGGCTCTGACCACCCTGGGGGGCTAGCTTCGAGTTTTGTCGATGACAAAGGCTTCACCTGGGATATCGGCGGGCATGTGCAATTTTCTCATTATGAGGATTTTGATCGAGTGATGGAATTAGCATTGCCAGGGGGATGGCTTCATCATCAGCGTGAATCTTGGGTTTGGATTTACGATCGTTTCATTCCTTATCCACTCCAAAATAATATCTGGCGACTTCCAGAAGATGTCAGAGCTCGATGTTTAGAAGGCTTGGAAAATATTTCAAAAAATTCAGATCGCCCAGCTAACTTTTCACAGTGGCTCATGCAAAGTTTTGGAGAAGGCTTAAATGAAGTTTTTATGAAGCCTTATAATTTTAAAGTCTGGGCTTATCCTCCAGAAGAGATGAGTTTTCAGTGGATTGGTGAGCGTGTGGCGACGGTGGATATTAAAAAAATTAAAGAGAGCATTCGTCTTCAAAAAGATGAACTTTCTTGGGGGCCGAACGCTACGTTTCGATTTCCAAAAAAAGGCGGAACGGGCGCGATCTGGAAGGCTGTTGCCGGGCTGATCGGCGAAGAAAAAATTTCGTATCAAAAAAAAGTTCAGTCGGTCGATCGAGAGAAAAAGATTTTAACTCTTACGACTGGAGAAAAATATTCATACGATGTGCTTTTAACGACGATTCCACTCGATCGCTTTTTTCAGATAGCACAATTAAAATTGGAGGCACCGCTTCTCTCCTCACATTCTCATATCGTAGGAATTGGTATTAAAGGAAAGGTGCCCGAGCATTTGAAATCAAAGTGCTGGATTTATTTTCCGGAGAGCGAGACTCCGTTTTACCGTGTCACCGTTTTTTCAAATTATTCGCCGGCGAATGTTCCAGATTCTGATAAATTTTGGAGCTTGATGTGTGAAACGTCATCATCTCCCAAAAAAACCATTAACGAACAAAATGTTCTCGAAGAAACGATTCAAGGTCTTCTCAAATCTAAGCTTATTTCCAAGACTGATGAGATCGTTTCAAAATGGTCGATGGTCGCAAAGCCTGGCTATCCAACCCCGTCTCTTGATCGAGACCTAGTTGTGAGCGATGCACTTTCTCAGTTAAAAAAATCGGATATCTACTCACGAGGGCGTTTTGGAGCATGGAAATACGAGGTCTCGAATCAGGATCATACCTTCATGCAGGGTTTTGAGTGGGCAGAGTGGTATGTAAAAGGCCGAGAAGAACTCACGGTCTTCTCACCCGCACTCGCGAATGCCCCGGGAAAACGAGAAGCTTTCTAGTGTAGTGTCCCATTTATTTCTTTACAGCTATGCGGGCGCTTTTGGACGATTGCTTCGTTGCTCGTCGTTACATGTCGGAAGAAACGTCCGCCTTCGTCGGAACAATATGCGCCTCCTCGACGCCTCGCACTCGCCCAAATTCGCCTCACCTATCTGCAAAGAAATAAATGGGACACTACACTAGTTTTTTATTCCACTTAAATTTCTTCTTAAAACTGTTAATCTAAAAAGAGTATGTCTCGGCATTTCAAAATTGTAGCAATCGGCGGCGGCCCAGCAGGAATTTCTCTCGCGATTGAATGTATCGAGATGGGAATTTCAACGAAAGATATTCTCGTTTTAGAAAAAGGCAGTGTGCCTATTGATGCGATTCGAAAATTCTATCCTGAAAAGAAAATGACCATTGCCAATTATAAAGGGCTTCCCACCGAGACTCACGGGCACATCCCTGTTTTTTCGGATCTCACAAAAGCGGAGACACTTACTTATTACGATGAGCTGATCAAAAAATATAATATTCAAATGGAATATAATTCGGAAGTTTCTAAAGTCATAAAAAAAAGCTCTTCTTTTGAAATTCTAGTGGGCCACGATATTATAACGGCAGACTTTGTTGCCATCGGAATAGGAATTTTGGGGCGACCCAATAAACCGACGTATAAAATCCCCAATACTTTAAGACAAAATATTCTCTACGATATTACGTCTCAAAAAGTAGAAAAAATGAAAGTGCTTGTTATCGGCGGAGGAGATACGTCATCCGAGTACTGCCAAGTCTTGGTAGAAGAAAAAAATCAAGTGACACTTGCTTATCGGGGAGAAGCATTCGGCCGCATGATGAAATCGAATAGCCTTGCAGTAGAGCGACTGCAATCGACAGAGCTGTTAAAAGTTTGGCTCAAATGTGAAATCAAAGAAATTCAAGATCAGGGTGGAAGGCCCCATGTTCTCTTTGTAGACGAATCCAAATATCAAATGGATTTTTTTGATAAAGTCATTTTTTCTATTGGAGGGACAACTCCCGTCAATTTTTTAAAAACCATTGGCGTCGAATTTTCTGGAGACTGGCCCAAGGTGGGACCGAACGGAGATACAAACGTTCCAAATCTCTATTTGATTGGAGACTTAGTCGCCGGAAAAACCGGTGGCTCCATTATTTACGCCTATAATTCGGCTTTTCGTTCGGCGACGGCCATTGTGGCTTCACTCAAATGATTTCGGGCTATCATTTACCAGTCGCGGAACATTATGAAAAATTTCCATATCCTTCTTATCCTTTTTTTTCTTTAGGCAGTTGGAAAGCACTCGAAGCAGTCGATTGCTCAAAATGGGGAGCCGCTATTCCTATCCGAGATATTTGGATCGCAGGTTGTGGAACGATTGCTCCTCTCATGTTTGCGCGCAGAAATTTTGGCGCAAATATTATTGCGTCCGATTTGTCATCTCGCTCTCTTTTTATACTTTCAAGACGCCTGAAGCTTTTTGGAATGAGAAATGTCGGCCTTAAATGCGAAGATCTTTTTGATACTAAATATGAAAATGCATTTGATGCCGTCGATGCTTACGGAGTGATCCATCATACCATTTCACCTCAAAAATCCTTTGAGAATCTTGTGCGGTCTCTCCGTCTCGGCGGAGTGATTCGAGTGATGGTGTATTCTGAACAAGTGCGGATCCAAATCGAAGAGCTGCGCCGTCGTGCCCGAGAAAAAGATCTTAAAAATATTGAAGACGTTAAATCTTTTCTTCTGAATGAAAAATTAGATCTGAATGGAGATCTGTCACATACTTCGGGTATCGCGGATGCCATCTTAAACCCGATGGTTCATGTCTTTAGTCGCGAAAGTTTTGAGAAACTTATCAGTTCAGTGCTGTCTATTAAAACAATCCGCTTGGAAGATCGTGGAAATTTTATTTTTTTTGGGCAAAAAATTTAACTGATGAGTGAGCCGAGGCCGGCTAAGATGCAGAGGAGTGACCAGAGAATAAGACTTGTCATGGCCATGAAAATACAAAGGCTTGCGGCGAGAGGCTAGAAGAATCGATAGCCTCCGGATCAGGTTTAATCAGGCTTAGAGAGCGTCTTAACGAATTCTTAATAGTTTATGAGTCTGAAGAGAGAGTCTCCAGCTCGGATTTTCTTTAACGAGCTGAATGCACCAATCGATATTTTTTTGAGGAACAGTATCTCCTTCAAAGGCAGGACTGATTAAATAATGCTGAGCTTCAATAGAAGTCTTTGGAATTCCCATCCCAAAGCTTCGAACATACTTCACTTCGTTTGCAGTTTTTTGCTGAACCGCATGCTCAGCCGTTTTTGGAGAGACGGTGATCCAATCAATTTTTGGGCTGACGGCTTTTGTTCCGTTGGTTTCGATCGCCAGTTTGTAGCCTTCTCGGTGAAGACGATCGATGATTTCGTCATCGAGTTGAAGAGTGGGTTCTCCGCCCGTTAAAATAATCCAATTTACATCGGGAGAGCAGTCCTTTAGATTTTTTACAATTTCATCCAGCGTCCATTTTTTTCCAGAAACAAATTCTGTATCACAATCGAAGCCTTCTGTTTCTTTTGAACAAGAAAGGTTGCAGGCAGAAAATCTTAAGAAAAGATTGGGAGTGCCCGAGCGAATGCCTTCCCCCTGAAGGCTGTAGAACCATTCGTTAATCAGATAATTTTTTTCGGTCATGGCCGATATTCACAGCGAGATTTACAAGTCTCATCGACAATGACGGCTGTGAGTTCCGGAAGATCTGGTTTTACTTTTTCAAAAATCCATCGGGAGATCATTTCCGATGTAGGACTTTCCATTTTTAAACTTTCGTTTAAGTGCCAATGATCTAAATATTTTTCTAAAAGAGGCTGAATGATTTTGGTCATCAAATCAAAATCGACCACCATTCCGCTCGAAGACCCCGATTCTTGCAGTCGATTGGCTTCGCATACCAGTCGCCCCGTCCAGGAGTGACCGTGCAGACGCGAGCATTTGCCCTGATGATTCGGCAGCTGATGGCTGGCTTCAAATCGAAATTCTTTTTCAAGTCTCCACGTCATAAGCTGACCGATATTTTTCCGGGAATTTCGTAAAAAGTAGGATCGCTGATTTGAGAGAGATCAAACGCTTCTTTTCTCTCCACACAGGTTCCACATTTTCCGCAGTGAAGATCCTCGCCTTTATAACAACTCCACGTGAGTTCAAAAGGAACTTTAAGTTCAGCACCCAGTTTTACGATTTCAGATTTGGAAAAATCTACAAAAGGCGCCAAAATGTCGATCGAGTGCCAATCGCAAAGTTTTGCAGATGTTTGCATGGCTTCGATGAATTCTTTTCGGCAATCGGGATAAATCGCGTGGTCGCCGTTGTGGGCGGCGTAAGCAACACCGCCGTAGCCAAGATTAATCGCCCAGCCGATCGCCATCGAAAGCATAATCATATTTCGATTCGGTACGATGGTGAGTTTCATGGATTCTTCTGTGTAATGACCTTCGGGAACTTCGAGTTCACTCGTCTGTGAACTTCCAGAAAGTAAAAACCTGGCCGCACTTAAATCCAAAATATGAAAAGGTGCGTTCACTCGTGCCGCGATTTTTTTGGCCGCACTCAATTCTTTTCGATGTCTCTGACCGTAATCGATACTGAGACAGCGAACTTCGTGTCCCAGACTTTTAAGCCAGTAAAGGGCTGTCGTGGAGTCGAGCCCACCGCTAAATAGAAGAACGTATTTCATCGACCTGCGTTATATAAGGAAGAAGGGGAGCCGGAAAGAAAAATGTCGTGCTGGCGCTCTTATACAGGGATAACTTCGATGACTTCGGGAATAGCATCCTTCAGTCTCGTCTCTACGCCCATTTTAAGGGTCATAAGGGACGAAGGGCATCCCGAGCAGGATCCTTGCATTTTTAAGAAGACGAAGCCGTCTTCAAATTTTTCAAACGAAATATCGCCTCCATCCATCGCAACGGCGGGACGGACATCTCGATCTAGAATCTCGATAATTTTTCGCTCAATCTCTGTAAGCGCTGCACCCTCTACTTTGGGTTGCTCGAGCACAGCTTTTCCGCCGCTTAAAATAAATTCACGAATGGTGCCAATGGTTCTCTCATTCAGATCTTGAAGGGTGCTTTGATCTTGGACAGTAATCGTCACAAAATTAGTTCCAATCATGACAGCAGATATTAAAGAATCCTTAAATAAGGCTTCAGCGAGTGGAGATTTTCCTTCTGCTGATTTGGCGGAGGTGAAATTTGCCGCACCACTTGGGATTAAAATTTGATTCGTCGAATATTTAAGTGTGTCCGGATTAGGAGTAAAATCCAATTGGACCAGAATCTCTTCTTTTTTTAATGCTTCGCTCATCATTTCCTCGTGTTTACTAATTCGATTTTAATTTAGCACAATTTTGGGTGCACGTCTCTTACTGGACTTATAACGGAGAGAATTGTCGGCGGTCAACGCCGATAGGCCTTTAAGCGCCTTCTTCCAGGGGAGAGAGGGGTGGGTGGTATCTCTCATTAAATGGACAAATTTGAGCGTTTTAAAGGCATCGAACCAGGTGTGAAATTGCCGAAGCCGGATTTCGGGAGTTTTCGACTTCTCTTTCAGTTTTGAAATGGCATCTATTGCATCTAAGCCTCTCAAGTTTTCGAGAAGAAAAGGGCCCGTACTGCGCAGTAAAATTTCATCTTGAAGCGAATGAGTCGAATGCGAAAATTGAGCAAGAACTTCGACCCACTCTTTTAAATGAAGAAAAATTTCTGGGTGATAAAAAAGAACATCTTCGCCGTCGAGAAGTTTGGATGCAATTTCTTGTGTCTTCACCCCAGTTCCGAAAGGAGTTCGCGTCGAAACTCTCCCTGCAATTTGAATGGGGGAACCCAGGCTATCTTCAATCTGGCCAATCTTTGCAAGTTTATTGAGTAAATAAAAGTCCTCACCCGCTTCGCGTTTTGGAAAGCCGCGCACTTCAGCATAGGCTTCCGCGTGAATGACGAGAGCGCTTCCGATCGTATGAAATGCGTAAGGAGATTTTGCCCAGCTAATTCCGGCCACGTAATATCGAAGAGATAAATCATACAAATCAAGAGCAGGTGCGAGTTCTCCCAAAGGAGATGAGTCATGGATAAAATCGTACACAAATCCGGCAGGACGGTAATCGCCGTGACTTTCAAGAGCTAAAAAATAATCTTCAGGCAAAATGACGTCAGCGTCCGTGTTTCTAATCCATGGAGAGAGAATACGTTTTCGTTGAATGAGAGAAAGCGCAAAATCGCATCCGATTTTTCTTGCAAGACCCACACCTTCTTTTTCCTGAAAGCATCTGGATGCAGACGCGCGATCAATCACGACGATGTCGTAGAAAGATTTTTCGATAAAGTGAAAACCATCGGAGAGAGAAACAGCTCCAAGTGCGTGCAGAACTTTTTGATTCTCTTCGATTTCGTTTGCTTGACCGTTCACAACCAGAATAACGAGCACTCGTTTATCTGAAAATTGAGAAGCCTTCTCTACGGACTGTAGTGTGCGAAAGAGATGTTCATTTTCTGTGCGTGCGGGAATCACCAAAGTGTCCGTCCAAATACGATCTGGAATTTTGCTCACTAATTGGATCTCGGGCTCTGCGTAGGTTTCGAGATATTTTTGTACCGGGTCCGGGGAAGGCATTATTGCACTGCAGCTCTCAAAGGAAGTTCCTTCATAATTTCGGCTTCGGCTGTCAGAAGTTCATCTAGTCTCAATTCAACTTCATCCGTTGAAAAATATTTCAAGGCCATTTTTAGAAAAAACTCATGATGTTGCTTTTCTGATTGTGTAAGTTTTTGATAAAAAACTTTAAGTTCGGGATCAGAAATATTTTCTGCCACAATTCCAAATCTTTCAGCGCCGCGAGCTTCAATAATTCCAAAAGTGAGGAGCCGGTCCAAAAAACGTTGATCTCGTCCTGTTCGAATAAGGCTCAAAAGTTTGTTCACATAAGGAGTTCGCTCATCCGATGAAAGTTGAAGCCCTTGCTTTTTTAAAAGAGTGTAGACCTGCTGAAAATGAAGAAGTTCTTCACGGGCGATTTGAATCATGGGCTCTATCAGTTCAGTGCGATCAGGATACTGAACAACGAAATTAAGGCCGGTGGCAGACGCCTTTCTTTCACAAGCCGCGTGATCATTTAAAAACGAAGGAAAATCGTTCAGCACAACTTTGATCCACTCGCTCGATGTCGGAACTTTAAGACGAATACCTAACAATTCTCTGCTTTCTCCAAAAAAATAGGCGGTGTAATCCTGTTATCCGTTCTTTTTTGAAAAAACAAATGGCCAATTACCTAACTAATAAGGCCTGTCGGAAGGGCATTTAATGCCTTTCTGCGCCAGATCCGGTGGTGGGCCTATGACAAGAATCGCGGAAGTACAAAGGCAAAGAGTGCTCCAATCAGATAAAGGCCAAATGAGATGAAATAAATAATGAGCGACACACCGCGGGTACTTTTGCAGGCCTGCGCCATTTTAGGATCTGTTGGGCAGGCATCATTCCGAGCTCGCCACTGAAGAATGCCACCCAAGGTAAGTGCAATTCCGCTAAAAATAAAAATAATTATTTTATGTTCGGAGAGCCATATGAGCTGCGGAAATAGGCCAATCAATCCCGCAAAAGTTGCGCCAGCGCCGAGTGAAACAAATAAAGCCGGAAGGGCACAGCAAACAATGGTACCTAAAGATCCGAAAAGTGAAAAAAAAGAGATAAGACGATGAAACATTTTCTCTACCTTTCAATTTTTTTAACATTGAAGCCGCTATCTGTGACGAGTTCGATGATCCGTTTATCTTCAAGTTGCTTTCCATCTTTTAACTTCAGCGAGATTTTTTTCTGATCAAGATCGACCTTGATCTCCTTTACAGAGTCTTCGGTCTTAAATTTTTTTTCGATTCCTTGCGCACAAAAAGCACAGACCATTCCGCTGATCGTCACGACCAAATCACCTGCAAACGTGAGAGACGGTAAACAAATGAGAAATGTTACAAAAAGAGATTTCAATAATTTCATAAATTTCCTTTCTTAAAAATGAACCATGAAATTGGCGAGCCACTCTCCCTTGATCGAAGATCCGACTTCCCAAAGGACGTTTTTATAAAAAAATCTCAAAAGAGGTAGTACATCGTGCTGTCTCTGATAACCGGGTTTGAATTGGTATTCCACCATGAGCCAAGTGTGAAGTTGATCATAGTCAGCAATATAGGGAGCAATGCCGGCGCGTGTTGTGTAGCGATGAAAATCCTTGGCTTTCGATTGAAGGAGCGCTTCGTAAGTTTGAGAGAAGAGATATTTTCTGCTTTCAATATCCGCCTTTGCGCCTCCGAGTGCAGCGAACCCATTTCGATCTTGATATGTATGCGCTCCAATCCCTCCAAAGGTATAAATATTTGCTTGAAAGTTATCGTAGTTCCATCGTTTCACAAGAAGTCCAAATTGCGAAAGATGAGACCAACTATCTTGCGAGCCTTCGGTAAGACGAATACTCCTCACGCCAACAGAAAATCTTGGCGTCAGAGAATAATGGATCCACTGATCACTCATATTGGCTTGATTCATACTCATTACACTCACCGCGCCCTTGTAAGAAACTGGATGCGCTTTCAAACCCGCAGTTAGAAAAGAGAGGCCCAAGATCAATGAAACCATCTTGTTCATAAGCTTTGTACGATTGAGCTCCCGATTTGTTACAATCTTTTATCTTTCTGTAACTTTTCAGCAGTCTAGTCGTATAAACTCTATGAAATGGCGGATTTGGAGAATAAAGAGGACGAGGCGTTAATGGAGCTCTATATAAAAGGAGAGCTCGTAGCCTTTAAAGAGCTTTATTCAAGATACTCTACCCGGATCTATGGTTTTTTAATTCGACGTCTGACGGGCCGTCATCGGACACAAGCGATGGATTTATTTCAACTTACTTGGCTAAAACTTCACGAATCGAGGAGCCGTTTTGATCGAACGAAAAAATTCTCTGCCTGGATTTTTACGATCGCTCTCAATTCTCTTCGCGATCTTGTCGGAAGAAAACAACTGGAAGTCGAAAGTGATCAGCTTGAGAATCAAAGTTCGGCGCTCGATTCGGAAGAAATGATGATTCAAAGAGAGCAATGGGCGAGCCTTCAAGATTCATTAGATAAAATTTCTTCGCAACAACGAGAAATTTTTTTGCTTTGCGATTGGGAAGGATTTTCTTCGAAGGAAGTTGCCGAGATGGTGAAAATATCGGAAGGCAATGCGAGACAAATTCTCATGAGAGCTCGAAAAAATTTGAAGACTTTAGCGGAGGCCAGTTCGTGAAAGAATCAGAAGACATATTATCAGAAGATATTTCTCGCAAGTTAGAGCGCGCTATTACTTCATCACTGATTCGTGAGCAAGAGCCGCGCTGGATGCGGTTTTATCGTGTATTTCGGTTTAGCCTTTTTACATCTGGAATTCTCTATATTGGGCTGTGGTATTGCTTTCGCCATTCAATGAATCATTGGATGCTCGCGTGTGGCCTCTGGGCGGTGGCGATGCTGTTTGGTTTTTATTTTTATTTTATTCCTCAGCCCAAAATAGAAGTTAAAAATTATTGGAGTTCCTGGATCATTGGAAAACTCATTCTACTTGCAACTTTTAATACTTGGATGACGCTGTTTCTTTGCCCACATTTTGTGGTTCTTCACCCGTCTGAAAAATTAGCCTTTGGATTTCTGAATGGGTTGCCTGATTTATATATGGCCCTCGGAGGGATGTCGGCTTGCATGTTTTTTTGCGGATTTACTTTTTCGTTACTCAGCGGGTGCTTGAGTTTCATTTTTATTTCCAAAACTATTTCTCTTTCAAGTTGGAGATCGATTTTAAAACCGGCTCTTATTTCATTTTCGAGTCTCATTCCCATTTTGATCATTCAAATTTTTGATATGAACCTGAGATTTTATTTTTTCTATTGGCTTGCAGGAAGTTTATTAGGAATTTTGACAAGCCTTGTCATTGTGAGTCTTCTTTCTCGAGTGTTTTCAAAAAAACTGTTAAACTAATTTTCTGTGCTTTTAAGATATTTTTTCTCTTTGAAAGGGCGAATTAGTGCGAATCGATACCGGGCCTTTTTGCTGTGGTACTTATTTGCCGTTCTCCCGATCTTTACCGTTCTTTACTTTGCCTTTCTCGTGCTCGGGGCTGTTAGTAAGGCTGGAATACTAAGAGACGCTAGTCTAACGAGTGCAGTTGTGGGCAGTTCTGTTTATTGTTTAGGCTGTTTTTGGCCTTTTATAGCGGCGACGACTCGGCGGATGCACGATCTTGGATACCGCGGACGAGACTATTTTTTTATTGTTTCACCCCATAAGACCTGGAAGCTTGGAAAAGAAATTCTCTTTAAGCACGGAATCATCGATGAAAATACTCATGGATCTAATCCAGGGATGTTTGAGTAACTGCTTTAAAAATAAATGATTGAAATGATAAAGCTCGTTTCGATAAAAAGATGAAACGCAAGCGGAACAAAGAAGCTTCGCGTTTTAAATGCAATCCAACTCAGAATCGGTGATGCGATCAGCATTCCCCAGGCTTCGAGATCAGGTTTTACGAAATGATAGAGAACTTCAAAGGTACAAACCCAGAGGATAGAGAGCGCCGTCGCTAATTCAGAACTTACTCGATGTTGATTTTCGAGAAGGCGGCGCATTCCAAAGAGTAAATAAGCGCGTAGAAGAAATTCCCAACCCACCATCGTCGAAAAAGTAAAAATAGAAAATTGGCTCAGACGCTCAAACGTACTGACGCTTTGATTCCGGTAGTAAGGATAAGCATTCAAATAGTCGGGGCTTAAGTGAATGAGATAAACAACGAACGGAGTCAATATTGCAAACCCGAAAAGCATCCGTTTGGAGGTCCGGTTCAGATAGGGCTTCGCAACTCCAAGCTCACGCCATGAAATTTTAAAATAGAAAATATTTAAAAGAATCGGAAAAACTAAATAGAGAACAAATCGTAAACTATGAAAACCCGATCCTATTACAAACGGCTCGTTATAATAGAAACCTAAGAGCAAAATGAGAATGACGGAGAAAACTAGAACAAAGAGTGGAGCGATTTTCCGATCTGCCATTTTTAAATCCGTACTCCCTTGAGATTAGTGTTCTGGCAATTACCTCACCACAAGAACGGGCCGCGCTTTTGGATTGATCGCTTCTAAAAGTTCAACAAGTTTGTCCCACGTCGGAGTCACTCGTCCTTGCTCATATTGAGCGTAAGCATTCGGAGACTTGGAATGGATTCTTGCAGAAACTTCCCGAACAGAAAGTCCGCGATTCATTCGCTGTCGCTTCAAGATGAGACTTGTAAGAAGCTGAGACTTCGAAGAGCTAACAATAAAATGTTCCGAGTCTCCTTCGAGCTGTACTTTAACCTTGAAACTTTTCTTATTCACAAGTGATTCAATGGCATCTTGGATCATCAAAAGTGCATCTTTTTTTGAAGTTCCCTGTGTAACGAGATCCA
>JAQBPA010000056.1 GCA_028287765.1 Bacteriovoracaceae bacterium
AAAGAGCTTCGCGAGAGTTTTCTCAAATTTTTTGAGGAGCGTGGGCATCATCGGGAGAGGTCTTCTTCTTTGATTCCTCATAATGACCCTACTCTTTTGTTTACGAATGCGGGGATGAATCAGTTTAAGGATCTTTTTACTGGGCAAGAAAAGCGCTCCTATAGACGAGCGACTACTTCTCAGAAATGCGTTCGGGCTGGGGGAAAGCACAATGATCTTGAAAATGTGGGTTTTACTAAGCGCCACCATACTTTTTTTGAGATGCTCGGGAATTTTTCGTTTGGGGATTATTTTAAAGAGGATGCGATTAAGTTTGCTTGGGAATTTTTGACTAAGAACGCGGGCTTTTCTCCTAAAGATATGTGGGTTTCGGTTTTTGAAACCGACAACGAAGCAGCCGATCTTTGGCATAAAATTTCGGGGCTTCCAAAAGAGCGTATTGTTCGAATGGGCGAGAAAGATAATTTTTGGTCGATGGGCGATACAGGTCCCTGTGGTCCTTGTTCTGAAATTTATATTGATCGGGGTCCTTCGTTTGGAAATGAAACTATTTTTGATGGCGGAGAGAGATTCCTTGAGGTTTGGAATTTGGTCTTCATGCAGTTTGAAAAATTGGCGGATGGTAAAATGGTTCCGCTACCGAAACCTTCGGTCGATACTGGAATGGGACTCGAGCGGCTCGCGGCACTGGTTCAAAAAGTCGACAACACCTATCTGACCGATGGGCTTCAATCCATTTTAACTGGTTATGCAAATTTGCTTAAAAAAACTTACGGAAAAAACGCGGACGACGATGTTGCGCTTCGTGTTTTGACTGACCATATTCGAGCCGTTTCGTTTTTGATTGCTGACGGTGTGCAGCCTAGTAACGAAGGACGCGGGTATGTGCTTCGAAGAATTCTTCGACGTGCGATCCGCTACGGAAAGAAGCTTGGATGCGAAGGTCCTTTCTTTTATCACGGCGTTTCGTTTGTTGAGAACGAGATGGGAAAAGTTTATCCGGAGCTTGTTCAAAATTCTGCCGCTATTAAAAAAATTATTTTACTCGAAGAAGAAAAGTTTTTTGAGACGCTTGAAAACGGACTTAAACTTCTTGAAACAAAAACTAAGAATTTCTCCAAAGGCGAAACGCTGTCTGGTTCGGTTGCGTTTCAGCTTTACGATACTTACGGTTTTCCTCTCGACCTTACCGAAGTGATCATGAAGGAGCAGGGATTTAAGCTTGATCAAGCCGGCTTCGATGTTGAACTTGAAAATCAACGAACACGCTCCCGCGCAAGCTGGAAGGGAAGTGGTGAACGAGCCGTTTCTACTCTCTATAAGGATCTAGTGGCTGAAGGTCTCTCTTCGACATTTACCGGATATAAATCACTCGAAGAGAGAGCCAAAATTCTTGCGATCGTCAAAAAGGGTGAAAAAGTTAAAACCGCTCAGGCGGGCGATGAAGTGGAAATTATTTTGGATAAAACTCCTTTTTATGCAGAGGGTGGCGGACAAGTGGGCGATCGAGGAGAATTAAAAGGCAGTACGGTTCGTGTCATGATTAGCGATACGACGAAACCTGCCGGCCTTCATGTGAGTTTAGGCAAAGTTGCTTTGGGTACTTTAGAAGTTGGCAGTTATGTTCAAGCGAGCGTTGATCGAGAAACTCGTCTCAAAACTCGTATCAATCATACGATGACACATATTCTTCACGCGACACTTCAAGAAGTTCTTGGAAGTCATGTGAAGCAAGCCGGAAGTTTGGTTACTCCCGATTATCTTCGATTCGATTTTGCACATTTTCAGGCGCTAACTAAAGCCGAGCTCGCAAAAATTGAGCGTGTAATCAACGATCGGATTCGAAAAAACTATCCCGTCATCACGAACGAAGAAACTCTTGATAAGGCAATCGCAGGCGGTGCAAAGGCTTTTTTTGAAGAAAAATACGGCGAACATGTTCGTGTTCTTTCTGTCGGTGATTTTTCTAAAGAACTTTGCGGCGGAACGCATGCAGAATTTCTTGGAGAGGCGGGTCTTTTTAAAATCACTTCCGAATCGAGTGTGGCGTCCGGCGTTCGGCGAATTGTGGCGGTGACCGGTGAGAAGGCTTACAATTATGTTTTAGAAGAAGAAAAAATTCTCGAGACTCTTTCTGATTTGCTGAAGGCGCCGGAGAAAGAGCTTCCTGCGCGAGTTGAAAAGCTGATGAAAGAAAAGGCAGATTTGCAAAAGAAATTGAGTCAGCAGTCTTTGGGTGCACAGACTTCATCCGAAGATCTCATCAAAGATATTGAAGGCGTAAAATCCATTATTCAGATCGCAAAAGTTGAAGACGTGAAAGAACTGCGTCCACTCTCTGATCACTACAAACAGAAAATTAAAAGCGGAGTTGTTCTTGTCGGCGCGAATGTGGGCGGAAGAGCGACTGTGGTGGTGACAGTGACAGATGATTTGGCAGCTGAGTTTGCATTGGATAAACTTGTGAAGAGTTTATCCACATCGCTGGATGGCAAGGGCGGCGGAAAGCCAAACTTTGCTCAAGTGGGTGGAACGAATACCTCCGCCTTAACAGAAGAAACTCTTGTCCGTTTGACCACCGAGCATATTCGTTCTCTTCGCCTTTTTAGCTAGGTCACGGTGCGCCAGCTTCCCTCCGCAATTTTTTCATAGAAAATACGCAAAAAGGGCATCGGGGTCCTGGTATAAGGCCTTTATAGGCGAAATAGCGCTGGCTCGATTTTTGCTTCTTTAAACCCAGAGGTAAAAATATGAGAAAAGTATTCGGAGTTACTTTTATTATTGGGCTTATCAGTTTTCACGCTAAAGCAGAAAGCGACTATCAATTGACGAAATCGCAACAACTTTCGGACCGGCAAATTTTGACGGATGAAACGGAAGCCAGTCCTACTCACGATTCAGAACCTGCCAAAATGAATACCATTCAAAAAACCGAACCGGCTGAATCGAAACAAGGTCAAGCATCTCTCGATGTTGAAATGAAAATTAAAACGACCCTGAATTCATTTTCATCCAGAATGGATGAGACCTTAAGAAAAGATTTAGAGCACGCTCTTAAAACCTCTCTTATTGGAAAAGACGAAGTAAAAGCTTCGAATGAAATCTCGGCGATTTCTCCTCCGGTAAAGATTGAGCAAAAAAAGGAAAGTTTACCTACGCGAGAAATCCATATCGAAAAAAGTCAGTTGAACACTGAAAAAGCTCATGCAATTAAGCATTCAGAAATGAAAGAAATTAAAAAAGAAAATGCTGCGATTAAAGCGTCCGCAAAATCAGTTGCTCTTGAAAAGACAAAAAATGCTCAAGAAAGAATTGCGCAAATTAATAAGGCACTCACAAATCCGCGACTTGAATGGGGAGAATTCGAAAAACTTTTAACAGAGCGAAAAAATCTTGAAACTCAGGTGAAGGCGTCTGCCAACTCTGTCGCTTCTAAAACTGCTAAATCAGAAAATTAATTCTTCATCGTGAGCGTTCGATAAGCGAGCGCTACTTTATTTTTTGGCTCGATCTTCAGAGCTTTATCCCATGCTTTTTTTGCATCAGCGCCTTTTCCGCGAGCATAGTGAGTCACTCCGAGTGCAATCCAATAAGGCGCATAACTGCCAGCTCTCGACTTGCTCTTCGCAAAAATTCGAAGGGCTTTTTTTAGATCTCCATTTTCGCGACAACAAATCGCAAGCTTCGTTTGCACATCAATGAACTGAGGACATAAATCGATGGCCTTTTCATATTCTGAAACAGCGTCCTTATAGTGCCCGACGCTCTGGTAAAGTCCGCCCACTTCAGCATGAAGGTTGGCCACTTTGGCCATGAGCAGTGGGTCCATCGCGCCACGACCGCTTTTTCCATATTTTTGAAGCTGCTCATAGATGACTTTGGATTTTTTTCGAAGACCGAGATTATTGTAAAGCACAACAAGATTGAGTGCTGCTTCCATATACGAAGGATTAATTTGAAGCGCTCGCTTAAAGGCCATCTCTGCAAAATTAAATTTTCCATTGTCTGAATAAAGAAGGCCCAAATAATTATAAACGTCAGCGAGTTTATGCTTTTTTAAAATTCTGACGAAAAGCTCTTCGGCTTTATCGTATTGTTTAGCCTTAAATAAATTTCGGGCGTGTGTGATTTCGGACTGAAGTTCTTTGAGTTCCATTGTCATTAGCGTTCGACTTAAAGTCGCCCTCCTATTTAATGATAGACGTGAATTTCGACTTAGGAAATTTTTCTTGGAATTTTGTCACAAGAGCTTCCGCTTTTTCTTTTTGGCCGGAAAGTTTAAGATTTTTAATCTCTCGAGCGAGTGCCTCTTCGGCAAGAGTGTTACTAGAATATTGATCGTAAAAATCGGCGTAGCGGCGTGCCGCAGAATCATATTCTCCCATTCGCTCATAAAAACGAGCGATTTGGTAAATCTTATCCGCGAGCTGACTTCTCGCTTTTTCGATATAGCCCTGAGCTTCGGCGGCATGTTTACTGTCGGGGTAATCGACAATGAGTCTTGTAAATTTATCGACCACCTTTGCCGTCGGACGAGTATCTCTCTGCGCGGTACTCGGCATTTGTTTCACATAACACATCCCTAATTTATAGAGAGCTTCTGGAACCTCTGGTCTGCCAGGATAAGTTTTCAAAAAATCTTCATAAGAATTCGCAGCCGTTTGATAGGACTCTTCTTGGTAGTAGGAGTCAGCAATTTTGAGATCTGTCTCGACCTGTAAACTGCTCTGTGGAAATTCAGTTTTGATTCTCAAATATTGTTTTCGAGCTTCGTCGTAAAAACCTTTTTCTTGAAGATAATTTGCTTCATCAAGCGTACCCCGATCGGTCGTGAGATTTTTTTGGTGCGAAGCGCAGCCGCTAAAGAGAACAGCGGCGCAGCCGGTGCAAAGAATAATAAAAAGGGATACGAGGTATTT
>JAQBPA010000073.1 GCA_028287765.1 Bacteriovoracaceae bacterium
CCATTAGAAATTGGGCGCAGATCTTCTGCGATGGTACGATTCTCTTCTTATATCTTTGTCGGTCTTCTGCTCAGCTTCGCTGCCCGTGGGCAAACCTATGTTTTAAATCCCTATCACGAAAAGAACACGCCTACTTCTATTCCGCTTTCAGAAAAAAATGAAAGACAATGGCTACAAACTTTTTATCAAAAAGTAAAAATTCAAGTTCCCTTGGATAGAATGCAGATCAAAGACGAGAATGGAGAATCGCTGGATCAAAAGATTAAACTCGCCACTCAAAATTACTTGGAATTAAATCAAGCTCAAGCGCTCGACCTCACTCAAGAAGCCCTAGGACTCTTGAGCCAAAGCCCACCCTATTCCAATATCGCCAACGATTTTATCGATATTGCTGCTTTAAAACTTATGATTCACTCGAGCACAAAAGGCGATGCCATCGGACTCGATGAGATTTCGGAGGAAATTCGGCCGCTTTTAAAAAAGAGGACCTTTGATGAAAAGTTGCCTTTAAAAATTCAAGCTCATATTCGTGCGCTTCAAATGCCACTGACTTCAAAAATATTAAGTTTACCGATCGAGACAGATTCCAATACGAGATTTTTTATTCTGGGAGAGGAAATTCGACTTCCAAAAGATTTGGAGATCGGCCGATATCTTGTTTATCTTTTAAACAAATCGAATTTGGAAGCTTATTGGCTCGACGTCGAGGTCGCTGGAAAATCGACTGCACAAAAAATCTGGAGCCGGCCCTTATGGAAGTCGATTCCGGCAAAGGAAGTTCGTGAGAGCTTAGAAGCTGCAAAACCGGCGTCACTTCCTCGCGGAGGGATTTCTGTTTTGATCAAAGAAGCAAACGAAGCCAGCATACAACTCGTTTCAGATCCTTACTTTGCAAAGAAGCCAGTTAAAAAAGTCGAGACCTTTAAAGATCCTTTCGAAACGGCAGCCTTAGAAAAAGACGAAACGACTCCGTCCATCTTAAAGTCACCTTGGTTTTGGCTTGGTGTGGGTGTCGTTACGGGAGGAGCAAGTTACTTTATCTACGATTCAACTCAGACAAAAATTGCACGAACGCCCTAGTACTAGTCTCAATAGTTAAATTTATACCCGCGAAGAAAATTATAATAATGATTCTCGTGAAACTGTACTGAAAAGAGTCGATCAAATCCTTCGAATTGTGAGTCTTCAGAGAGAAGCATTCGTGACCAGGCGAGTTTCATAAATTCTTCCATCGAATACATTGTCCGATTTTGTCCTTGGACGACATCTCGTCTTAAGAATTTCGATACCGGCAGTCCGCGCAAATGAAATTGAAGCTCAAAAAACTGCCAGTCGTCCGCCAAAATGATATATCGAATTTTTTTCTCTTTAAGCTCCTTTTTAAAATCCCCTTCGGATTCAATATTACGAAGCTTAAATTCTAAATCAAAACTTTCGGGATGGTAAAAACTATTATCGACCGTTCCTAATCCCGTATAATACATCATCATATGGCCCATATTGGGGCTTACCCAAATACCTTCAGACGGCGGAATTTTTCCTGCAAGCCTGTCCCAGGCTTCTTGAGGATCCATTTTTAATTTATCGAGAAAGGCTTTACTCGTTCCCAAATCCACCGTGTCTCTCGGAGAGCCATTGGGAGCAAAGTTCGCTTCAAAAACAGGCTCCACCGTGAGTATTCCAAAGAGAAGACAGGCGAGAAGTTGGAATAAAAATGATGACGAAACAGGAACAGGTAATTTGAATTTAAAATCGTATTCACGAATGAACTCAACTATTCGATTCAAAATCCAAACTAAAAATATAATGAAAAGTCCCACCATGGTGTGACTAAATCTTTTTTGTGCAATTGCCGGCACAGACATAACTGAAAGCATTAAAAATAAAGTGCGCTCAGCCGTTGTCAATTTTTTCGGAATGAAATTCAGAATCCATGCGAGAGGAATAACGTAAATGAGATAACCAAAATTAATATGCATGAAGCTTAAAGATATTCCGTTATACGAAGAATATATCGGAAATGCTTCCGATATATTCTGTAAGACTCCGGCTTTTCCAAAAACATAGTTAAATGCGGCGGAGAGTGGAAAGACGAGAACCGGCGGCCAGTTAACAAGATAAAGTAAAAAACAAAATCCCACGAAACCGAACAGAATGGGAATCGACCATTTTCTAAATTTGGCCACTAAAAAACTTAGAAGAGCCAAAATAACGACAAGCGAGATATGAAAGAAAGACGGATAATTATCAGCAAAGGGTCCCCCTCGGCGAGCAATACTCCAAAGAGCATAAGGAATCAGGGTCATCAAAAAAACCAGAATCACACCTGAGAAAATTTTAAAATTTTCTCGGTTTCCTAAAATAAGTCCGTAAATTCCAAAAAAAGCCGTGATGACGAAAATACTTGATGACGAGATGCTGAGAGAATAGGTCAGAACTAAACCAAGTAAAACGGCAGAAATTTTATTCTTTTCTTCAAACGTTTTCAGCGAGAGATAAAAAATGAGAGGCGGGAAAATAGCCTCCATGATGTGATGATCGATTTGCCCAAGACAAGAAAAACGGACGAGAAGAAAATTACAGGCCGCGAAAAAGAGAGCAAACGATCTTATCGAAAAATCCTTTAAAACTCGTCCACTCGCGAGATAAATAATTGAACAACAAGCGAGTCCAATCCCAATCATCAAAATTGAAACACCAATCTCTAAACTTCGAAATGAATTCACTCCAAATATTTTTAATGGCACGCCTAGAATGAGCAAAAAACCTTCGGGCCAATCTACCGTGCCACCAGTGGGCCAATCCATGAGTGGATCGAACACCATAATATGAGGAAAATTTGCAATAAAATGGACGAGACGTCGGAGATAATAATAACAGTCGGTATCAATGAGATTGAAATGGCCCGTAAGCGGAACGAAAACGAAGCCTTGATTTGACATTCGAAGAACAACGGCCAAAGCCAAAAAAGAGAAGAAAATAGAAAATTGAAGAAATTTTCGGCTCACGTGGTCATACGCCCTCGAACTCATGATAAGTCCGTTTGGGCGCGCCAGTCCAAGGAAGTCTTAAAATTTTTTATTCGGCAGGCTAGTTCAGTTCGTTACACATGATAATCGCTGAATTATCGATGACCGAAATAATATTCGATCCTTGAGCGGCTCCCGAAAGTTTTCCGCGCGCCACAATCACATACCAACTGCTTTGAGTTGGATCAAAAACAGTGTCGGGAATTAGATTAACAACGTTTCCAACGCAATCAAGCGCACCGCTTGCGCCAATATACGTTTTTTGATTGAGAGTCGTTCCACACGCAGTTGTAGTAGCAACTGCAGAAGCATACGAATTCGAGGCATAAATTTGATATTGAAATCGAACGTTAGCATCTGGACGTACATTCAGAACTGAAGTCTGCCAAGCAGTAGCCGCAGAACCGGTATCCCAGGATGACGGTTTACCTCCAGTTGGAACAGAGGCGGGGTTTGCCGCAGCATCAATATAACATTTATTATTTGTATAATAACTTTCTTCAGCACTCTTAATCGCAGCAAAGGCTGAATTGACTTCATTCAAATAAGATCGCCGGACGGAGTAGATATACTGCGGAATAGCCACGGCTGCGAGAATTCCAATAATGGCCACCGTGATCATGAGTTCAATCATCGTAAAACCAAATATATTTGATTCTTTTTTCGTTTTCATTATCGACTGCCCTTCTCCGCCCCGGTTGTTTTTGTCAGCGTATTTAAATTCTGTCGCGATCCAGACTCAGATGCTTCGTCCATTCCTATCAATGTGTCGTCTTCATCGTCGTAACCTCCAATGCCATGTTTTTTGAGTCGGTATCGCATTGACCTGGAAGAAATTCCTAAAAGACGTGCGGCTCGTGAGCGAGAACCATGCGATCTTTCAAGTGCCTTCAAGAGCCACTCCTTCTCAAACGAATCAACCAGTACGTCTAGTGCAAGTTGGCCCTGTTGAAACTTTTGATCAGCTTCTTGAAGAGAAAATTTGGGAGCGTTCTGTTCAGGGTGAAGAACATTTCCTGGAAGAGAATCGGGTTGAACGGCCTGACCCGTTTCCAAAGCAACGCTTCGTTCAATAATATTTTCGAGTTCGCGAACATTTCCATAGTACGTATAGGCCATCAAGAGGTCCATCGCCTCCTTGCTGATTCGTCGAATATCTTTCGCCGTTTCTTTGGCATACTTTCTTAAGAAATGTTCAGCAAGTAGTGGAATATCTTGCTTACGGTCTCGAAGAGGCGGAAGTGGAATTTGAATAACGTTCAATCGATAAAAAAGATCTTCTCGAAAATTACCTTTTTTAACTTCTTCTTCTAAATTTCTGTTTGTGGCGGCAATCAAACGAACATCCACTTCAATACTTTCGGTTCCACCCACTCGATGAAAACTTCTCTCTTGAATAACACGAAGAAGTTTCACCTGCATGGGAAGCGGAAGCTCTCCAATCTCATCCAGAAAAATACTGCCTTTATTCGCAGCTTCAAACAGACCGGGTTTTGTAGCCGTAGCTCCAGTAAAAGAACCCTTCTCATGTCCGAAGAGTTCGCTCTCGATCAAAGTTTCGGGAATGGCTCCGCAGTTTACCGTCACGATCGGACCGTCTTTTCGCGGAGAGTTGAAATGAATCGCTCGAGCAACGAGTTCTTTTCCTGTGCCCGACTCTCCAACAATCAGCACGTTCGTTCGAGTCGGAGAAATTTTCTTTAAGAGTTGAAAAACAGTTGCAATGGCTTCGCTTTCTCCGAGAAGACTTGCAAAATCGTATTTGTCTCGAAGTTCAGATTTAAGAGCATGATTTTCGGCCACAATATTTTTAGTCATCAGAGCCTTTTTCAAAATGACTTTAATTTCCTCAATTTTAAAAGGCTTACTCAGATAATCGAAAGCCCCTGCCTTCATCGCTTCGACTGCGGTATCAGTCGTTGCAAAAGCAGTAATCATAATCACAGGAACATCCGTAAGAAATTTTTTCGATTCTCGAAGGAGCGTCATCCCGTCGCCGTTCTTCATTTGAAGATCTGTGATGATTAAATCGAAAGTCTGTTCACGAATGAGCCGAAGCGCATCTTTGCCATCCAAAGCAGTCACAACGTCATAACCCTCTTTTGAAAGTAGAATTTCAAAAAATTCTCTGACGCTGAGCTCGTCATCCACAACTAATATTCGTGCATTCATCTTTACGTCCTTTCACACACAGATCATACAAATTCTACTTAAGCCGCAGAAACAGCCGTCCCTTGTTCCAATAATTTTATCTGCGGCCCATTTTCTAAAAGCTCAAACCAAAAAATAGTCCCGACGCCTTTTTTCGACTCGACTCCGAGTCGACCATTGTGGGATTTCACCATCTGGTAGACAAGGGATAGACCCAGACCTGAGCCAGAGATTTTGGTTGTAAAAAACGGATCAAAAATTTTCTCTTTAATCGCATCTTCCATACCTTCGCCCGTATCTTGAACAATAAAGCGAATCGTGGAGCGATTTTCATGAGTTCTCTTTTCTACAGAAATATTCACGGCACCATTTTCTGGAATGGATTGAAGGGCATTGATGAGTAAATTCCAAAAAATCTGTTTAAACTGGCGCAAATCACAAACACAAAAAATATCTTTTGGAATATTCGTATGAAGCTCGACCTTGCCAGAGCCAAACTCTTTTGTGTTTCTGGCTAAATCGAGCACTTCTTCGATGACCTGAGAGACCGATATTCGTTCCAGTTGGAGCTCCGAAGGCCGAGCGTAATTCAAAAAACTATTCGCTAAATGATCTAGACGATCAGTTTCACGAAGAATGATTCGCATCAGTTTTTCAAATTGCGACTCAAGCTTCAACTCTGTGCTTAACAACTGAATAGATCCGCTTAAACTTGCGAGTGGATTTCGAATTTCATGGGCTATGCCTGCTGCAAGCTGTCCCACAGAGGCAAGTTTTTCTTTCAGCGCTATTTTTTTCTCCAAATCTTTTAAATCAGTGACATCTTGAAAAACGATCACAGATCCTCCGTCAGGAAGGAAGGTGCGGTGATGGCCAATCGATTTTTTTCCAGAATTGAATTCTATTTCAGATTCATATCGTCCATGTGCCTTTAATAAAATTTCAAGATTTGAATTTTCGAGCGATCGATTTAGGGATTTCTCCCCCACGATTCGAATCGCCGCAGGATTCATTAAGCATACGTTTAACTCGGAATCTAAATAAATAATGCCAGAAGGAATATGATCGACGATGGCCGAATGCAAATGACTGAGATCTTGTAGATTCGCTTCAGTTTGTTTCAAAGATCTTGCTAATTTTTCACGACTTCGAAAAAACTGAGCGACAGCGCCCCCAAAGAGCATGAGCATGCTTAAAAACAGAGTGGTTCTGCTAAAAATTTGTAGTTCACTAAAAGAACGAAGGCCGTTTTGATAGAGAACGATCGTAACAAGGCCCCCCATGGATCCGCCGACAGCGCCGATCGAGCCTGAAGACGATAATACTGCGGCAGCGGCAAGAATCTGAAGCGCATACAGCATAACAAAGGCAGAATAGATTCCCCCAGTAAGATAGATGAGCACACTTGTATAAAGAAGATCCCAAAAAATTTGGGCCCAAGCCATGGGAGTGACAAACTTCTCTTTCATGAATCGAATGACAAAAAACGAAAGAGCCGAAAAACCACAGCCGCTCACCAGAAGAACGAGTAGACTCTCCGAAACAGGTTCACTGTAAAAATAGTGCAAGACCGCTCCCGATACAGCCATCGTCATAAGAAACGCTGCTCGAAAAAGCATCTGCCATTTAATTCTATTTCTAAGTTCTAACATTCTGTTTCTTTCTTTTTCTTAGTCCGTTCGTCTGATCAACCTGGTTTCAAATTTCCTGCCATATCGAAGATCGGCATATACATCGCGACCACAAGCCCCCCAATTAAACCTCCGAGGATCACCATCATGGCGGGCTCCATTAAACTTGTGAGGCCCTTCACTGCGGCATCCACCTCTTCATCATAAAAATCTGCAATTTTTGAAAGCATCTGATCGAGCGCACCAGTTTGCTCTCCAACATTAATCATTTGGCAAACCATCGGCGGAAAAACATTACTCGCAGCGAGCGGCTCAGCCACTGTGCGACCTTCCGAAATACTCGTTCGTGCTCTTAACACTGCCTTTTCGACGGTTTTATTTCCGGCAGCTCTCGCGGTAATATCGAGCGCTTCTAGAATGGGAACGCCCGAAGTAATCATCGTTCCAAGCGTTCGAGTAAATCTCGCCACGGCAATTTTTCGAATAAGAGTGCCGATCACGGGAAGTTTTAAAAATAAATCATCCGTTATTTCCAAGGTTCGTGGATTTCGACGAATCCATTTCCAAAGAAAAACTGCACCCACACCCGCCATAATCAAAAACGGAAAATTATGCTGAGTCCATTTACTCAAGTTGATGACAATTTGGGTTGGAGCTGGAAGTGCATTGCCCCCAAATTCTTTGAACATTTTTTCGAAAATGGGAATGACCCAAACAAGGAGAATGGTGACCACGCCTATAGCAACCGACATAATTGCCGTAGGATAAACCATCGCGGATTTTACTTGTCCTTTAAGCTTCATCGCTTTTTCCAAATAAACGGCGAGCCGCTGTAAGATCACATCTAAAATACCGCCGACTTCTCCAGCGGCGACAAGATTTACATAGAGAGAATCAAAAACGGTCGGATGTTTTTTGAGCGCATCGGCAAACGTGCTTCCCGATTCCACTTCAAGTTGAACCGCTTTGATCACTTTTCGAAAAGCAGGGCTTTCAGCTTGATTGCCTAAAATATCTAAACACTGAACAAGAGGAAGGCCTGCATCGATCATCGTGGCAAACTGCCGAGAAAAAATCACAATTTCTTTTGACCCAACGCCTCCTCCAAAAAGATTGAGAGCTCCCAGAGAAGAACTTTTAGCCATTTTAATTTTTTTAGGGCGAATTTGTTGGCTTCTTAGAAATTGAAGAACTTGAGCTTCATTCGGAGCTTCTTTTGTGCCCGACTTGATCTGCCCGTTTCTTGAAATTCCTTCCCATTTATAAAGACCCATAGATTTCTCCTTTACAGAACTCTCTTCGAACTACTCTCTCGATTCCCCTCGTGTAGACGTCCTTTGAATTGGACCGGCCGCTCCTCCCCCGGCAGCAATCATCGCGCGGAGTTCTTCGGGATCACTACTTGTTTGAAGCGCTTCATCCATAGCAATCACGCGCTTTAAATAAAGACTCGCCAAAGACTGATTCAAAGTCTGCATTCCGTGTTTTCCTTGGCCGATTTGCATTTGAGAATAAATTTGATGACACTTATCTTCGCGAATCAAATTTCGAACAGCCGAATTGGGAACTAAAATTTCAACCGCGAGAGCTCGACCCACTCCAGAAGCTTTTGGAATAAGTGCCTGCGAAACAACGCCCTCGAGAGTAAAAGATAATTGAGCTCGAATCTGCGCTTGTTGATGTGGAGGAAATACATCTACTAACCGGTTAATCGTTTGAACGGCAGAACTTGTATGAAGTGTTGCGAAACAAAGGTGACCTGTTTCGGCGATTGAGAGCGCGGCTTCAATCGATTCCAAATCTCTGAGCTCGCCCACCATAACGATATCGGGATCTTGGCGAAGAACATATTTGAGAGCTTTTTTATAACTATCAGTATCCGAAAAAACTTCTCTCTGATTAACAATACAACTTTTATGCGGATGTAAAAATTCGATCGGATCTTCGATAGTGAGAATATGCTGCTTGGTCTCGCGATTAATTTTATCAATGATCGCTGCGAGCGTCGTTGATTTTCCAGAACCCGTTGGACCGGTCACAAGAATCAGTCCGCGCGGCTTGATGGCCATTTCAGAAATAACGGCCGGAAGACCCAATTCTTGAAAAGTAGAAATTCTAAAAGGAATTTGTCTAAACGCGCCTGAAACAACTCCACGCTGAACGAAAATATTCGCACGAAATCGAGCCAGTCCTTTCACTCCGAAAGAAAGATCGAGTTCGTTTTCTTCTTCGAATCGCGATTTTTGACCGTCCGTCAAAACACTATAGCAAAGTCGTTTGCAATCGGTCGGGCTTAAAGCTTCCATCTTAAGAGGTTGCATGACCCCGTCGATCCGAATCACTGGCGATGTTCCGGCCGTGATATGTAAATCACTGGCACCTTTATCAAGCATTGTTTTTAGTAACTGATGAAGACTGAGGCTCGGACTTTCGGCTGCAGCGTCTGTAGGATCTTGATTTCCATTTTCTTCCATTTTTTTAGTCCTCCCTTAATTGACATCACTGGCTGTTACGCGAACGGCTTCTTCAATCGTTGTTACTCCGTCTCGAATTTTATTTATCGCGCTCATTCGAAGCGTTTGCATGCCGAGACGAACTGCTTCACGCTTCAGCTCGGCAGTACTCGCACCGTTAAGAACAAATTCTTTAAGTTCGTCGCGCATCACCATCACTTCATAAAGAGCGACTCGACCTTTGTATCCCGTATTGGAACAAGCAGGGCATCCTTTGCCGTGCTTAGGTTTCATACTGCCGGCCACATCAGGATTCACACCGATGTCGAGTAAACTTTGAACAGGAACTTTTTCGTCTTGAATGCATTCCTGACAAATTTTTCTAGCAAGTCTCTGAGCGACAATTGAATTTAAAGCTGACGAAACTAAAAAGGGTTCAATCCCCATATTTAATAATCGACTGACGGTGCTGGGGGCATCGTTCGTGTGAAGCGTCGAGAGGACTAAGTGACCTGTGAGTGCAGCTTTGATGGCAATTTCTGCTGTTTCAAAATCTCGAATTTCCCCGACCATGATAATATCGGGATCTTGCCGCAAAAAAGATCTAAGGGCGGCCGCAAAGTTAAGCCCGATCGATTCATGCATTTGCACTTGATTGATCCCGGCCAAATTGAATTCTACGGGATCTTCGGCCGTCGAAATGTTTTCGGTAATCTGATTGAGTTCAGAAAGCGCTGAGTAGAGAGACGTGGTTTTTCCGGATCCTGTAGGGCCCGTCACAAGAACCATTCCAAAGGGCTGATGAATGGTTTTTTTAAAGTTCTGAAGCGCGGCATCTTCAAAGCCGAGCTTCGTCATATCCAGTTGCAAATTTCCCTTATCTAAAAGACGTAGAACTATTTTTTCACCGAAGAGTGTTGGACAAACAGAAACCCGAAAGTCCATTTCTTTCCCTTTTGAATATTTCATTTTGATACGTCCGTCTTGTGGAAGGCGGCGTTCTGCAATATCCAGGGAAGACATAATTTTAATACGAGATGAAATGGCATTTTTAAGTTTGAGGGGCGGCTTCATCTGTTCTTGAAGAACCCCGTCAACACGATACCGAATGCGAAGAGATTTTTCGTAAGGTTCAACGTGAATATCGGACGCACCTTTACGAATCGCCTCTATTAAGATGAGATTCACAAGTTTAACGACCGGTGCGTCTTCCGAAGCTTTTTCTAGATCGGCAAGATCAAGATCGGAATCGCCAGCGACAAGTTCGACGTCTTCGTCGGCAAAATCTGCCATGACGTCGCTAAATTTCATGGCATCGCTTTCGTAATATTTTTCGATGCCTTCTTTAATCGCCTGTTCGGAAGCGACGACGACTTCAATATTGTATCCCGTTAAGAATTTCAGATCGTCGATAGCAAAAATATTACTCGGATCACTCATGGCAACAATCAGGTTGCTGCCGACTTTATTGACGGGAAGTACTAAATGCTTTTCTGCGACATCGCGTGGAATCAGACCGATAATTTCGCTATCGACTTCGAACGAAGTTAAATCAATGGAAGGAACACCAAATTGTTTACTTAAAAAATTGGTGAGTTCGGTCTCTTTGATGAAACCCAATTTTGTTAGATTAAAACTGAGGCGGCCTCCGTTAGTTCGAGACGCTTCTTGTGCCTTCATGAGTTGGGACGCCGAAATAAGATTCTCTTTTACGAGAAGCTCACCTAAGCGATTAGATGTACCGCGAGCTGCCATAAATTTTGAATTTTCCTCCCCCAAGAGAATGAACTGAAAAACTGACCCTTGATTAGTTTATCGCAGAACTGACAATTTGTGACGAGCTGCGCCAAAAAAGGGCGCAAAGACTTCCACGCACTCGAACTCTATTTTAAGATAAAAAAAGAATTCTTAAGGAGTTCCATAGGTTTGGAACCGCTGTGTCAGAAAATCGACATGACTTAACGAAAGTGAATTATTTTCAGTTGGGGGTCGCAATAAGTTCATACTATGAAAAAAATTTCGAGATTCTTGAATATCCTGGGAAATCTGTGCCTTCAAAAGCGAGAGATCCTTGAACTTCATTTCAGAGCGAAGGTGCTTTAAAAAGAAAAGTCTTACACGCCTTTCATAAAGTGAATCATTAAAATCAAGCAGATGTGCTTCGATCGATCTCTGTTTGTTTTCAAAACTTGGATTGAAGCCGATATTGGAAGCCGACGTAAAAAATTGAGACGATTCTAAGTCTTCTAAAATCGTAATATAGACGCCATCCTTGGGTAGGCACTCACGATCTGTCTTTATATTAGCAGTCGGAAATCCCAATTTTTCTCCGCGCTCGAATCCTCTCTCGACAGTTCCGGAGAGAAAGTAAGGATGGCCTAGATATCGATTAGCTGCTTCGATTTCACCGAGCGACACCAGCTCGCGAATTCGACTACTACTCAAAACAACTCCGTCTTGAATAACGGGTGCGACTTCGATTATTTCAAAATCCGTCTGCTTTTTAAGGAGATCAACGGTTCCTCTTCCTTCAAAACCAAATCTAAAATTCGGTCCAATGCTAATCACTTTCGCCTGAAGTTTTTTTCGCAAAATCTCGTCGATAAACTTTTCCGCACTTATTTTTCTGAAATCAGAATCGAAAGTTTGTTCAAGGATGAATTCAAATCCAAGATGACGAAGCCACTGCCGTTTTTCGTCACGAGAAAAAAGAAGCAGAGGAGCTTTTTCGGGACGTAAAATTTTTGTGGGATGAGGTTCAAAAGTAAACACGAGCGACGAAAGATTTCGACGCTTTGCGCTGTCCAAGCAAGTCATTAATATTTTCTGATGTCCGAGGTGAATGCCGTCAAAATTCCCCAAACAAATAGAGGACGGCGTTCCCGAAGGGAAAAGCTTGAAGTCATTGATCACTTGAATCTGCGTCGACACGAACGTTTATGTTATTCTTAAAAAGGAGGATTCTGTCCATTTTATAAATGAAAGTTACTTTTTATAAGCCCTAACCATGGAAAAAACACCTACATTTCAGGTTCAAGCGTTCGGGAGTTACTACCTCCTCGAGCGAATCGCCGTGGGGGGAATGGCCGAAATCTTTAAGGCCAAGCAGATCGGCGTTCGAGGTTTCGAAAAAATTCTCGTGATCAAAAAAATTCTACACCATTTGAGTGAAGATCCAGAGTTTGTCGAGATGTTTGAGGACGAAGCCAAAATTGCGGCTCAACTTTCTCAAGCAAACATAGTCCAAATTTATGAACTGGGTGAAGTCGAAGGCACTCTCTATATCACGATGGAGTATGTCGACGGTAAAAATATGCGCGATGTTACGCGAAGCTGCGGTCAGCGAAGTATTCATCTGAGTGTCGAGCAATGCGTCTTTTTTATGACCGAAGTTCTCAAAGGACTCGACTACGCTCACCGAAAAACAGATTCGTCTGGAATTCCGCTCGCGATCGTTCATCGCGATATAAGCCCGCAAAACATTATCGTCTCTTACGAAGGTGAAATTAAAATATTAGATTTTGGAATTGCAAAGGCAGCGAGCAAAATTTCAAAAACGGAAGCAGGAGTTCTCAAGGGAAAATTTAGTTATATGTCTCCCGAGCAAGCGTCCGGAAAGATGATCACGCAGACAACCGATATTTATGCCTGTGGGGTCATTTTTCACGAACTTCTCACATCGGATCGTCTTTTTCGTGCAAAGTCCGATATGGAAACTCTCGAGAAAGTGAAAGAGGGAATCATTGCGCCGCCTTCCCAAAAAAATTCTCTCATCCCACCAGAACTTGATGTGATCGTCTTGAAATCTCTCGCAAGAGATTCAAACAGTCGCTATCAAACCGCTGGCGAAATGCTGAATGATTTAAATCGGCTGAGTCTCGCAAAATCTTTTCGATATAGTTCTCAAGATCTTGGTGCTTTTATGAAGGCACTTTTTTCAAATACAATTTTAGAGGAAAAAGAAAGACTCATCGACGCGCTCGCAAAGATTCCGACAGCTTCAAGTGATCCACTCGTGAATGCTAGAACCCATATTGCCTTTAAACGCCCCCCCGCATCTTCTGACGGAGCCAGTTCGCAAAATCAAGATGAGCTTACATTTACCGTAAGTCGAAAAGGTTTATTTCTTCGAAGTCCGAAGAGCCGAAGAATGTTTTTGGGTGCTGCTTTAGTTGTTGCTGTTGCTTTTGTTCTAGCGATTTTGGTCGGACGATCAAAAAATCCTGAGCCAAATTCTTCAACCGTAAACGCTCCTATTCCTACACCCAAAACCGATGGACCTGATTCGGTTCCCAATCCAAATTCGATTCAAAAAGTAAACCAAGGCCAAGAAGTTCCCAAAATTCCCGAGGTGAAGCAGCCTTCAAAACGAGACAATGTGGAATCCATTCTTGGGCAAGTCACACCTCCTCCACTCGAAGACTCGCCGCTCCCGAAACCGATCGCCGAAGATCCTCCAAAGAAAAGACTGGAGAAAAAAGCGAAACCAGAACCCACTCGAAAGCCGGAGCCGACTTCAGTCGCGAAATCAAATGAAAAAACTTTTGGAACCATGGACGTGATGGCACCGTCTGAAGGATTCGCACAACTTTTTATCGACGGCAAACCCTTCGGAACCGTGCCCGGACCCAAAGCTCGAGGAATTCGTCTGGAATCTGGAAATCACATCGTCAAATGTGCCACAAGCAAAAATTCTTATAATGGCAAGATTGAAATTAGAGGCGATGAGCTCGCGACTATTCGATGCCAAGATTTAAAATAAAAGACCCCCGTTGCTTTTATTGACAGATCCCTAACAACTGAAAATACTAAAGGCTCTAAAAAGAGTCTTCGGGGAGGGGTCGGGTGTTTAGATTTTTTGTTTTAACTTTGTTATTTGTTACGACAGACGCCCATGCACGTGTTCAGGATTTTGAGAACGCTCTAAAGGCTATTCGCGTTGCTTCCATTCGAGATCTGCTCGGAAATGTATCCCCCGCCGATGGCGTAAAAGGCACGATTGCTGCCGCCAGTTCTCGTGTACATCCGGATTATGGATTATTCGATTGGACGAGAGATAGTGCCATTACAGCGATTGAACTTGTCTTCTTGTATAAGGACGAAAAAAACCCAGCTCTGAAAGACACTTATTTTAATACTTTAGTAGATTATCTTCGAGCCGGGCGAAGAAAACAAATGACTCCTAATCTGAGTGGAAACCCTGGTGATACAGGAAACGGCGAACCCAAATGGAATTTAAATCTCTCACCCTATTCTTTGAGTTGGGGGCGTCCTCAAAATGATGGCCCAGCTCTTCGCGCAAAAACGCTGACATTCTTTGCTGAAATTCTTATCGAAGAAGGACAGGAAGATCTCGTCCGAAAACTTTTTTATGATGGACGTATTCCGTCTGAAACGCTTCTGAAGGCCGATCTTGAATTTGTTTCACACCATTGGAAGGATTTATCTTACGAAATGTGGGAAGAATGTCGAGGCGAGCACTTCTCAAATTTTCATCAACAAAGACGAGCGCTCTGGGTCGGCGCAAAACTCGCAGATTTTCTTAACGATCCGAAAGCAGCCGAATGGTATCGAAGCGAAGCCGCTCAGCTCAGAGAAAAAATTCTTAGTCATTGGCGAGACGATCTGGGGTATTTTGTAGAATCACAGGATCCCGCCCTTTCATACCGAAACCTCGACGCTGCCGTCATTCTCTCAACGCTTGATCAAGATGATGATCCATTTCTTCGAGCCAGTGATGATCGGATTTTATCGACGGTAGAAAATTTGCGGACTCAAATGCATGATCTCTACAATATTAATAAGCTGACGCGAAATGAACAAGATGAGGAACTCGGAGACGCCATTGGAAGGTATACGCAAGATACTTATGATGGATATCGGACAGGCTCCCAAGGAAATCCTTGGTTTTTGATCACCGCAGGTTTTGCTGAACATAGCTATATCACCGCTCAAGAGATTAAAAAAGCCGAGAGAATCGTCATCACCCAAAGAAATTTAAATTTTCTAAAATACGCTCTTCGTCGAACCAGGATTCAAATCCATCCGGGTGATATTATTTTTTCTGCGGATCCAAAATTTCAAAAGATCATTGATGGCATTCGAATGAATGGAGATGCCTATATGAGACGCATTCTTTACCATGCTCACGACGATGGCTCGCTTTCTGAGCAAATGAATAAAGAGAACGGCTATATGCAGGGAGCTGAAAAACTGACGTGGAGCTGTGCGGCCACTCTTTCGGCTCTCAGAGAGAGAGATAATCTCCATCAGCTTTTAAAATAGTTCAGCGTTTAGGAACAAATCCGTATTGATCATAGGCGTTACGTTTTTCGTAATTGCTAAGGACCTCGTAGGCTTCGCCCAACTCCTTAAACTTCTCTTCAGCCTCTTTGTCATCGGGGTGAGTATCCGGATGATATTTTACAGCGAGCTTTCGGAAAGCTCTCTTAATGGCATCTGTCGATGCACCTCGCTCCACTCCAAGAACTTCGTAGTAATCTCTTTTTACAGGGCGTCTCGCTGCAAACGGAGGTGACTGATGGCTGTAGCTTCCGTTTTCAGCACGGCTGTATTGTCCATTATTACCGCTTTCTCTTGGCGTGCTCTCTTCATAAAGAAGAACCATTTCATCCATGGCTTTTCGCGCTTCGTAAGAAAAACGCAGCGATGCACCATGAACAGTTCTTCTTAATTCATCGACGAAAGTTTTGAATTCAGGATTTTTGAAGTTTTCGGGATGGGATTTAAAAATCTTTTCAATATCACGAATAAATTGAGGTAAGAGAACTTCCGACCAGTTTTTATCAGATGAGCCATTTGTTCGAAATCTTTCGAAAACAATCGACTGCATCGCACGAGCCACTTTGCCTTTGCCGCCGACTCCATTTCCGCTCTGATGCAAAAAATCCGGAGGAAGATTTGAAACGAGCTTTAAAAAAACTTCAACAGCTCTTGAAGATTCAATATCCGGCCGCTGAATCTCGTGAACTAAATCCCAGATCGGTCCAATGATGGGTTCTTGAAAAAGTCTGTAGTCACCTATTCCTTTTGTTCCAAAGTCAAAGTCAGTTCGAATATTATTTATATTTTGAATAACAAAGTGGTTCACACTCTCAAAAACTTTAAAAGCGAGCTCGCGATCCAAAGTTCCTACCTGCAAACCCATTCGGGTTTCGTTAACTAGTCTCAAAATTTCCATGTGCGTCACCTTTTTAATCGCCTCAGGATCCTCGAGTGCTTTAAGCCGTGTCTGAATACTTGCCGTGACGGCCTCTTTTTCCTGAGGCCATTGAGACGCTTCAAATAAATGTTCAAGAATTTTTCCGCATTTCCATGGCGATACATCATCAGCAAAACGGTAATTTCCATCACCGATTATGCCGTCCGCAAAAATCGGAATACCAAGCGATTGAAACAGCACGAGCAGCAAAATCCCAAAAGCGACTCGGTGTACAATAAAATGAAACTTTTCAAAAATAGTTCGCCCTAAGTGCCAGCACATACTTCTCCTTTATAAAGCAAGATTAATGCCAAAACTAAAAATTTACTCAGTTTCTTAGGTGTTTGATTTTACTATTATTTTCTATTTGTCAAGAACGCCTCTTTGCATTTAGCAGGCCGGGCTGCCCCTTAAACGTCCCATTTGAGGGGTCAAACCGGTTAGGAGCCAGGGTATGGAACCTGGCTCCGCCTTCAATATTTATTCCGAAATAATTTTATTTTTCTTAAGCAGTCGGACATTTTTGCCCGAGTTTTTATAGTTAAAATGAAATTTATCAACAAGTTCGGCGTGTTCTCAAGTATTTAAAACTATGTTAATTCTAAATATAGGAGTGGTCCTTTTTAAGAGATTTGAGTTTTTGGGGTAAACGAACTCAAAGAAGGTAAAAATGAACTCACTTGACTACTCTTTACCCATAAAAATCTTTTTTATTTCAAGTCTGTGTTTTATTTTTTCAGCGTGTAGCTCCTCTCAAACTTCAGTGCCAAGCGAAACGCTAAATCCAAAAGGTTTAATATCTAACCAGGTCACCTATGTGGATACCATTTGGCTTGATGATTCCATTCCCTCAGGATCTTTGAGCGGCTCTTCGGGTGGAGACTCTTGGAACTGGATTTCTTCAAATCCCACTCCCATTTCGGGAAGTTTAGCTCACACTTCAAATATCAGCGCGGGTCAGCATCAGCATTACTTCACCTGGCCGACGACTCCATTTTCCATTAACACAGGCGATAAAATTTTTACGTATATCTACTTAGATCCAAATAATATTCCATCCGAAGTCATGCTCGAATGGCATGATGGCACTTCGTGGGAACACCGTGCTTACTGGGGTGCGAATTCAATTGCGAATGGTACGGACGGAACAGCTTCGCGTTATTCAATGGGCGCTCTTCCCGCGGTCGGTCAGTGGGTTCGATTGGAAGTTCCTGCAAATCTTGTTGGACTTGAAGGAAAATCTCTCATCGGTATGACTTTCACTCTCTTCGGAGGTCGTGCGACTTGGGATAAGACAGGTAAATCTTCTGCTTCCGCTGCTCAAATTACGCCAGCTCCGCCAACTATTCTCAACGAACTCGTTTGGGTTGATGATTCAATTCCCACAGGATCTCAAGGTGGTGCTGCTGGCGGGGATTCTTGGAATTGGATTTCTACAAATCCCACTCCCATTTCTGGAAGCTTGGCTCACGTATCAAATATTAGTACAGGTCAGCATCAGCACTACTTCACTTGGCCGACCACTCCATTTTCGATTAACACCGGCGATAAAATTTTCACTTTCATTTACTTAGATCCAAATAATATTCCATCCGAAGTCATGCTCGAGTGGCATGACGGCACTTCGTGGGAACACCGTGCTTACTGGGGTGCGAATTCAATTGCGAATGGTACGGACGGAACAGCTTCGCGTTATTCAATGGGCGCTCTTCCCGCAGTCGGTCAGTGGGTTCGATTGGAAATTCCTGCAAATCTTGTCGGCCTTGAAGGAAAATCCCTCATCGGCATGACCTTTACTCTCTTCGGTGGTCGTGCCACTTGGGATAAAACGGGGAAATCTTTTTTTACCAATATCCCAAGCCCCACTCCGCCTGTGCAATCTCAAATGAAGCTCGCCCTTTCTGGACCAAGCACGGGAATCGCGGGAACTTGCATTGGTCCCTTCACCGTGACGACAAAAGATTCCAATAATAATTTAGCGAATGTGAGTGCCAATATTTCAATCGCTCTCACCATGCCGACAAGTGGAAATACCTATTTAGACACCGCATGCACGACAGCATCTTCTCTCTCGGTTCCATCCGGAACAGCTACGAAATCTTTTTACTTCAAAGATACTGGATATAATAAAAACTCGGTTCCCATTTCTGTCTCACTCCTTGCGCAAGCGAGTGGCTATACTTCATCAACGTTTTCTTTTTATGAGGTCGCAGGAATTCCCACTCAAATTATCTTTTTAACGCAACCCTCTTCAGCTGCTCTAGTTGGCGCTGTTCTCGCGGTGCAACCTTCGGTTCTAATTGAAGACGCACTCGGCAATAAGGTGAACTCGTCCGCTTTAGTCTCGTTAATCCCTTATTCAAACGCGAGCTGTACTATTCGAGCATCTGGCTCACTCACTGGCTCCAATTCGATAACCGGAATTGGTGTTATCCTTCCTAGTAGCCTTCGCATCTCTGACCCCAGCTCGACAGCGGTGAACGGAGTCGCGAGCTTTTCAGGTATATCGTATTCGAACGCCTCGACCATTTATCTTGGAGCTTCAAGTTCAGGTTTAGTCAGTGCGTGTTCAAACGCCATCACCGTCTCGACCGTTACGCCACCGCCACCACCACCTCCTCCTCCAGGTCAGGGCTATTCGATATGGAAAAATACCGTTCAGCCTTTACTCGCGAGTAAATGCAACGATTGCCATATCGGCGAAAGATTTGGTTATGCAAGTTTAAGTCGAGCGGGCTCAACCTTTAGCGAAACGGAAAGCCAAAACAATTACGATAAATTTAAGACAATGATTTCTCTCGATTATCCTCAGAAAAGTCGACTGATTGAAAAAGCTTTACCCGGGGCACATCCGAACTCGATTCAACACGCGGGTGGAAATGGTTTAATTCAAGAAAATGATTCTACTTATACGACTTTCTTAAATTGGATCAATCAAGAGAGAACTGAACGATGTCCTCAGTGTGGGATGGCCGCAACAAATCAATTTTTAGCTTATGTGAAGCAACCCAATTATTTTTGGAGTATTGCGCGTGATCCCATGCGTAACGACGGAGCACGACAAGGTGCTCGCATTATGCTTCAAAAAATTGATCCAGCAAGTTTTAGTCCCGTCGGTAGCCCGATTGATTTTCTTGCTGGAATAAATTTCTGCGAGGGAAGTGTTTGCAGCGATTCTTATTGTAACGATACAGGTGACTGTGATTTTGGAAATATGTCGGTTAGCTATTCCGGAACTCAAATGGCTTTTGAATGTAAAAGGCCGATTAACGGAGAAAGCTGGGCGCAACGAGATTGGAATATCTGCATCGCTGGCATCGACGCTAACGGAAAAGCTGTACAGCCGCATTATTTGAGGCCCGCAAAAGATCGTCACTGGGGATTGGCGCTCGAAAGACATACCCCCTTCGCACGATACGCTGCAAACGGATCTGCCCTCACAGGAGTTGACGATCGGCAGTTTGTGTACCGAAGAAGAAACGATATCACGCCCATTTTTTCACCTGGCGACGATCGAATTTATTTTGCAAGCGAAAGCCCAGATCCTCGTACGGGAGAAGATTCAGTAGAAACTTATCACGGAGATTTTCACCTCTTTAATATTATTTCAACCGCCCTCGATGGATCGGATGCGAAAACGATTTATCGAAGCGAAGGCGGACGAATTGATTCACCTTTCTTTTTGAAGAACGGAAATTTAACTATTCATAGCTGGAATTTAGATCGAATGGATCGGCATATGTACACGCAAATGTCAGCGGATGGGCAAATGGAAATGCCGATTCTTTTCGGTCGAACTCAAGGTCCAAATCGATGGGGAAACGCTTTTCAAATGACGAATGGAATGATTTTTGGAATCACCGGGATTCGCCGAGGATCCATTGACCTCCTCGTGCCCTTTGCAGCAGATCACACACTCGGCGGTGTTGATCCAAACTTTGCCGCTCTAAAAATATTGCCGCAGAGTTTGATGGATGAGCTTCAACCCTATTTAAACGGAGTGCACAATGACGATTACCCGTATTGTTATACTCAAGACTACGGTCCTAACAGTCGGAACTGTCGGGTTTCACAATTTTTTTCGAATCCTGCATGGTCACCCGACGGTCGCGCGTTTGTTTCTCACAATCCGGACGTCACTTATCTTGGAAATGGCGGCGAAGGCGAAGATTTTTATCGAGATTTAAAAAACTTTACACCTGATCCCAATCATCCCGTCTTTGGAAGTTATCTCCCACAAAAAATGGGAATATCGATTATGGACCAAAAGGACGCTTCACATCTTCAGATTTTTTTACATAATGATGCTGGATATATGTATCGCTATCCGCAATGGGTCGGAAAAAGAGAAGCTCCAAAAATTCAACCCTGGAAAACAGACGAATCACAAACGGGATCTATTCTTCATATAGCCGATTTTAAACTTTGGTTAAGTTTTCAAATTTTCCCGCCGGATGCCGCAAACAACGTCTTCGATAAAACAAATCAAATGGCTTATATCAACACGATCACTTCGGTCCGAGTACTTTCAAAAGAAATGGGTGATCAAGCCTGTATCAGAGATGATGGAGAACGAACGATGCTGAATGACGGTGAACAAGGAAACCATCCCACATCTCTTGGAATGGTCGACTCAACCGGATTTACTCAGTACGTTGTGCCAACTTCGTTGGGCGGGAACGCGCACGGAGATATTGATCTTCAAGCAGATGATTCAATTAAATTAAAGATTCCTAAAGGAAAAATTCTTTACTTCCAAGGCATCGACGCCAACGGTCATGCTGCTTTTCAGCACACCCGGCTTTTTGGAATACCTCCAGGACAAGTCGTAAACACCTCCGTAAAAAGAAGTCAGTATGATACGCAGTGTGTGGCATGTCACGGCACTCTCAGTCGCGATAATCCTTATATAGATCTTGCGGCATTCGGCCATCTCTCGACACAGGCTCTCGATTTTAATACGGCAGCCAATGCGGCTGCCCCCGTTGATCTCACGTCGCCGGCAATCGTTCGAAGGGAGATGACTTACCTAGGTGTGCTTCGACCGCTGCTAGATAAGCCTAGGGTAATCAATGGAATCGACTACCGATGCACCTCTTGTCATACCGAAAATAATGGCAGCCAAATTCCCGCAGCAGAACTGACATTCGATTCGCAATATTCTTTTGTTGGAAATTTTCCAAAGGCAAGTTGGGCATTTGCTGCGTCGGCACCTTCGAGCTATATCAATTCAGTTCCTCAAAACCTACGAAGACCGAGTTACGATTTTTCGGTGAGTTATAGTTGGCTTTTTAATCTCAATCGAGAAAACGGACAGTACCCAGCGCTCTTTCCTGATCAGTTCGCCAATCAAACGGCTCTTTCAAACTTGGCGCCTTATGATCCTGGATATCAAAACTTATGGAGACGCGGGAAAGATGTTTTCGGCGGGGATACGGCCTACTATCTGAACCAAATTATGGCTTACGTGAACGTCGGCCGCTCATCGGATCTCATGGGCGGAATTTCGTCGCTCAGTTATCTGATTAGTGTTCTGATTAATCAGCAACTTGATAAGACAAAGCCCCTTCCTAAAGTTGATCATTCTCAATGGCTAACGGAAGATGAAAAAAGAATTTTCATGGGAGTCGTCGATCTCGGAATGCCTTATATGGCGACCTGTAATGAAAAAATTGTTCAGTCCGGTCCTTATACGGGCCTCAGTTGGGGAGAAGCACATCCCCAAGAACACCAAATGATGCCGTACTAATAAACCTGACCCGAACTACTCAACGATATTCAAAATACGTTGAAATACGCATCCGTGCCGGGAATATGAACCCTCAATGGAAATTTAACATTTTTAAGAAGTTCCATTCTAGAAATAGAATCCGTTTCCATTTCATCCGCCATAAGTAAATTTTTATTTCCGTCAAACGAGTTCATATCGAGAGTGCCCACCATAAAATCCATCCCGCGAAGAATTCCTTTCTTCCACTCACCATTCGAATATTCCGCCATTCGAATTCCACCTTTTTGCATCATCTCGCGATCTTGTTTATTTTTAACATAATTTTGATTGTCCCGATGAAGTTGACCAAGCGATTTAAAATCCCAAAAACCCATTCCTTCCGGCATAGACCAATCCCCTAAACCGAAATTCATTGCCGCTTCTACTTTTGACTTTTCGCCAGAAAAAAGAAGTGCAGCCAATTGAGAAACAAATTTTGATCCCGCTAAACCGTATCCGACAGTACAAGAAAAAAAGTGAAGCTGCGCGTCCGAAGTAAAAGCGTCTTTAAGAGTAGGAAGCTTCGCGACGACTTTTCTCCAAGCCTTCACACCAGAGGTACAAGGCGCAGGAACAAAAGGAAGATAAGCAAAAATGCGAAGGGTCACAATGTCTGCCAGAGAAACCTGACTATAATACTGCTCATAATTTTTTTCATCCGGCCCGTTTGCCGTGCGAACCCAATCAGAACAAGCAGCAGAATTCTTAGCAGTCTCGTCTACAGGAAACCACATCGCTCCAGGAAGACCATGTGCCTCAATATTCAGAACCTGAATTTTCTTTTGCGATTGATGAGAAACCTCAATCACCCGAGTAAGCAATTCTTCTAAAGAAGAGAAAAAAACAGTAACCGAACCATCCGGATTCCCCCGAGCAAGCGGAGTGGCAATAGTAGCCTCTTCAGGAAGCACATAATCGGTCCAAATATTATCCTTAGCATAAGGATGAACCTGATTATCCCGCCGATGAAATTTCCCAATCCCAATCTCCGCCGCATGAATAATCAACCCCTCTTCTGCCAATGCAGAATGCGACACCACAAAAAAAGATAATAATAAAATAAAATAAAAAACTTTAGACATAAAGATCTCCCCCAAAAGAAGTTTAACGATTACAAAAATTCTTTAGAAGAACAAATAACTGACGCAAAGAGTCAAAAATTTCCAGCATTCCATAAACCTGGTGCCAGGCACGGTGCCAGGTGTGGTGCCAGGCACCAGCTATGGCACACACGGAGTTTTGGATTGGATTTAATCCAATGAACGGGAAGAAAGTTGAAATGACGGAAATGGCGGAGATCTGTCGATACCTTTGAGATCCAGAGCGAGCCCCGACAGCCTTTCGAAGCTCAGCACGTCTGCGAGCGGTTGAAGGCTTTCAATTCAGGCGGCTGAATATAAATAACCCAGGCCGTATCTCAAAGAATCGGCAGAGCTCCGCCATTTCCGTCGATTCAAGCTCCGACCCGCCCGGTTGTTAAGCCCTTTTGTTAAGTTTTTAGGAAAAACTTAGGCCCGCCGCCCAGGCGATATCACTCCCCATGCCTCAAGGGAGACATTCTTCCCTCTCCAACTCACAGAGTTCCCCATCAAGATGTGAATCCACATTGGAAAAGCCGACAACTCCCTAAGAATCCAGGAAAATAAAAAAGTGAAATTCGTTTTCGGATCCATTTTCTTAGCCAAAATAAAATCACACAGTCCCCAGCTAAAAAAATGAAAGCAAAGGAATTTAAATACTAAGCCAGGAGCATAGAAAGACAAAAAAGGAGCTGCAAAAATAATCGAGCCAAGTGAACTTGCAAAAGGCTCTGTCAAAAAAACAAAAGGTGCATGAGCTTTTCTCATCCGGCCCCAGCGTAAATGTCTTGCCCAAAAGCTTTTAAAATTTATTTTAGAAAGATGCTGAATGACGGGTTTACGTGAAAGGACAATCTTCATTCCAAGATGTTTCATCGCAACGCCCGTCATATAATCTTCGGCAAGATAGATTCCTAAAGTTTTTAATCCGCCAAAACGATCCGCCATTTTTTTTTGGAACACCATCGATTTTCCGATCACAAAGGGATAACCAAAGTTATCTGCCAGCAGCATCCAACGGGCGTAAAAAGTGTTGAGATACGTGGCTTCAAGTTTTGCCGAAAGACTGTCAGCATTTCGGCCGCTGATCGCACTCGTCATCACGCCTACGTTCGCATCCAACTGCGATGCTAGCGAAGTGAGATAGTCGGCCTCGACTCTGACATTACTATCACTAATCAGAATCCAATTGTGCTTCGCCTCTGCGTAACTCGCTACTAAGTTTTCAACCTTTGGATTCCAATCGTCACGCCGTTTGGAAACGATCACTTTCGCTTCTACGCTTGGAAAAAGAGAGATGAGCTCTGTAACGATCGAATGCGCGGGATCTTGTTCGTCGGCAAGAGAAAAAATAATTTCGAAATTTGGATACTGGAGCAAAAAGAAACTTTTCAGATTTTCTCTTAGATCACTGTCACAGCCTTTGAGTGGCTTTAAAATCGACAGGGGCGGAAAACCCGATTTCTTTTCTTCATTTGTCTGAAAGTGTCGAAAACTGAGCCAAGTTCCATAGAGCGTAAGTCCAAAAGGAACTAACCAAGTTAAACCGCAAAGGCCAGCGATGGTGTCCAGTTAATCAGCTCCTCTGTTTTTGGATACGCAAGAAATTGCTCCTCAGTTATAGGATGCGCAAGAGTTTGCTCCTCTTTAAAGTAGGTGAAGTCCAGTTTTTGCAGTCGAATACTTTCGAGGACGGATTCGACAGTGCGCTCGCAATCAAACGTCGTCTTCCAAGAATGGAAATGTCTCATGCCATGAAAATCACTAGAAGCTATCTTCGGCAGATCGCTTTTTACAACATCGTCGAGAAGAGTCTGATGAAGGGTAATTTCCCAGGCATCGAATTCTGATCTCAGCTCCTCTCGTCGATCCCACAGGAGATAAGGATTTGCGGCCATTCGATTGGGCGAAAGTGGATGCGCAGCGATCGCTAGACCTCCTTGTGCGCGAATGGATCTCGCAATATCAACAATATCCCTATCGGCAGAAATATATTCTGAAAGACCCAGTCCAAGAATATGCGACGATCGGTGATTCACGATCGAATTTTGCGTGAACTCGACTCCAGGAATCACGAGCATTCGATACATCTTCCAAGCACGTTCCGCTTCACTCTTTAAAATTTCTTGATAGAGAGGGAATGTCGCGCGCGTCAGTGTCTTTCCGAGATAAGCGGCCGCCTTTCCCAGAAAGGCTTTTTCTTCACAGAGATGATCCGTAATCGCTATGGCGCCAAAACCATGTTGGCCGTAGAGATCTATAATTTCTGGAATAGTAAGTTTGCCGTCGCTGAAGGTGGAGTGAATATGAAAATCTCCAATAATCACTCCTTAAGCATAACGGAGAGAAAGCATTACGAAGTTAGGCTTCAGTTAAGAGATAGCCATCGTTCGTTATACAAATTAGTTCTTAGCTGTTTCTAAACAAAATACTAACGATGACTCGTTTAAGAATCGCGGCGGAGTTCTGAAAAATAATTGTTTTCAAAAGAAGTTCGAATCCACTGCGAAAATTCTTCTGCGTTCGGCTGTTTTTTTAGACGATCAAGAGCTTCTCCTAACGAAGCTCCGGTTTGAAGGTGGTTTAAAAATTCAAACTCGTTTTCAGAAAGAATTCGAATATCTACAGAAAAATCCTTTCGAAAAATAATGGAATATTCGGGAACCAATTCCAATTCTTTAATATCTCGGTTTAGCCAGGCAGCCGCACAATTGAACCCGGAAGAAAATAAAATCGTAGCGGCCTGAAACTTAAAGCGAACGTCCTCCGAAATTTTGGAAAAATCATCGAGAGTGAGTGTGAATCCCCTCTTCGCATGGAAAGATTTCATGGCCAGCACTTCAAGTTCTGCCATCTCTGCCCATCTTTCTTCAAATCCTTCATCTCGAATATAATTGGGAAGCTTGAGGCCGACGTCGGCAATATTATGAGAAGTCGAACGATACGCTAAGGTATAAGCTATTCTTAGTTCTTGCCAAAGTTTATCCCCCATCAGTTTTGGCAAAACTACAAACATCTCCTCCATCGCTTCGCGACTGCGTACACTGTAGCCAGTTCCGTAAATCGAAAACCGCTCGTCTATATTTCCTTGAGGCGGTTGCTTAAAAAGAGACTCGGGAATTACAGGATATTCCCGAATTCCTTGATCAAACGCTTTGATGGACGGAAAGTTCCGCTTGTTCATTTCTTCCTCGTGAAGGTTTAATCACCTTCTCTATTATTTGTTCAGCTCGTCTTGCTTCCGCTTCGATGACGTTAAGCTCCGGGATATGATCATCTCGTTCAATAATAAACGGACGCGGCCCGATTTGATTGACCGTAAATTCAAAAAGCTCCCATACAGGATCGATGATTTCGTGATCATGAGTGTCGAAAAGAAAAGTCTCAAGATTCGAATGACCCGCTAAATGATATTGCACGACGCGGTAAGCCGGAATTTCTCGAACGAAGTTCTTTGCATCAAATCCATGATTAAACGAGTTTACATAAATATTATTCACATCGAGCAGAAGATAACAATCCGCCTCTTCGATAATGCGCTTTGTAAATTCCCATTCCGGCATCTCGTCTTCTTTAAAAAGCAGATACGTCGAAATATTTTCTAAAGCGATTCTTTGGCCGAGGATGTCTTGAACTTGTTTTATTTTTTGAACGACGTGCTCAATTGTGTGTTCGGTCATCGGCAGAGGAAGTAGATCATGCCAATTTTTCCCCTCAGTTCCGCCCCAACAAAGATGATCTGAAACCACATAAGGCTCTATTCGTTTGATGAGCGCTTTTAATTTTTTGAGATAAGGAAGATTGATCGGATCCGGGCTTCCAATATTAAGAGATACACCATGCGTTCCAATCGGAAAGTTTTCTCTCACTTTTTCTAAAATATGAAGAGGACGCCCCTCGGTATCCATGAAATTCTCAGAAATCACTTCAAACCAACCCACTTTGGATTCACCAGCAAGCACGGCAGAATAATGTGGATGTCGAAGTCCGATTCCGGAATAGGATTTCACATTCAATTATTTACTGGGGTCGTGACTTTTGGTCACTGAAAATAAAAAAGGGGGGATCGAATGGATCCCCCCTTTTAAACAGAAAAGTAAAAAAATTATTTCGCTTTATGGGCAGTGGCAGCTTTGGCAGCAGTCGCTTTAGCAGCGTCGCAATCTTTCTGATTTGGGGTATTGATCCAACCTTGCTTAGCGCAGCTATTTTGACCTTTGCAAGAATTTCCGGCTTTACCTGAACAAGCGCCTTGGCCTTTGCAAGCGTTTCCGCCTTCACATTTAATTCCAGCAGCTTTGTCGGCAGCTTTAGCAGGGGCTTCAGCACGAGCGGTCATAGAAGTTAATGCTAAAACAGCAGTTGAAATAAGTATTTTTCTTGATGGTGTCATTTAATTCTCCTCACTTACGTTAAGCTCTGCACCTCTGTATCCCTCATACCTACGCAATCACGCGGCAAATGGGTGAAGGATCTAAAGTTGCAAAGAGATTTCCAACTCAAAACCGATTGAGTCTGAAAAAATTTATTTCTTTTCCTTTTTGATTACTTTTTTTGCAGTCCCCGCCGGAACCTCGGCTAATTTTGGACTGTCTTTTAAATTTCCTTCAACATCTAAGGCAATATCCACGTCATCGCCGACTAAAACTCCGCCGGTTTCAAGCGTCGTATTCCATGTAAGTCCGTAGTCCTTTCGGTTGATTCGTAATTTTCCGGTAGCACCTGCTTTGAGATGTCCACCAGGACCTGCAGCTTCGCCCAAATACTCGACCTCGAAATCCACAGGCTTAGTGACGCCGTGGATGGTGAGTTGGCCCGAAACTTTTGCTGTTGAGCCCGGCTTAATTTTGACTTTATCCGAAACAAATTTTAGCTCTGAAAATTTCTTCGCATTAAAAAAATCTTCTGAACGAAGGTGCTCATCTCGATGCTTGTTGCTGGTATCGATGCTGGCGGCTTTCACCATCGCATCAATCTTCACAAGATTTCCTTTATCATCCGTTTCAAAACCGCCGGCGAAATCTTTAAAATGTCCCTGAACATGAGTGAGGATATGGCGAATGCTAAATCCAACGTTGGTGTGATCCTTGTCGAGCTCAAAAGTTTTCGCACGAAGCTCGCCTCCTACGAATAGGATTGAGAGAAGACCTAAAATTTTTGTCATTTGATTCATAAGCTGGATTCCTTTCAAGAGTTTAATTTTCGTTCGAAAAACATTTTCGAAGCAACAAGATTTAGACGCTCATTTTCAATCGAGAAGAGATAATTCGAAACCCTTGACTTCGAGTGAGAGTAGTGACCAGAAATATTTTATACTTTGACTCAATGCGCCATCAAACTCTGATCGACTTTCGAGCTGCGGAGCAGCAACATTTGAGCTGGGGGGCTCACACATTAAAAAATATTTTTTATTTCAATTCACTCTTTTATTAATTCTTCCAGTCGTCACGACACTCTCGACAGCATCCGGCGGCAGCATCTCGGTGATGCAATACAATGTAGAAAACTTATTTGATCCTTATCATGAACCCGGAAAATTAGACGAAGACTTCACGCCCGAAGGAAAAGAACACTGGACTCTGGAGAGTCTAGATCAAAAATTGGAAAATCTTGGGCAAGTGATCAGAAGTGTTGTCAACCCAGACGGCTCACACTGTCCTGACATTCTCGTCATGGAAGAAGTAGAAAATCCTTGGGTGGCAAAGCGGCTTAAAGATGGGGCGCTCGAAAGTTGTCAGTACAAAAAAATCATTGTCGATAAAACAAGTCCCGATATGCGCGGCATTCGAGTGGCCATTATGACTCGACTCGAACAAGCGGGCACTCCGGTTTCCCACATTGTTTATAACGGAGGGCGAACCATTCAGGAAACGCCCCTTCAAATCGATGGGCATCGAATGATCGTTTTTGCAAATCACTGGAAAAGTCGACTCACTCGTCCACCCGATACGGATGGAGGAATTGCGAAAAGAGCACTGTCAGCAAAACTCGTTCGAAAAAGACTCGACGAAATTCTGGAAGCCAATTCTAAAGAAGATGTTTTAGTTGTCGGAGATCTGAACGATGAACCCGAAGATGATTCGATTGCCAAAATAGTGGGGGCATCAAGTTCGATCGACGATCCGAATGCTCTTCTTTGGGAGCCAAGTTCTGAACTCCTAAAACTTCCGCGACTTCAAGATTTAGAAGAAACGGATCGAGATCCAGCATTCAAGGCCTTGAGAGGAACTTTTTTATATCGAAAACAATATTTTCAGCTCGATCATATTTTACTTTCGAAGGGACTCTTTGATGAGGAAGGATTTTCGTATCAGCCAGGTTCGTACCAGGTGATTCGTTTTCCAAAATTTATCGATCCACGGACACACGGCCCGTTAACATTTAAGAATATGATCGATGCCGACGGAAACGACAGAGGCCCCAAAGGGGCCTCTGATCATTTTCCAATTATGCTTCGTTTGAACTATTAAGCTCAAACGAGGAAGTAACTTGATTAGGAAAGATGTTTTGAAACGAGCTTGGTCATTTCAAACATCGAAACGCGTTCTTTTCCACCGAATACAGCTTTTAATTTGTCATCGGCTTTGATGTAACGTCTTTCGGCTTGGTCTTGCAGACCGTTCTTCTTAATATAAGCCCAAAGTTTTTTGGTCACTTCAGTACGAGGAAGCGGATTGTTTCCGACCACGAATCCTAGAGTAGCAGAAGGAGTCATTGGTTTCATGAAAGCAGCGTTTGGCTTTCGTGTTTTCATCGTTCGTTTAGCAGCTGGTTTTGCTGCCGCTTTTTTTACAGGTTTTGCGGTTTTTTTTGTTTTCTTTGCAGCCATTTTATCACCCCTTTTTGGATTTCGTGGTTTTACTTTTTCTCATTATTTTTTTCATGAGGCGATCAAAACACTTTTGATCTGAAACTCATAGTAGTCTGCACGATTTTGCCTGAGTGTTCAAACCTTTTTCAAGATATCTAGTACATCGTGACCTAAGATTGCGAAGAAACCTTCCACTCCAGCATCTGACCGGTTTCTGGATGTTCAACCGACAGACGTACGGATTTCAGTTGAATCGTTGTCTTCTCTAAGCCAGAATTTTCCTTTTTGTTATATTTAGCATCTCCAATAATAGGATGTCCGATCTTCGCAAGCTGCACTCGGATTTGATGAGAACGTCCAGTCTTCAGCTCAATAGCCAAGCGCGACCATGATGGCCCTCTCTCAATCACCGTGTAAACAAGCTCAGCTTTCTTAGCACCCTCGGTCGGGCGCGGATAAACAGTGACATAATTTGTCTTAGGATTCTTTTTCAAATAGTGAATCAGCGTCGCCGAATCTTCTCGAACACGCCCCCAAACCTTGGCTTCATAGCCTTTTTCGACAATTCGATTTTTAAATTGCTCACTCAAATGTTCAGCGGCTTTTTTAGTTTTCCCAAAGATGATCAGTCCAAGAACATCTCGGTCCAGCCGATGAACCGGAAATAGGGGCTCGCCTTTTGCGCGCGAAATAAACTCGTAAAGTCCTTCTCCCTCACCTTCATCCGCTTTTTGAGACAGAAATGGCTTTAATTTTTCTACGACGAGAAGGCACGAGTCTTCAAAGACAATTCGAAATATTTGTGTTGTCATCATGAGATGTGGCTTTCGCCAAGGGGTTTTATTGTTCTCTTTGTTATCGTCTTCATATGGGGTTCTTCGTTAATAGCGCAAAATGCTGAAAAAGCGAGCGGCGAGCTTGAGTTAAATATTACCGGAAAAAATCTGCCTATTCAAAGATCTATGGACGTCGAAATGGACGTGAAGACCTGTGGAAAGAATCGCGCCTCGAAAGCCATTCAAATCAGTCCGCTTGGGGAACTTCAAAACGCAGTTGTCTGGCTCGAAGCTTCTCCGCCCAGACGTGAGGTAGTTTTCACAAATAAAGAAGAGATGAAGATCACCATACGGGACTGCGAATTTTCACCTCGAATTATGGTCGTCTCCGCCGATCAACCTATTCAACTAAACACAGAAGATCCCATCCTCTTTCAAATTCGCTCAGGTGGACACAACAACCCCAGACAAACCCGACCGCTGCCTCCGAATCTCGAAGGAGTACAGTTTCGCTTTCGAGAACCCGAGATTGTTCCTCTCTTTTGTGATCTTCACCCATGGATGCAAGCCTTTGTTGTTGTTGCACCGCACTCGCACTACCGAATCAGTGCTCGAAATGGCCGGGTAAATTTTAAAAAGTTGCTTCCTGGAAATTATTCTATTCATTTATGGCATGAAATTCTTGGAAGTAAAACGCTTCCAGATCCCGTGAATATAAAATCAAAACAGATTAAAATGAAATACGAATGGGATTACCTGGATACTGAAGGTCCCGTGGCCATTGGAAAATGAACTAGCAAACGCGATTGGGTTTACTTTTATCCGAAGATTCTTTTGGAAGAATTCTTTCTTGTGCAAAGGAGAGAGTGACTCGGCCAGTACATCGAATCTTTTTACAAGGAAAAGTGATTCCTTCTAAGTCGTCGGCTTTCGAAGATGCCTGATAGATTTCTCCACACTTTTCGCAGTGGCCTGAAAAGTAATTGGGGAGATCGGAAAAGCCAGATTTCTTCTTCATAAGCCCTCTTCTCTATCATAGAACGATTGCCGAGTTGTGAATAGCCCATCACATTAATAGCCTCAATCTGCGTTAAAGGTGCCGCGGAGCAAACAGAAATATATTTATGTTCCAGTGTCCTATCACGCCCTCTAGAATAAAGGAGGTGGCTCAGAAGTTCGTTAAAATTTTATTGAAACCCAAAAACACAGAACTGGTTGCACCTCGCGACACCAACCTGCTTCAATTTCTTCAGAGCAAAGATATTCCTGTCGGTAACGCGTGTGGAGGGATGGGACTCTGTGCGAGCTGCAAAGTTTCTGTTCTGAAAAATGAAAAAAATATTTCTCGGCCGAATGATCAAGAAATGGGCCTCAAAGATCGCAATCATTTACAAAAGAACGAAAGAATATCGTGTCAATGCAGGGTACTTGGAGATATCGAAATTACGACCAATTACTGGTAAATACAAATGAGAGATAAGGAATTCATCCTATGCTAAAAACGCCTAAGTATAAGAAACCTCAAGAGTCTTACGTCGAAACGAATCATCTGGTTCTACCTTCGCATGCAAACGCACTCGGAACTATTTTTGGCGGTGTGGTGATGAGTTGGATCGATATTGCTGCAGCGATTTCAGCACAAAGATACTCAAAGAGAGTTTCAGTGACGGCCAGCGTAGATGCGCTTCATTTTATCGCTCCCATGCTTGTTGGAGATTCGGTAAATATAAAAGCAAAGGTGGTCTTTACCGGACGAACTTCGATGATCGTCTTTGTAGAAGTCACCAGCGAAAAAATTCTGACGGGAGAAAAAAAGCAATGCGTTACTGCCCATTTATCCATGGTGGCTCTCGACCTTAAAAAAGAACCCGCGCCCGTACCTAAGCTTTTGTTAACGACGAAGGCCGAAAAAGAAGCATTTAGTCGCGCTGCGGAGCGGCGAGCGTTTTTACTGAGCCAATTGAAAAACCCCTAAGAATTAAAAAAATGCTAAAATAGCAGAGAGTTCTTATGCTTGTCTCATGTCCAAAATGCGAAAGCCGGTACAAATTACCGGACGAAAAAATTCGTGCAACGGGAACAAAGGTTCGTTGTCCGCGTTGTCAGCATACGTTTAAAGTTTTTTCGGATTCGCCGGCCCCTGCAGAAATTCCCAAGAAGCCAGAAACACCAGCTCACGTACAAAAAAGCCCGCCCAGTCTTTCGCAAGACCTTCCACCGCTTCGAGCAGAAAAAAAATCGGCTCCGCCGGTAGATGAAAATTTTGAGGCTGAATCCGACTCCACGCGTACAGAAGCAGCCGATTACTTCGAAGGCGCCAAAACGATGGTTTCACCCCCGTCTAAAAAAACGGATTCAAAAGAAAAAGAACCTTCGCCGTTTAAACGCGGTAGAACATCTTCAGCTCATTTTAAATCCGTTGGTTCTATCAATGAGGCAACAGAGTTAGATAAGCGAATTTTACAAAAGGAATCTTCTTACAAGGTTGCTGAAGAATCAGAGCCAGGATCAGAGTCGGAGTCAGAAGAAAAAGCGCCGCTTCGTCCGTTTGGCGATGCCACCTTTGCAGAAATTCAAGTCAGAGGAAGAAACAAGAAAAATAAAAAATGGATAAGCGTCGCTCTTGGAGTAGTCGTCGTTGCTGCCCTATCCTTCCTTATATTCAACAGTTTTAAATCGCACCGATCTATTGAATCCTCAGCATCCAAAGTCACCCCGGTCATTGCCACCGCCACCGTAAAAAAATCAAACGGATGGTACAAAGATGATCCTTCGTTTTATCAAGATTTTCTGTCGCAGATGGCCGCTCTTCCGTTAGAAGAACAACAAAAACCCGAAAATCGCGCACTCATTGCAGACGCTTTAATCTCGAACGGAATGATGAACGGTGCTGACGATCAAATCATCAGTGGAATTGGCTTCGCCTCAGGACTCATTGCTGCCTATCCCACCGCAAGTTACGGCTTTTTAGGTCTTTCAAGTTATGCGATTTGGAAAGAAGATCTTTCAACGCTTGGTGATCTTGTCAAACGATGGCCCGCCGATACTCAGTCTTCTTTAGAATATCGATTTTCTAAAGCGGTCGTTGATTCTCGTTCTCAAACATTTCGTGCGGGACTAGACGAAATGAAAAAAATCATCGACGAGCAGCCGGATTTATTTAGAGCGCAAGCTTGGATTTTACTTCTCGCCCTTGATCATACAAAAGATGCGGAACAAGTTTTTGCTGGTCACAAACTACAAGAGTTCTCAAAAATTTATCAAAAACGAAGGGCTGGCTTTCGAAATGGAAGTCCGGTTCCAACTCTCTTTCAATCCATTGATAAACGCTTGAGTAAAAAGGGAAGTAATTTTGCTGATACACCCGCAGTCAAAAAAGATGGCGCTCACGAAGAGCTTGTTAAAGAACCTGTAAGTGCTCCGGTTGCCAAAGCCAAAGCCGAACCCAAAACTCAAGTGGCTGATCAGACGGCGGAACTCAATAATCGCGCGGCTCAAAAATTTGCTCAAAAAAAGAATGAGCTGAATAAAAACGGCACGGTAAAAGAATCGAAAAAAGAGTTAAGAAAAAAAGCCAAAGCGGCGGCTTTAGCTGAAAAAGCAAAAAAAGTTCTTCCTAAAGCGGATCCCGAGCTCATCGCACTCAACAAACAGTCGAGCAAGACAAAAGTTGAAGGTCAAAAGCTCTATGAGCAAGGAAATCAAAAGCAAAAAGAAAATAAAGTAGATGAAGCGATTGCTCTCTATCAAAGTGCGTTGCGATCGGATCCTGATCTAGCGGAAGTTTATAAACAGCTTGGTATCATTTATATGAACCGCCAAGAGCGAGAGCGCTCGCTAAGAGCTTTTAAAATTTACCTCCAGCTTAAACCTGAAAGTGAAGACAGACAGGTTGTCCAAGGTTGGATAAGCTCAATGCAGTAATGAAGCCCTCTGAGATTATTCCAAGTTTCTTTCTTGTTGGCGTTCGAGACTTTTCTTTTTCTAAAGAGCTAGAATCCTTTTTGAAAGAGTTTCCTGTTCCTGGTCTCATTCTTTTTAATTCCCCTTTCGATAAGCCCTCCAATATATGGAGCGATCGTGAGTCAGCGCTTGAGGGAATCTACGAATTCATTAAGAAGGCCTCTCAAAATATTAATTTTTTTGCAGTGGATCAAGAAGGCGGACGAGTGAGACGTCTCAGAGCTCCGTTTATTCATTTACCTTCAGCACAAAAAATCAGAGAAGCTTTCGATAACACCGGAAAAATGGATAAGATCGAGGAACTTTATTGCCTGGCTGCCAAGCAAATGGCGCTCACAAATATCCATCTAAATTTTGCGCCGGTCTGCGATTTCAGAACAAAAGACTCAAGTAATGTGGTCGGCGATCGGAGCTATGGCGAAAACTTAAATGAGGTCTTTCCGTTTGTTGAAGCGTTTTGTCGAGTCTTCGAAAATGAGCAAGTTCATACGACGCTTAAACATTTCCCAGGACACGGCCCTACTCGATTTGACTCACACGAACGAATCGCTGTCGTCTTCAAAAATAAGAGAGAGCTTTTTAAGGAAGATCGAGAAATTTTTTTAAAGGCGGCAGCGAATGCCTCCGCCATCCTGACGGCTCATATTGCCTTCGAAGACGATCCTGAAACGATCTTTTCGCTTGATCAAAAACTGCTAAAGGAATTTAAAAAAAATATGCCCGCTCATCTTGTTTGGATCACGGATGATCTTTTAAGTATGAAAGCCGTCTCCGAAATAAAGCCCTGGTTAAAAGCATTTGATTGCGAATACGACTTCATCTCTCTCTGCGGTGATTTAGAAAATTCGATGAGAGCGATCGAAGATACTATTCGCTATACAGAGACCTCCGTGAAAGACTTTACGCAAGAACTTGCCATTGAGAAGCGTGCCAAAAGATCGACTCATCTTTTTCGTGAAAAAAAAGAACTCCCAAAATTCAAAGACTGGCGCTCAAAGATTCTAGAACTTGAAGCATTAGGAAACGACTGCCTTGAAGCACTCCAAATCAAATTCTAAAAAACTAAAAATCGCGGTCACCTTCGATTTTTGCGAAACTCACGGATACTTTCTGAAACCTGACGTCGTGAAATCGCTCCGGTCGTTAGGAGCTGAAGTCATTCCACTTCTCTACGATGAAAGTCGAATCAGTGAAGTTTTAAAAGACGTCGACGGAGTGATGATTCCGGGAGGTGTTGGCGACGTCGATCCACAACTTTACGGACAGAAAAAGAAATTTCAAAATGTAAAAATCTCGAGAGAGAGATGTGATTTTGAATTTCGCCTTCTCGAGAAGTATTTGCCGATGGAAAAGCCTCTGCTCGCCATTTGTTGGGGACTTCAACTCGTGAATGTGTTTTTAGGCGGAAGTCTCATCCAAGACATCGAGAGCGAGCGCGAAGCTAAAAAATTAAGTCCATCGAAGATTCGACATGAACAAGAAGAAGCAAAACACCTGCCTACTCATTGGATTGATTTCAAACCAAAAAGTTCTGCTATAAAACTCGTAGGGGCTGAAAAGCTATTTGTGAATTCCACTCATCACCAAGCAATCGATCAACTCGCCAAAGGATTAAAGGCAGAAGCTTACAGTCCCGACGGACTCGTGGAATGTTTTACCATGAACGATCACGCCTTTGCTCTAGGAGTGCAGTGGCACCCCGAGAGACTCTCAGATGACGTAATCATCCCAGCGTTTTTAAAAGCCGCTCAGCGCTTACGTTCATGAAGGACGCGTTTTGATATTCAAGAAGCTTGACTCTATCCTTGAGTCCCTTGAGTTCCGTCTCAAGCTCCTTCTTTTGTTTTTTTAGAATGAGCACGGCGCTCACTAAAAAATTACTTCCACCGAGAACATCTGATTCTGTTGATTCGATATATTCTTCTGAATTCCAAACTCTTAAACTCATAGCGTCTCCTCCATTACTCTTCTAGATGCCATGTATCTATTTGATGCAAACCTTAGGCCAAGGCTTGACGCGGCGCTAACAACGAATCTCCGCGTGTCATGGAGAATTTAACGTCAGAATTTTGATGGATCAACGTCAACGAACTGCAATTGGCATTCAGATTGAAGAGAAATTAAAGCGGACACGCATCCACGATTAGTCCGATCGAAGCCTCTCTCAGGAGTAAATCGTCGATCGCGCTCCTAAAATGAACGACTGCATTTTCCGCAGACGTCTGATCGGTGATCGTAATCTGCTCAACAGAGTCCTTCGTTAATTCGACTGTCTGTTTTCCGGTAAAGCCAAGAAATGCATTTTGGCCGACAGTGAGCTCGAACGACTTTTCAGATAAAAGCCGAATGGGAGCAATAAAAAAATTGTCTTCCTTAAATTGTCCACCGAACACAGGAAGTAATCGGCTACTGATATGAAGCCGAATATTGCGACCATCGTATGAAAAAAGCTCAAATTTTGAAATCTCATTACTCAAAAGCCGCGCTTTCACGCCCGTAAGATTGCTAAAGTCGTTAATGGCAGAAAGAATACTATTCGTCGTTTCTTTTCGCGAACGGCCAATAATCGAGACTCCGTTAATCACGAAATCTTGTTCTGCCCAGGTCTGAAACTGAGTGGGAATATTTAGTGGAGTCTTTAGAAACTGTGCTGCAGTGTATGTCGTTTTAGCAGTGACTCCGCTTTGTTCGGAAACTGAATTAATCATTTTTTTCCAAGCGATCGCCGAATAATCATTGTGAATCGTTGAAACTTGATCGTCAGAAGATCGAGGAGACGGAATCGCAACGCCATTAATTGTAAAATTATCTCGAATTGAAAGCGCCGACTCATCAAAAATAATTGGAAAGGTCTTCTCAGCAATTTTGCCCAAATTTTTCATACGAAGCGGTTTGATCTCAAAATCTTTTGGAAACTCGTCTCCGGCCAATTTTGAGCGCACGATGGTTGTAAATTTAAAACCATCATTGAAATAATAATGAGTATCCCCATAAGAATCTTTATAGGAAACGTTTTCAACAATGCGATTTGCTTCTGCCAAGAGTTGCTTTGATTCAGAATTCAAATAAGTTCTGTCATTTGCTCCTAAAATCCCATTACTTGAGATTTGAGCGAGCTCTCTCTCGCGAACAAAAAGTGAAGTCAGAGCCATAATTTCTTGAAGTGCTCGAAAGCCGATCACTCGTACATCCTCACAACTCAAGCGTGGAATTGTTTGTGCGCTTATTCGACTTTCTGAAATCATCAGAATTAAAAATGCAAAAAATAAAGTCAGTTTAGTAAAATGCATAATCATTCTTCCCTTTATTTTCATCGTTGAACGCACGATCTTGGCATCGAAGCAATTGAGCTACGATATTCATTAATTTGACCGACCGCAGAATCCAAAATCGAAAGAGCATTCGATGCATTCACTTGGGTTAGAATATCGCTATGCGGAAAATCACTCTCGGTAACAGCGATTGTATGCTTTCCGCTGAAACCCAAAATGGGGTAACCCGCCGCAATCTCGATGGATGATGATGATCGGAGTTTAATTTTTCCGACGAACAAGTTTTCGCCAGATTTTATCCTTCCGCCGGTAATCGCAGCAAATGCATCAGAAGCATTCACTTCAATATTGCGACCGTCCAAAGCTATTAATTTCAGTCCGATAAGCGTTAGATGATCTGAATCCAAAATAGCAGACGCCCGTACACCCGTTTGATTTGCATAATTGTTAATCGCGGTGATCAATGCTGAAACAGAGTAAATACGTGTGCCGGCCAATGGGATCCCATTAATTTTAAGATGCGAATAAATATCTGATGGAGCATTCGTCATGTCCATTTTGTCAAGATCGACAAAATTCGTTTGCAGATCTGCAAAGACCCCTGTTCGTCCAGATTGATCATCAATGATCCTAGCTATGGCAATGGCAGAGTGACTATTGCCAACACTAGACAATGTATCATCAGAATCAGCGGGAACAGCCAGTGCCACTCCGTTCATCACTAAATAATCTTGAGGAAGATCTTGACGACAATTTGGATCCAACGAAAAAATCTCAGAAGCGAGACCTCCAAAAGATTTGATTTCAAAGGGTTCAACCTTAAAATAAACTGGCAAACTCGTTTGATCGATCGACGAATAGAGGAGTGTTCGAAACTGAATTCCATCTTTAAAAACTGCATAGTCTTCCCCGTAAGAATCCGTAAAAGCGAAATGATCGACAAATTGAAGAAATTCGCTCGTGCGGCTCGCATATTCAGCGTTTAAATAAAGTCGATCATTTCGTCCCAATGTCCAATTACTTGCCTCTATAGCAAGAGAACGCTGCCTTTGTACAATCTCATTCAGCCGACTCATCGTTGACTCAATCTTATTTGCCAGACCGATTGTCTCTTCGCAGGTAAATCTCAGTTGAATTTTAGGTTGGACGCTGAAACGCTGTTTCGTATCGCTGGCAGATATCGACGATCCTAAAAGAATCAATGAAATGAATACTAGATAGTTCCTCATTTTTTTTCTCCGTTATGATTTAATTTTTGATTCTCTTCAAATTGCTTTTGGTATTGATCCATTATCTGGAGGGAGTCACGTTGGAGGTTCGCAAGCCCCTTCGGAAGTATTCCGGTCGACGGATCAATCATTGTCGACAGTACCCCAGCAAAATAGGATGAAAAGCCATTCACTTCATTTTTTCCAGCAAAGAACGTCGTGAGGTCTTCAAAATAGTTCACAAGCTCATCCATCAACCTACTTTCGTTAGAAAGAATTTGCGTATCATTATCTTGATCCGAATAACTGGAGTAAACCGTTTCGATGCCCAGATCCACCAGAGAGTGAATCGATAAATTTTCGGGAAGCTTAGGGACGGCATCGGTCACCGTCGTTGTTAATTTTGAGAACATATAAAGAAGACTTAGATCTCCCGTGGTCGGACCTGAGATGATCGCCTTTCTGAGAGCCGTAATCAGCTGATTGTATTTCTCGATGAACTTTTTTATTTTGATTACCGCGTTTGAAGTATTTTCCGTAATGGTCAGAGTCTTTTTCACCCCGGGCTGAGCGGAAATCAAATTCAACGTCACGCCAGGAACGACGTCAGCCACTTCATTGGACTCTCTATATATATCTTCAGCCAGCCCCCCCACTTTGATCTTAGCATTTAGACCCTCGGTTACCGGCATGGATCCGAAAGCTTCAGTTGGAAGAAGTGTTAAGCTACTTGTAATGGAGAGGTTAAAATTTGCGCCGGGTGTCGGATCACGATTTGCCTTTCCTGGAAGTAGATCGGTAATATCAATCCGTGCCGCGTTTGCAGAACCGTCACCCGTATTGTAAACAGACGCACTAACACCCATATTTTCACTATTAATTTGAGCGGCCAAGGACACCAAGGTTGTACCTGCGACTACCATTATCGCACGCTCCCGCCCACGGAGTTTGAGGGTTAAAGTCCCGCGCTGAGTTGTGACTGCATTGTTAACTCCCGTGAATGCACCCACCCAACTTTCATTTGTAGCAAGACCTTCAACAGAAAGTGTAACGGAACTGATACGAGCAGAAACACTTGCGACTCCCGTTACCACGGCGGGATCAGAGCTTTGAACAACTTCAGTTTTAAAATCAGCAGTCTTTCCAAGATCGTTAACAGCGTTGTTGAGCCCTTCCGTTAAACTCGCTAATTGCTGATAAATTTCTTCCTGTAGCATAATGTCGATAGAAATTTGATCAAGTGACTCGGGACCCTTTGGTATTGCTTTTCGAATGGATCCTGAAGCTCGAGTAGAAAAATCCTTCTCGATAGCACGGATCTCATTGATTTTTGGACTAAAGAGGACGATCTGATAAAGATCTTCTGAATTATAATATTCACCCTCGCCATCCAATTTTAAGAGAACGCAAATCTCATGCGTTACGAGACGGATCTTTTGGTCAATCGTGTCGTTGTTCCATTTTTTGAAATCGAGAGAGGTCACCTTGGTCGTGGAGTTACTTCGAGCCCCTCGATCCAGATCGCCGGCCGGAATACATCGCACTTGGCGTCTGAGCTCCCAAATATCTTTTACGGATATTTTTTTATTTGTTTGATCTACTCGAGCTTGGCCCATTTCTTGAATCGCTAAAGTAATTTTTGAAAAATAAGAATAATACTGAGAGCAATTGGGCTCGCCGCCATTTCCAATTTCGTGTCCTCCAACGGCTAATGCCGTATCGGCTGACAAAACAAACATAAGAAATGCAAAGAGCTTAAAATTTTTCATATTTTTCCTTGGTTTCAAGTTGGGTCATCGGGAGAAGTTGAATACTAAGCGAATAAACTTCGGTTGGTTTTTCTGATTTTAAAAACTTGGCAAGCCGACGCCTAAAATGGCGGATCATCTTTTTAGCTTCGGGGATTTTTTTGAGATCAGCTGCCACCACCATACAACTAAAATCTCGCCACTCGACGGAGATATCTTCAAGGGCACTCGCTGCTCGCTCTAAAGTTTTTTGATGCGACAACCGAATCGCTGGCGACGAAATATCGGTGGTTGTCGCGAGCTGCTTATCTAACGGAAAAAGTTTTCCATTTTTCACGTAAATGAGTTCGAGGCGCTCTAATCTCTCCAGAGCTCCGCGAACTTCACTTACAGAAATTTTTAGGCGCTTTGCGATCCAAAGAGGATCAGATTTCGAATTTTCGGTTTCGCTTAACGAGAGAATCGCAAAGTGAATGGGATCCGAAATCGAATTAAACTGATCGAGACTGAGCGTTAAATAATTCTCATCAATGGAATCAATTTCACTCTCTGAATGAAATTGCGCAGACTTCAGCAGACGATTTCGTTTAACAGGATCCAACTGAAGACGTTCTGCAATTTGAATGGCCACCTTCGGCGTTACCCGACGCTTCTGAGAAAAATATTCCGATAAACGTCCGGGAGGTATTTTAAGTGAGAGAGCCATCGCTCGCAGTGAATAGCGAGGATTACGCGCTTTTCTTTCCAAAAACGCAGACGTTAAAATAGCGGCTCCCTCCGAACCACTCGATTGGTTTTGTCTCAATTAAATTTTCCCCTCGTCTTAAAGGTTAACGAGCGGAGTGAATGGGAGTCAACGAACTTGGGAACAAAGTGTTCCCATATCTGGGAACATCCAAAATTATGCCGAGTAGCTTTTTTTTCCAGGAACTACGGCACGAACTCCTCCGCGAGGACTTGGGTCGTCGCCTTTTCGTCTTGGAATCAAATGAATATGTGAATGCAAAATCGTCTGCCCCGCGTCTTCGCCACAGTTCGCACCAATATTAAATCCCGTCACGCGAGGATCATCCTTCAAAATTTTATCCTTAAAAAATCTGAGAAGTTCATTCGTCTCTTTTAGTTCTTCAGATGTCAGTTGAAAGAAATCAACTCGATGCGCCTTTGGAATAATAAGAAGATGGCCTTCGGTAACCGGATATCGATCTTTAATGGCAAAAACTCGCTCAGTGGATTTTACAATATTTTCTTTAGGAATTTCACAAAAGAGACACGACATATTAATTCACTGTTCTTCGCAGTGGTTCTGCTCTTGAGATTGAACATCAAATTTAATTTTTATTTTTTGAAGGAGCTTTTCTTCGACCGCCGCGAGACTTTGCAGTTCGCTGTTCAGAAAATAAACGGCTTTAGATGCGGCTAGTTTTTTAGACTGCTTTTTTGCCTTTTTTTGTAACTGTTCCAGTTCTCTAGAAAATTCTCTCAGATCAGCGCTTATTCCTGTTCCTGCGAAAGCAAGAAATACTTTATCTAAAAAGAGTTGATCGATTTCAGATTTTTGAACTTTCAAACCTTTTTCCGGAAGGCCGAGCGCGAGGTGCTTACCACTCGATAAAATTAAATCCTCTTGTCCAATAGCATAACGGATTACCTTTTGAAGCCACTGAGTTTTTCGCTCACTCAGTAACACAGTTGTTGAATCGGAATAATAAACTCTCTCCACACAGTTTTTCTGATCCCGGCCTTCAGCAACAATCACAGCGGCTTCGGGAAGTTCAAAATCAGCGGCTTCTGCTGAACTACAAAATAAAAGAGATCCTATCATTACCCATCGGAGCATGCTTCTTAGAATATCAGGGTTAAAGAATTTGAAAAATATTAATTCGCCTGAAGATCCGTGCGGATGTGTCGATTGTAGAGTTCTTCTCTCAGTTGCGGCTCCAGGTCAGGAAATTTGGTTACGAATTGTCGTACAAGAGAATATCTGACGCCAGGATCGGCGTGCACCATGACGCCATCTAAAGTGAGGTTAAAAGCATCGGACGGATTTTGTGCGGTCTTGAGTGCAACTTCATGCGCTAAGACCGGAAGAAAATAAGCGAAACTTGACGACTGCGCACCGTCCGCAACTTCATCCGTCTTTCCTTGCAGGAGTTCATTCATTGCAATTTCATGAACTTCGTCAGCGCCCCTCTCATCTAAATTTAAATCTGACGCTGAGTGAAGAAGAAGAGTTCTCGCAGGAGCCGATTCAGGACCGGCAGGAAGTTCTGCGAGTTCCTGCTGAATTTTTCCAAGTTGAACGGTATCTTTTTGTTGAACTTTTTGAGCTTCTACTGACGGATCGCTATATTCGACAACGGGAGGTGACTCGTTTCGAATCGGCTCTCTCAGATTTTCTGGCTGCTTAATTTCTTTCGCGGCAACTTCTCGTTTTTCTTCAACAACGACGACGGTCGTCGGGCTAAACGAAGGATCAAATAAAGCCTCATACGGATCCTGAGCGGAGGGCGGAGAAATAGTGGGCGTCGAAAAGAGTTGAAAGCCTAAATAGCTAATGAGGGACGCCATCGACGTGATGACCAGCATCGCCCACAAAGTCTTGCCCATATTTCATTTTATCACCTAAAAATGCAAGGTGGCGGGGCGTCAAAAAAGTGGAGTATTTCTCAGTATTTCGAGGAGAGTTTAACCTCTCGGGAGCTCTTAAAAAAGGCCCGAAACTTGCTACGACTTTGTTCAAAATTGAGCCCTTCTTCGAGGACAGATCTACAAAAATTGCGGGCGATTTGATGAGCATCATAATAGCGTTGTTCGTCTTCGGGCTTCACCCACTCGCCTAGTTTGCAATTTTGAAAAAGCACTTCAAAAACTTTTTCCTTTAAACTCTCTTCGTTTCGTTGATGTAAAAAATCTAAGGCCACTCCAAACTTATCTACTTCGCCCTGCACTTCGAGTTCGACTTCCGAAATTTCTCGATCTTGGGCCGCCGATAGACAGTAGGTGTTAAAGTGACTGAGTTCCTCGATCACCACACTTAAATCTGGAAGTAATTGAAGCTGAAAATCCGCGGGAAAATTTTTATCTGAAAAACTCGTCAGCAAACTCTCTCTTAAACAGACGAGAAGTTCTGCATCGGTCTCGCCTTCTTTGATAATCAATTGATCGGTACTTTTTGAAGGAACCAAAAAATCTGCAATCGAAAACGGGAGCTCATAGCCATTCACAGCTCCTAAAGACTGCTGAACTTGGTCTAAAAACTTCATTGTAGTTTTCTAATCAAAGCTTTCGGTTTTTTTTCGTGGAAGCGGGATCACGCCCTGTTTTTTTAGCTGCTCCAAAATATGCTGGGATCCTGAATTGGTGTAAAACTCCATCAGCTTGGTGACGGAGTAATTTTTTGCATGGAGCTGTTCAGAAATTTCATTTAAGAGCGAACTTAATTTGATGAACCGTTCACTCAGTTCATCGAAAACATTCAGCTCGGTCGTAATCGAACTGAGATGGTGATAAGCAATTTCTCCCATTTGTTGGTAATAACTTAAATCAATCGAACGCTTGGAAAGAGCTTCCGGATAAAATCCAGAAACCATCAGCGACGTATCGCCCATTTGTCTCAGAATCGTAATTCGTCTTCGATGATCAGCATCCATCGCTTCAAGAAGCATATCTGCAAGAACGGGAATACGAACTCCGTCTTGAGCAAAAAGTTTTGCACTGTCCTGAAATGCAACGAGAAGATCGGTTACGTACTGAGTTGCGGTGGGCGAAATTTTAACACGATGCTGCTCCGCAGCTTCAACAAGCAATGAGTTAAAAAACTGATGTAAGTTTCCTTCAACAATGCCGCCCTGATGAGTCAAAATTTGTACTCACCTCCTACATCTCTCATTATACCAGATCTTCATGGCGCTGAATAACCAGCACCTGCGGCCTAAAGCACAGATAAGACGCGCCTTTGCGCGATGCGTGAAAGGGGGTCAGGCCTCGAAGGTCTTTATAAG